>DVHE01000033.1 GCA_018712245.1 Candidatus Avoscillospira avicola | reverse complement strand
CCGCAGTGCGTTGTGCGGAAGACTTGCGAGAATTGCAACTGCCTGCAACACCTCTCCGTCATCGGCCCCTATGACTGGGAATGCTTCAGCTTCTCCGCCTGGTCGGCGGTGACGAGGGCGTCGATGATCGGGTCCAGGTCGCCGTCCATAATGCTGTCGATTTGATAGAGCGTCAGGCCGATGCGGTGGTCGGTGACGCGGCCCTGGGGGAAATTATACGTGCGGATGCGCTCGTTGCGCATACCGGTGCCCACCTGGCTGCGGCGCTCACTGGTCACCTGGTCGTTGATGCGGGTCTGCTCGATCTCATAGAGCTTGCTGGCCAGCATCTGCATACATTTCTCCCGGTTTTGCACCTGGCTGCGCTCCTCCTGGCAGGACACCACAATCCCCGTGGGCTTGTGGATCAGCCGCACCGCCGAAGAGGTCTTGTTGATGTGCTGGCCGCCGGCGCCGCTGGAGCGGAACACCTGCATTTCGATGTCCTCGGGCCGGAGGTCCACATCCACGGCCTCCATCTCCGGCAGCACCGCCACGGTGGCGGTGGAGGTGTGGACGCGCCCGCCGGACTCCGTCTCCGGCACCCGCTGCACCCGGTGGACGCCGGACTCAAATTTCAGCCGGGAATAGGCGCCGTCGCCGGAGATCACAAAGTCGGCCTCCTTGACGCCGCCCAGCTCCGTCTCGTTATAGTTGAGCAGGCTCACCTTCCAGCCCCGGCGGTCGGCGTACATGGAGTACATCCGAAACAGCGAGTGGGCAAAGAGGGCGCTCTCCTCCCCGCCGACGCCGCCGCGGATTTCCACAATGACGTCCTTGTCGTCGTTGGGGTCCCGGGGCAGCAGCAGGATTTTCAGCTCCTCCTCCAGGGCCTCCAGGTCCTTCTTGGCCTGGGTGTACTCCTCCTGGCAGAGCTGGCGCATTTCCTCCTCCAGCTGACCGTCCAGCATTTCCCGGAGGTCCAGCGCCTCCTGCCGGGTCTTACAGTAGCTGCGGTAGGCGTTCATCAGCGGCTCCAGCTGCCGCTGTTCCCGCAGGAGCTTGGCCGCGGCCTGGGGATCGGCGTAAAAATCCGGCTGGGCCGCCCGCTCCGCCATCTCGTTATAGCGGTCTTCCACCGCCTTTAGTTTCTCCAGCATGGGCTACTCCTTGCAATATAAATTCAAAATCACCTGTGCCTTATCACAGAGCTGGGTGGTCTGGCGCAGCCGCTCCGCCCCCGCCTGACCGATGCGGTAGACATGGGGCGTCATATAGAGCAAATGCTGCACCGCTTCTCCCTCCAGGGCAAAGGAAAATTCCAGCGTCTCGCTGTGGGCCAGGGAAAAGCCCGGCAGCGCCGGGTGGACTGTCTTCTCCCGGTGGAATAGCTCCGGGTAGATGATGGACTTGAGGCCCAACAGGTGGTCCGGCCCGGCCAGCACCTGGAGAAAATGGCCGCCGGGGGCCAAGACCCGGGCAAACTCCGCCGCTGCCGTCATGGCGAACATGGAAAGCACCACATCGGCGCAGCCATCCGGCAGAGGCAGGCTGGCTGCCGTGGCGGTGATCCAGGTGATGGATTTGTCGGCGCCGGCAGCGCAGCGCACCGCCTCCTTGGAAATATCCAGGCCCAGGTAATCCGCCTGGGGCCAGGCTCCGCGCAGGCACCGGAGGTAATACCCCTCGCCGCAGCCTGCATCCACCACGGCCTTGGGCCGGAGGGGCAGCACCAGGCGGCAGAGTACCTCGGCGATGGGGGCATAATACCCGCCGGACAAAAACGCCCGCCGGGCCAAAACCTGCTCTTTGGTATCGCCGGGGGATTTGCTGTGCTTCTGGCCCACGGTCAACAGGTTCACATATCCCTGACGGGCCACGTCGAAGCTGTGCCCTTGGGGGCAGCGAAACACGCGGTCCTCCCGCGTCAGTTCGCCCGCGCAGACCGGGCAGCGAAGCTCCATGCAAATCCCTCCATTCGTTCCTTATTCTACCCCATTTATGGGAAAAGGTCAAATCCCTTTCCGCCTGCTATTTTCCCGGCAGCATAGAAAAAAATCCTCCAGCAGGAGGATTTTTTTCATACTATTGGCACCCTTACAGATTGGAGTAGCCCAGCAGATAGGCGTCCACTTCCCGGGCAGCGGCCCGGCCCTCGGCGATGGCCCAGACCACCAGGGAGGGGCCCCGGCGCATATCCCCGGCCACGAAAACCTGGGGATTGGCGGTGGCGTGGGTGTCGCCCACGGTGGCGGCGCAGCCCTGCTTCGTCCGGCTGATGCCGAAGGACTCCAGCACGGAGTTCTCACATCCGGCAAAGCCGCTGGCGATCAGCAGCAGATCGGCGGGGAGCAGGGTTTTTCCCTCCTCCAGCACCTCCATTTTGGCCTTGCCGTTCCGCGTGGTCCAGCGGGTCTTGGCGGTGACGACCCCCACCAGCTTACCCGCCTCGTTGGTTTCGATGTGATCCACCACGGTCTCATACTGCCGGGGGCTCTGGCCGAATTTCGCCACGGCCTCGTCCTCGGCGTAGTCGTGGAAGGGGATGGGGTTTCCCCAGAGGTTTTCCCGGGGCTCCACCAGCTCCCGGGGCTTGCGGATCAGCTGGGTGACGGACTTGGCTCCCTGCCTGAGGGCCGTGGCGATGCAGTCGGCGCTGGTGTCGCCGGCGCCCACCACCACCACGTGCTTGCCGGCAGCAGAGAAGACCTCGTCAGCGACGCCGCCCAGCAGCGCCTGGGTGGAGGCCTTGAGATAAGGCAGCGCGTAGTGGACGCCCGGCACCTCTCCGGCCTGGGGGAAGGGCCGCGGCTCCGTGGCGCCGCAGCAGAGGACCACCGCGTCATACTCGTTCAGAAGCGCCTGGGCGCTGTCGCCTTGGATGTCCACACCCACCCGGAAGCGGACGCCCTCCCGGGTCATCAGGTCGATGCGCCGGAGAATGACCGATTTGTCCAGCTTCATATTGGGGATGCCGTACATCAAGAGGCCGCCCAGCCGGTCCTCCCGCTCCAGCACCGTGACGGTGTGGCCCCGGCGGTTCAGGAGGTCCGCCGCCGCCAGGCCAGCCGGGCCGGAGCCCACCACTGCCACGGTCTTCTCGGAGCGGACCGCCGGGGTCCGGGGCTGCATCAGCCCCTGGGCAAAGGCGTTTTCAATGATCTCCAGCTCGTTTTCCCGGATCGTCACCGGCTGGCCGTGGAGGCCGCAGACGCAGGCCGTCTCGCACAGGGCGGGACAGACCCGCCCGGTGAACTCGGGAAAGCTGTTGGTCTTTAAGAGCCGGGAGAGGGCGTGGCCGCCGTTGCACTGCCAGATCATGTCGTTCCACTCGGGGATCAGGTTGTGCAGCGGGCAGCCGTAGACCTTCCCCTCCAGCTCCATGCCGGACTGGCAGAAGGGCACGCCGCAGTTCATGCACCGGCCGCCCTGCTCCTGCCGCTTTTCCGGCGGCAGCTGGCCGTGAAACTCTTCAAAATCTTCCGTCCGCTCCAGGGGGTCCCGCACCGGGTCCTCCCGGCGGACATAGTCCATAAATCCAGTGGTTTTTCCCATGTTTCTCCCTCCTTCAGCGGGCCGTCATGGAGTAAAAGGCCTCGATTTCCGCCTCTTCCCGCTCCATGCCCTTGGCCTCCATGGCGGAGATCCGCTCCAGCATCCGGCGGTAGTCCTTGGCGATGACCTTCTTAAAGCTGGGCAGCCAGCCGTCCAAATCGTTCAGAATTTCCCGGCCCACCTGGGAATGGGTGGCGGAGACGTGTTCGGAAATCAGTGTCTTCAAAAGCTGCACGTCGTGCTTGTCTCTGACCGGCCCCATCTCCACCAGCTCCTTGTTGAGCCGGAGGTAGAGGTCGTGGCGGCGGTCCAGCACATAGGCCACGCCGCCGGACATTCCCGCGGCGAAGTTGTCGCCCACTTCGCCCAAAATGACCACCGTGCCGCCGGTCATATATTCACAGCCGTGGTTGCCCACGCCCTCCACCACTGCCATGGCGCCGGAGTTGCGCACGCAGAACCGCTCCCCGGCCACGCCGGAGATAAAGGCCTTGCCGGAGGTGGCGCCGTAGAGGGCCACGTTGCCGATGATGACATTGTCGCCGGCAGCATAGCGGGCTTCCCGGGGCGGGTAGACCGCCAGCTTGCCGCCGGAGAGGCCCTTGCCGAAGTAGTCGTTGCTGTCGCCCTCCAGCTCCAGCGTCAGGCCCCGGGGGATAAACGCGCCGAAGGACTGCCCGCCGCCGCCGGTGGCTTTGACGTGGTAGGTGTCCTCCGCCAGGGAATTGCCCCAGCGGCGGGTCAGCTCCGCGCCGAAGAGCGTGCCGAAGGCCCGGTCCGTGGAGGTGATCTCCACTTCCAGCGATGCCGGCGTACCAGCCTCCAATGCCTTCCCCATCTGATCCAGCAGCACCCGCTGGTCCAGCGTGTTTTCCAGGTGGAAGTCATAGGCCAGCTCCGGGTGGAACCGCTGGGCCTCACCCACGTGGGGCGACCCCAGCACCGGCGTCATGTCCACGGCCTCGGCCCGGGCGCTGACGCTCTTCTTGCGCTTGCGGAGGAAATCCGTGCGGCCCACCAGCTCGTCCACAGTGCGCACGCCCAGCTTGGCCATCAGCTCCCGCAGCTCCTGGGCCACGTACTTCATAAAGTTTTCCACATATTCGGGCTTGCCTGTGAAGTTTTTCCGCAGTTCCGGGTTCTGAGTGGCGATGCCGGCGGGGCAGGTGTCCAGATTGCACACCCGCATCATCACGCAGCCCAGGGTGATCAGGGGCGCGGTGGCAAAGCCGAATTCCTCCGCGCCCAGCATGGCCGCGATGGCCACGTCCCGCCCGGTCATCAGCTTGCCGTCCACCTCCAGCACTACCTGCTGCCGGAGGCCGTTCTCGATCAAGGCCTGGTGGGCTTCTGAGAGGCCCAGCTCCCAGGGAAGACCCGCGTTGTGGATGGAAGTGGCCGGAGCCGCGCCGGTACCGCCGTCGTGGCCGGAGATCAGCACCACCTGGGCGCCGGCCTTGGCTACGCCCGCGGCAATGGTGCCGACGCCCGCCTCGCTGACCAGCTTCACCGAAATCCGGGCGTGACAGTTGGCGTTTTTCAGATCATAAATCAGCTGCGAGAGGTCCTCGATGGAGTAGATATCGTGGTGGGGCGGCGGGGAGATCAGCCGGATTCCCGGGGTGGAGTGGCGGGTCTTGGCGATCCAGGGGTAGACCTTTTTCCCCGGCAGATGGCCGCCTTCGCCGGGCTTGGCGCCCTGAGCCATTTTGATTTGAATTTCCTGGGCCGAGGTGAGGTACTCCGAGGTGACGCCGAACCGGCCCGAGGCCACCTGCTTGATGGCGCTGCACCGGTCCGTCTTCAGCCGGGCCGGCTCTTCGCCGCCCTCGCCGGAGTTCGACTTGCCGCCCAGGCGGTTCATGGCGATGGCCAGGCACTCGTGGGCCTCCTGGGAGATGGAGCCGTAGGACATGGCGCCGGTCTTGAAGCGCCGGACGATGGAGGAAACCGGCTCCACTTCGGAGAGGGGCACGCCCTGCTCCGGGAACACAAATTCCAAAAGGCCCCGGAGGGTGTGGGGTGTCTCGTTGTCCACCAGGGCGGAATAGGCCTTGAAGAGCGAATAGTCGCCCCGCTTCACGGCCCGCTGCAAAAGGCACACCACCTGGGGATTATACATATGGTCTTCCTGCTCCGGGCCGCACCGGAGGCGGTGGTAACCGGCGCTCTCCATGGTGGCGTCGGTTTCCAGGCCCAGAGGATCAAAGGCGCGGCTGTGGTAATACTCCACGCCCTCGGCGATCTCCTCCAGCCCCACGCCGCCCACGCGGCTGACGGTGTTGGTGAAGTACTGATCCACCACGTCCTGCCGGATGCCGACGATCTCGAAAATCTGGGCACTCTCGTAGGACTGGATGGTGGAGACGCCCATCTTGGAGGCGATCTTCACAATGCCGTGGAGGACAGCCTTGTTGTAGTCGTCCACCGCCACGGTGTAGTCCTTGTCCAGCAGGCCCTCGTGGATCAGCTGGCGGATGCTGGCGTATGCCAGATACGGGTTGACAGCCCGGGCGCCGTAGCCCAGGAGGGTGGCGAAGTGGTGGACGTCCCGGGGCTCGGCGCTCTCCAAAATCACCGAGACGGCGGTGCGCTTTTTGGTCCGCACCAGATACTGCTCCAGGGCCGACACGGCCAGCAGCGACGGGATGGCCACGTGGTTTTCGTCCACACCCCGGTCCGAGAGAATGATGATATTGGCGCCGTTGCGGTAGGCCCGGTCACAGCTGACGAACAGGTGATCCAGCGCCTTTTTCAGCGACGTATTCTTGTAGTAGAGGATGGAAATGGTCTCCACCCGGAAGCCCGGCTCATTCATGGAGCGGATCTTCATCAAATCCACATTGGTGAGGATGGGATTGTTGATCTGCAGCACATTGCAGTTCTCCGGGCTGTCCTGGAGGAGGTTGCCGTCGGAGCCCACGTAAACCGTGGTATCGGTGACGCTCTCCTCTCGGATGGCGTCGATGGGCGGGTTCGTCACCTGGGCAAAGAGCTGCTTGAAATAGCGGAACAGCGGCTGGTGCTTCTCCGAGAGGACTGCCAGCGGGATATCCACGCCCATGGCGGAGGTGGGCTCCTGGCCGTCCCGGGCCATGGGCAGGATGACGTTGGTCAAGTCCTCGTAGGAATAGGCAAAGGCCCGCTGGAGCCGCTCCCGCTGGTGGTCCGAGAGCTTTTCCACCTTCTTGTTGGGCACCGGCAGGTCCTTGAGATAGACCAGGTTCTGGTCCAGCCACTCGCCGTAGGGACGCCGGGCGGCGTAATGGGCCTTGAGGTCGCCGTCCTCAATGATCTTCCCGGCCTTGGTGTCCACCAAAAGCATCTTGCCGGGGCGCAGTCGGTCCTTTTTCACCACCATGGCCGGGTCGATGTCGAGAACGCCCACCTCGGAGGAGAGAATCAGATAGTGGTCGGAGGTGACATAGTACCGCGAGGGCCGCAGGCCGTTGCGGTCCAGCAGCGCGCCCACCAGGTCGCCGTCGGAGAAGACGATGGAGGCAGGGCCATCCCAGGGCTCCATCATGGTGGCGTAGTAGTGGTAGAGGTCCCGCCGGCTCCGGTCCATGTTCTGATTGTGGTTCCAGGCCTCGGGGATGAGAACCATCATGGCCAGCGGCAGGTCCATGCCGTTCATCATCATAAATTCCAGGGTGTTGTCCAGCATGGCCGAGTCGGAGCCGGCGCCGTTGATGACCGGCAAAATCCGGTCCGCGGCCTCGACCATCAGCGGCGAGGACATGGTCTCCTCCCGGGAGAGCATCCGGTCGGCGTTGCCGCGGATGGTGTTGATCTCGCCGTTGTGGAGAATCAGGCGGTTGGGGTGGGCCCGCTCCCAGCTGGGGTTGGTGTTGGTGGAGAACCGGGAGTGGACCAGGGCGATGGCGGACTCGTAGTCTTCATCCTGAAGGTCCAGGTAGAAATTCCGCAGCTGGCCCACCAGGAACATTCCCTTGTAGACGATGGTCCGGCTGGAGAAGGAGGCCACGTAGGTGTTCTCGTTGCTCTGCTCAAACTCCCGGCGGACCAGATAGAGCCGCTTGTCAAACTCCAGGCCCTGGGCCACGTCGGCAGGCCGCCGCACGAAGCACTGGGCGATGTAGGGCATACAGTCCAGCGCCTTTTTCCCGAGAATTTCCGGGCGGGTGGGCACGTCCCGCCAGCCCAGGAACTCCATACCCTCCTTGCGGGCGATGACCTCCAGCCGCTTCTTGGCTTGGCTCCGGGGCAGCGTCTCATTGGGCAGGAAGAACATACCCACGGCGTAGTCCCGGGCTTCACCCAGAGAAATCCCCTGGGCTGCAGCCGCCTTGGAGAAAAACCGGTGGGAAATTTGCAGGAGAATGCCGACGCCGTCACCGGTTTCGCCCAGGGCGTCCTTGCCGGCGCGATGCTCCAGCTTTTCCACAATCTTTAAGGCGTCATCCACGGTCTTGTGGGTGGCCACGCCCTCGATGGACACCACCGCACCGATACCGCAGGCGTCATGCTCACAAAACGGGGAAAAAGCTCCTTGCGGTTTCTGCATACCAATCACCTCGTCTTCTCCAGCGGTAAAAAAGGAGAAATTATGATATTACGGCATATTATAATCCTGTATACCTGGAGAATCAAAGTTTTTTTCGAAACAAACACAACTTTTGTACGCTAGCACAAATCTGAGATTAACTGGGAAAAGATTTTTGTCACATTTACAAATGTCCATATAGTGAGAACACACCATGGAGCCGTCGGCACATTTACCCCCAAAATAAACGAAAAAACCCCATGGAATCCCATGGGGCGCAGTGAAAATGGACGCTGACCAGGCCGTCAGGCAGTCTTTCCCGGCCTGGTTTTGGGCAGGCGGATGGTCA
Organism: Candidatus Avoscillospira avicola; assembly: GCA_018712245.1. Lineage (GTDB taxonomy): Bacteria > Bacillota > Clostridia > Oscillospirales > Oscillospiraceae > Avoscillospira > Avoscillospira avicola. Next base: position 11,955 of record DVHE01000033.1, on the reverse strand, counting down.
GGACGATCTCCTGCTCCGTCTCCTCCCGGCCCAGGTCGCAGGGGATGCCCGCCGAGCGGATCAGGTCCAGGTCCCGGTCCAGGCTGTTCAAAAACACCCGGACATCCCGGAAGATGTACTTGGGCTTGCTCTGGGGCTGGGCCGCCGGCTTCAAAAGCGACTCGATGTACTGCTCGGCCTGGGCCACGGTCATCTGCCTGGCGGCCATCACCTCCAGGGCCTCCAGCCGCCCCTCCACCGGCAGGCGCAGCAGCGCCCTGGCGTGGCGCTCGGAAAAGCCACCCTTCCGCAAGGCCTCCAGCACCTGGGGCGGATGCTTCAAAAGCCGCAGCTTGTTGGCCACGGCGCTCTGGCTCTTGCCCACCTTCATGGCTGCCTGCTCCTGGCTCAAACCGTAAAGCCGCATCAGCCGGGCCAGGCCCTCGGCCTCTTCAATATAGTCCAAGTCCCGCCGCTGTAAATTCTCCACCAGGGCCAGCATTCCGGACTGGATCTCGTCCACCGTGACAAAAATGCAGGGCACTTCCTTGAGGCCCGCCAGCTTGGCGGCCCGCAGCCGCCGCTCCCCTGCCACCAGCTCCAGTCCGCCGGGCATCCGCCGCACGGTCAGGGGCTGCAAAATGCCGTACTGCCGGATGGAATCCGCCAGCTCCTGCAGCCCTGCCGGGTCGAAGACCCGCCGGGGCTGGGAGGGATTGGGCCGGATCTTGTCCAAATGCACAAATCGCACGCGCCCGGACTCCAGCACGGTCCGGTTCCTTTTGTCTTGCATGGTCTCTCCTTCCCAGCAAATCCTGATGAGCCGCCTCTCCCGCGGCTCTGACTGCATTATAGACCACGCTGCGGGAAAAATCCCGCGAATAAACGGGGAAAACCACAATAATTTGTTTTCTTTACCGTCGAAAGCCACAAGATATTGTTGATTATAGGGAAATTTCAGCCGCTTTGTCAGTTTGCACAGTGTCCACAACAGTTTCCACAATGTCCACACACTTTTCAACAGCCTCCTTGTGGAAAAAACTTGCCGTTTGTCAAGAGTAAATGCTAAAAAAGTCTAAAAAATTTTTCAGCGGGCCAGAATGAGGGCCAGCTCCTCCCGGAAAAGCTGCTCGGAGCACAGAAAACCGAACATTTTGCGGGGGTAGCTGTTGAGCCATGCCTCGGCGGCCTTCACCTCTTGGGGCGAGAGGGTGCCGAGGTCTGTCCCCTTCGGGACGAGTCGCCGGATCAGGCCGTTTTGGTTTTCGTTGGTGCCGCGCTCGCTCGGCGTGTATGGGTGGCAGTAGTAGACGGTGGTGCGTTTTCCTTTCCCTCGGCGCTTGTTTTCGATGCCTTCAGCGTCCGAGAACTCGGTGCCGTTGTCGCAGGTGATGGAGAGGAAGATCTGCGGGAATAGAGCGCCCAGTTTCCGCTCGATGCCGTTGAGGGCCCGGACGACGCTCTCGCTCGTCTTGTCCTTCATGGAGACGATGATCTCCCGGCGGGTCTTTCGCTCGGTCAGCATGAGCCACGTCCGCTTGTAGCCCTTGCCGCTCTCGAGACTGTCCATTTCCCAGTGGCCGAAGGTCGTGCGCGTGTTCACGATCTCCGGCCGCTTTTCAATGCTCTTTCCTGCCGGCTTTCTCGGGATGGCGCCCTCTGGCCGCTCGGGCTTCCGGCGGCGCTTGCCATGCTGCGGCAGCATTTCCACGGTGAGATCGTCGCCGAAGATCTCGGCCCGGATGTAGTTGTAGGCCGTGCTCGCGCAGATATGCACCCGGAAGGGCCAGCCGCAGACCTCGGCCTCGCCGATGGCCGCCTCGGGGCTGTACTTCTCGTCCCGGATCTTGCCGATCAGGTAGTCGGCCAGCTCGTAGTCGTTGCCGATCTTCAGCTCCGGGCCCTTGGCCCGCAGGTTGGCCTCATATCGAGCCTGCGCCCCGTCGGGGTTGTAGCGGATCTCGGTTGTGTAGTCGCTGTTGAGGTGCTCGTAGGTGCACCGCTTGAGCTCCCGGTAAACGGTTGTGTAGTGGACGCCGATCTCCTTGGCGATGTCCACGACCTTCATGCCGGCCCGCCTGAAGGCGTCGATCTGCGTGCGCTGCGTTGGTGTCAGGTGGCTGAAGTGTTTCCCCATGGTGATCCCTCCGTGAAATAGAAAAAAGGGCGGCCGGCTGGCCGCCCTTCGTTGTCATCGCCTGTTGTATGCCGCGATCAGCGCCAGCGTCTCGTCGTCTGTGACGATGTCCTCGAGCCGGCACTCCAGAGCGACGCAGACCTTGAGGAGCGTTTTCAGCTTCGCCCCCGCGATGTCTCGGTCGTCTTGCTCGTAGGTCTGGAGCACTCGGCTGTTGATGTCGGCCTTCTTGGCGAGCTGCGACTGAGACAGGCCGCGATCCTCTCGCAGCGCCTTCAGGCGTTTCCCGGTGGTGATCGTTTCCATGTTGAGCGCCTCCCCTTTTGTTTCGTGTGTCTTTACTATACAACATTTGTTGTATAAAGTCAAGAGGGGAGACAAGAGAAAAGCAGCGCGGCCGCTCTGGCTGCGCTGCTTTCATTCTTTTCCGAGCAGGTAGTAGATGGCCACGCCGAGGGCGTCGGCGAGGTACTCGAGCTCATAGTCGGCGACAATGCGGTCGCCGGTCTCTATCCTGCTGATGGCCTTCTGCGTGATGTCGAGCCCCGCGATCTGGATCTTGTAGGCGAGGCGCTCCTGCGAGAGGCCCGCCCGCTCTCTGGCCTCGCGGACGCGCTCGCCCGAGATGTTGCACCGCCCGTATGGCCTATATATCTTCACCTTGAGCCGTCTCCTCCTTTTAGGTCAAAGATGGGTAGTCCGAGTTGACAATAACACGGCGACCGTGATAATATTATCCCAAAGATGGCTAAACGCTAAAAAACGCAAACAGGCCGCGAAGGAGGAGTATTTCATGGGTTTACGGTTTAGGCGCAGCATAAAGATCGCCCCCGGCGTCCGTGTGAACTTGAATAAAAAGAGCGCGAGCGTCACCTTCGGCCCGAAGGGGCTGAAGCACACGGTCAGCACGACCGGGAAAAGCCACACGACCGTCGGCGTGCCCGGCACGGGCCTGTCGTACACGACCAGCGGCGGTGAGCGGTCGGCCAGCGTGCCGGCAGCGCAGCGCCCCACCTCGCCGAAAAGCAAGGCGGTCGTCCTGCCCCTGTGCATTTTCCTCGGCGTGCTCGGCGTGCATCGGTACTATGTGGGGAAGATCGGCACGGGCGTCATCTGGACGCTGACGGCCGGCTTCTTCGGGATCGGCTGGATCGTGGACATCTTCACGGTCGCCCTCGGCGGCTTCTATGATGTCAACGGCTATGTCGTCCGCTTCCATCCGACCGAGGCCGAGCTGGCCGCTGCTGAGTCAGCGCAGAGCGAGGACGGCGAGGATCTGGCAGAGGACGACGCCACAGAGGAATGAGCGCATAAACAGAAAAAGCCCGCCCGGGATCACTCCCGAGCGGGCTCTTTTTGTGTGTTCTGACGGTTTCATGGCTTCCGGCCGGCGGCGATCCGCGCCGCGCCGGTGGCAAACTGCACAATTAGACCTTCTTGGTGTAGTCCAGCGAGATCCAGCCGGCCCCGGATTTCAGCTTGCCCCACTTGGAGGCTCCGGGCCCGTCACTCTCGGCGACGATGGTGTAGACGCCCTTGTCGCGGATGTCCCCGTTGGTGCCGTAGTTGGTGCCGGGGCCCTTGCGGATGTTCAGCACGTCGGTCGTCACCTTCACGAGGTACGAGGTAGCCGTGGCGGCCGCGCTGGTCTTGATGTTGGCCGCGTCCGTCCAGCCATAGACGGTGGAGCCGCCGCCGGAGACGGCGATCAGGTGGTAGGGGTGCGCCTTGCCCTTGGCGAGGGCCGTGACCTTGGCCTTGCCGGGCTTGCAGCTCGACGCGGTCTTGGCCGTGGAGCTGACGTAGTGCTTGGTGCCGGTGAACTCCACCACGTCGCCGATCTTGATGTCGGCCGTGCCGCCGGTGGTCTCCCCGGTGGAGGGGGTGCTGCTGCCGGATCCGAGCCGGCGGTTGACCTCGGCCGCGATCTCCCCGTGGCGGTTGTAGAGCCAGTCGCCCGGGCAGGCTTTGTTCGCATAGTCCCGGTGCACGGTCATGTTGCAGCCGTTCAGGTGGTTCATGCGCTCGTTTTTGTTGGTCGACCAGACGAGCTTGGTGATCCCGTTGCGCTTGCAGATGTCGGTCACGAGATCCAGCAGCGCGTCGTATGCCTTGCTGTTCACCGCATAGGGGTGAGTGGCGTCGCTGGCGACCTCGATGGTGACGGCGCGCTGGTCGTTGGCGTTGGACGACGTGCACCACGAGCGGTTGCCCTCGTCCACATAGAGGGCGATGCGGCCGTCCTTGCCGATGCCGTAGTTGCTGGACGCCTGCCGGCTGCTCTGAGCGAACAGGGCGCCGCAGCTCTCGACGGAGAGCTGGCCGGCCATACAGTGGATCGTGATGGTGTCGATCTTCTTGGTGCGCTTGCCCGAGTGGTTGGGGCTGAGCTTGGTGTAGGAGATCAGGGCGCTGTTACTCATGGTCGTCGTCCCCCTTCCCGTTGCTGAGCTCGTCGAGGGTCTCCTCGGTCAGCTCCTCGCCCGGCTTCAGGGCGATGCCGTCGATGTCCTTGGTGTTGGTCATGACGTGTTCCTCCTTCTTGCAGAATAAAGGGCGGGCCAGCCGGCCCGCCCTCTGCGTTGATTATTCTAACGGCAGGTTGCCGCCGTTAAGCTGGTTGACTGCCGCCTCGATGGCCGCGTTGACGGCCTCCTCGTCCACAGTGAAGCCCATGGACGCGAGGAACTCGAGGACGTACTTCTTCTTTTCCTCGCCGCGGCCCTGCCCTTCATAGAGCTGCTCGGCTGCGGCGACGCCGATCTTGACCCACTCGAGCAGCTCCTTGCGCTGCTCGTCGGTGGTCTTACTCTTGATCCACGGGATCAGGAATACGCTGACGCCTGCGGCGAGCAGCGCGATGACGGCGTTGACGATGGGGGTGATGTCGATCATGTTCATCCTTTTGCCTCCTTGTCTGATGTGGTTGTGGTGGTGTACTCTCCGGCGCCGGCCCCGCTGATGGGGTTGCCATCAGCGTCGAGGCCGTGCCGGTTGCGGCTGATCTTCTCGGTGGCCGATTTGGCCGCATAGCTCACGAGGTAGCCGATGCAGGCCGTGAAGATGGTGGTCGTGACATCGCTGGCGGTCTGCTGATCGCGGAAGGCCAGCACATAGGGTGTCGCAGCCGGCGGCCAGCCCGCGGTCGGCGCCGTCCTGTGCCATCCACGAGGGCAGGAGCTTGATCATCTCGACTTCGCTGAGTCGCATTTAGACCACCTCGCTCTCTGTCTTATGGCTGACAGTCAGGTGCCCGCTGAACTTGGCGACCTGTGTGTCGCTGACGGGTGTGTAGACCGGCTTGGTCACGTCCACGCGGAAGGCGCCGGTCAGGTTTTCGCCCCACGACGGGCAGAGGATCCTCTTGCGGAGCTGGTCGGGGTTGATGTCCCGGCCCAGCGCGCCCACCTGCCACTCGTTGTAGCGGTCGATGGCGCCGCCGGTGCCTTCCACATTGGCGACGACCTCGGCCTCCGTCTCGGGGGTGGTGTAGTAGACGATCTCGATGTCGTAGGTGATGACCTCGGGCGCCACGGCCGTGACCACGTCGGTGAGCGGCCGGATGTCCGAGGCGTTGCAAGCCTCCAGCACCTTCTCGAGGATGCTCTCGTCAGGGACGGCGCCGCCCTCCAGCAAGGGGACGATCTTGACGCAGCCCTCGAGGGTGCGGGTGATGGTGATGTCGAGGCTCGTGGCGTCCGCGAGGGCGCCCTTGAGCTCGATGGTCAGCAGGTCGTCGGTGTAGTCCACAGTGTAGTCGGTGTCCTCCACTCCGGCCGTGCTCTCCCCGTGTTCCTTGACGATCAGGGTGTCCGGCAGCAGCCGGCCGCCGCCGATGAAGGCGTGGCCGTCGTAGACCGTGAGCGTGCGGCTGATGGTTTCCGTCTCGCTGACGGCCCGGGCGTCGATGATGGAGCTGTCGGCCGTCATGGCCCAGTAGATGTAAGCCTGTTCCGGCCCGGCCGTAGACCGGGACGCCGGCGCCAGCCGGATGCGCTCGCGCAGCCGGTTGTCGCCTTCCTCGGTGTAGGGCTCGCCGTCGTCGCCGCCGGCCGTCGCCGTGATGTTGGTGACGCTCTCGATGTAGGGGATCAGGTCGACGAGGGTGGTGATGGTGCCCGGGGCATACCCGTTGTACTCGGTGCCGTTGCTGACGGCCGAGGTCGGGATCTCCACAGAGTAGGCGCCGGCCTGAAGGACGGCGATCTCGTCGGTGGCAAAGTAGTGGTCGCTGTCCGGCGTCACCTTCGTCCACTTCGGGATGATGATGTTGTTGGGCTGCGGCGTGCTCACGGAGAAGCGCATGGTCGTCTTTGCCGGGGATCCTTCCAGCCGGTGGACATCCAGCCGCTCGCCGATAGCGTCAAGCACCTCGCCCCGCGCATAGCGGAGAAGGGTCTGCCGCCCGGTGTCGTCGAGGCTGTTGTAGAGGGCGACGAACACGGCCACGAGCCCCTCGCCGAAGATCCGGCGCTCGTCGCCGGGGTACAGAGGCTCGCCGGCGCCCTTTTCGAGCGCAGCGATCAGGGTGTTGTAGATGGTCGTCGCGTCGGTGGTGGTGAGGTGGATGTCGTCGCCGTAGGTGTTGGTCTCGTCGCTCATGCTGTTCACCTCCTTCAGAGTGTGTTGTTGTCAATGCTGGCCCGCAGCTCGAAGTCGCCGGTCTGCGCGACCAGAGCGACCAGATCGGACGAGCTCAGGCGCACGCGGGGCTCGTAGGTTTCCACGACGAACTCCACGTCGGCGGCCAGATCGTTGGCAGCCGTCCCGCTCGGCTTGTCGATCAGGGTGCGGTCGATCCCCTTGATGCGCTCGTATGGCACCTCGCCGCGGATGGTCTTTAGGAGGTTTTGCACGCAGGTCTCGGGCGCTGCGTTGCCGCTTGCTTTCATGGGATCACCTCGCTTTAGGTCAGTTGGGTGTTGTTGGGTTTCTTTGCAGCTTTGTCGCTGCTGGATGCGCCGACGGTGATGGCGCTCAGGCGCGGGCCGACGCCGGTGGAGACTCCGGCCGGGGACGAGCTGCCCCCGTTGGAGCTGCCGGCGGTCGCCTTCTTGCTGCTGGCCTCCTCGGCGTACTCGGTCAGGTTGATGGTGATCTTGCCCTTGAGGATCCGGCCGAAGTTGTCGACCGTGGTGTCGCCGAGGCTCACGCCAGTGAGCTGAAGGTTGGCCGGGCCGAAGCGCGTGCCGCCGAGGTAGAAGGGGGCGTACTGACCCACCAGCGCCGTCCACGACTCGTACTCGCCGCGGACATCGCAGCCCACGGCGACGCCGAGATCGAAGTCGAAGCTCATGCTCTGGAGCTTGAGCGCCTTGGTCTTGGTGGCCGGGGATCCCGCCTTGTCGTCGCTGTTCTCGGTGTCCAGCTCCACGCTGGCCGAGACGCCATTCAGGGCGGCGATCCGCTCGGGGGAGATGCCCCATGTCTTGCCGTTCCACGATGCCATGACGGACATGATGCTTGGCCTCCTTCCTTAGTGCGGGCCGGTTGTCTCTCCGTGCGGTGCGGTGTGGGTGTGACTGGTCAGGCTGATGCCGCTGGCCGTGACATCGGCCGACGGTACGCTGACGCCCTTGTCCTGCACGGTGAGCGCGCCCTTCTTGATGGTGATGTCGCCGGGGACGATGCCGGGCCACTCCCCGTCCATGCGGGAGAGGATCAGGCCGGTGCCGTCCTCGAACATAGCGTAGGCGACTTCGACGCCGGGGCTCAGGTTTCCCATGTCCCCGCGCAGATACCACGGGATCGTCAGCGGCCTCGTGACGAGGCTGTCGGCGGTGCTCGGGAGCACCCGGGCCGTGGTCTTGTCGCCGTTTCTGTCGGGCTCGCCCTCGATGCTCGAGATCTTGCCCTTTTGGATCATTTGGGTGTTGCTGTTTGGCATGGTCAATATCCCTCCAGAGGCTTGCGCAGATAGAGCTTGCTCCGGGTCTTGACGTAGTCGTGCCGGATCCGGCTCACGAAGGCCGTGCCGTCCCACGAGGCGACACCCTCGGTGGAGAGCGTCACCACGGAGCCCGCCGCGTACTCGCGCAGCAGCGTCCCCGTCCAGAGCGTTGCGACGGTCGCCTCTTTGTTGGCGTCCCGGAGCAGGCCCTTGGCGAAGCGGTCGGCCTCTGCTTGGTCAGTCATGCGGAAGGGGAGGATCTTGCGCAGCACCTTGTCGCCCCCGGCCGGCGCCGAGAAGGTGCCGGTCAGGCCGCCGTTGACGGCCTCGGCCGAGCCGTAGGCGTAGGCGCCCTCGTCCCGGTACTCGAAGTCGTTGGCCGGCGTGATGGTGATGGTGTCGACGGGCTGCTGGCCCTCCATGTATGCCTCGTCGTAGACGACCAGCTTGCCGTCATAGACTAAAAAAGCCGCGCCCTCGAGGGTGCAGCGTGCCTGAAGAAAAGCGAAGTCGGGGAGGTTGTTCTGCTCGACGTAGTCGTAGGTCTGGTCGGTGATGCCGTAGGTCTCGACCGTGAGGCCGTGCCGGCCGGCGATCTCTTGGATCAGTTGCAGGAACTTGACCTTTTCCCACGACTTGCTCCTCTTGTCCTTGGTGGATTGCGGGGCCGAGTAGGCCCGCAGGGTTATGAGGCCGGACTCGGGGACGACGCTCTCGACGAACATCTTGCCCGTCTTGGCGGCGCCGTCCTCGACGGCGATGGTGTCGCCCTTCTTGGGGCTCCACCTGTCCCACAGCTCCCGGGTGTCGTTGAGCTTGAGCAGCAGCTCGTCGCTCTGCTTGTCTGCGTACATATCGTGGTAGCAGCGGTGGACGCTGATCTCGGGGTAGATGTCCGTCCCCTCGTAGATGATTTTCACGGGGCAGGCTCACCTCCTCCACGGCGGCAGGGTGTCGGGCGTCTCCACAGTCTCGACGATGGGGATCCGCACGGCCTCGCCGCCCTCGAAGATCAGCACGTCGCAGAGGTCGCGGTTGGCGTCGATGATGGTGCTCGCCATCCGCTCCTCGTTATAGGCTGCCAGCGCGATGCTGTCGAAGGTGTCGCCGCCCTGCGCGGTGTAATCAATATAGCCGACTATCCGCTGTGACATAGGCGCCGCCCTCCCTTCTTGCGAGTGCTTCGAGGATGAAGTCGATGAACTCCGGCTCCAGATCCCGCAGCTTTCGGATCAGGGCGTCCTCGTCGGTGTTTCCGTCGACCTTGATCGTGGGGCTGAAGGACAGACCGCTCAGGTCATAGACCACGGACGTGCCCGAGCCGGAGCTGATGGGCTCATAGCTGCCCTCGTCCATAGCGCCGAGCATTTCGCCGGCGCGGGCCCAGTAGGACAGGTTTTGCGCCCTATATGCAGGATTGAAGCTGATGACGGCCTCGGTCGGGTAGCGCGGATCCTCGCCCGCGATGGACGGGCCGCTCGTGAAGCCGCCGGTTGCGAAGCCGGAAGCCCCGCCGCCCCCGCCGCCGCCGAACAGGCCGGCGATGCTGTTGATGACGCCTGCGCCGAAGCTCACGATCTTGCCGATGACGCTGGCGATGGTGCCGAGCACCGACGCGATGGGCTGAAGCAGCCCCAGCAGGGGGCTCAGGATCGGCATGATGGCATTGAGCAGCGACATCAGGGGCGGCAGCAGCGCCTCGACGATCTGCATGAGAGGGGGCACGAGGGGCATGATGACGCTGTTGACGATCTGAAGCGCGACCTCGAGCAGCGGTGTGATGACAGGCAGCAGGGCCGAGATCAGGCTGGTCAGGACGGGCAGGATCGTCGAGATGATCTGCGTCAGCATTGGCAGGATCGAGGTCAGGATGCTCACGATGGGCGGGAGGATGGCCTGCACGATCTGCATCAGCGGCGGGAGTAGCTGCTGCGCCAGCTCGAGGAGCGGCGGCAGGAAGGCCGAGATCAGCTGCGAGAGCAGCGGAAGCAGCCCGGCGGCCAGTTGCGAGACCATGGGGAGCACGGTCTGGAGGGCCTGCCCCATTCCCATGAGGAATTGCTGCACAAACGGCATACAAGCGTTGAGCGTTTCCGTGATGACGGGGGCGATGGCCTCGAAGGTTTCCCGCAGGATCGGCGCCAGAGCCGTCAGGGTGTTAGCGATCATGGACGCCATCGGCAGCAGCGAGACCTCGGCCGACCTCTTGATCGCCTCGAAGGCGCTGCCGAGGTCGTTGTACTTCACGTCGTTGATCTGCTGGAGAGCGGCCGCGCCGTCGTAGGCTGCGGTCTCGATGCTCGCCAGTACCGGCAGCACGCCGGCCTCCAGATCCTCGAACTGTGTGCCGAACAGGGCCACGCCGGCCGCGTTGCGGGCGAGGGGGTCGTCCATGCTGTTGAGGGCCTCGACAGTGTCGAAGAACGCGGCCTCTGCGGTGTCTCCACCTGCGGCGAAGGCTGCGAACATTTTGTCGGCGTTGAGGCCGAGGCTCTCGAAGGCTTCCCGGCTCGTGTCGCTGCCGTCCTTCGCTCTGATGTTGAACTCCTTGACGGCGTCGCCGACCTTGTCGATGGAGAACAGGCCGGCGTCAGCGCCCTCCACGAGGGTGCCGATGAACTGGTCGGCGCTGAGGCCGAGGGCCGCAAACTGCGGGCTGTACTCGTTCAGGGTGTCCAGCAGGTCGCCGTTTTTGTCTGCGCCGTTCTGCGCGCCCACGGCGATCAAGCCGTAGGCTTCCTCGGCGTCGATGCCGAAGTTTTTCATCAGGGCCGACGCTGCCCGGGCGCTCTCGCTGACATCGTAGTCAAACACGTCCCGCAGGTTGAAGCCGGCGGCGGTTGCCCGCTCCAGAGCTTCGCCAGTCAGGTCGCTGGCCTGCTGCGTTGCAGCCAGACCGTCAGCCACGTCGGCGAAGTCATCGCCGAGCCCTTGGGCGTAGATGTTCTTGACGCTTTCGCCGAGCGCGTCCAGCTCGTCGCCGGTCGCCCCGGTTGCCGCCGAGAGCTGATTGATGGCCGTGTTGTACTCGTTGCCGAGGTCGGCCAGATAGCCTATAAAGGGGAAGCCGCAAATCTCGCCTTTCCTGTTTCCGCTTTCCCTGATGTGGTAAAACAGCTTTTCGTAGGTCATTTTCTCGGCCTGTTTTAGGGCTTCGAGCTTGAGCTTCTGGCACCACGGGCCCCTCTGCATGGGGAAGCCCTTTATCGTCCCGGCGTTGTTGCCAGATTGAAGAACGTGGTAAAAGCCGTCGTTGTATGTGACCTTTTCCTTCTCGACGCCGTCGACTCTCGTGGCGCAGTAGTGCTCGACCGCGATGCCATAGTGCTCTAAGATGTAGGCGTCGACGTGAGCCTTGAAGGCCACGACGGGAGGATATTCTGCCGGGATGGTGTCAGTCGCCCACACGTCGGCGGTGACAATTCTGTCGAGCGGCCAACCTAAATGCTGGATCGCTCCGAGACAGGCGAGGCTGTCCTTGCCGTAGCTGAGTGAAAGGATGTATTCGGTGTTTTGCTCTCTCGTGTGGATCCACCTCCCTGAAAACGAAAAAACACGGCCGCCGGCGGCGATCAGGAAGCAGCGCAGGCGCGCAGCTTGTCCATCTTCAGCGTCGGGGTCGTGTTCGTCTGTTTCATGGGGGGGCATCTCCTTTCTTCGGCCCGGCGGCGCCGGGTGTTCTTGGCTACTGTGCGAGGGTTGCGACCGCTTTCTTACCTCTGCGCTTGAAGCTCTCACGGAGCCGCCTCTCGGCCAGCTCTGCGCTGTACCCCTCGCGCTGGTTTTCGTCCAGCTCGCCGGTCGCGCCGCGCTGGAGCTCCTTGTAGATCGTGGTGTAGTGGACGGAGAGGCGGGCCGCGATGTCGGCCGGCCGGTCTCCGATCAGGTGCCACGCCTCGATCTTCTTCCTGTCCTCGAAGGTCAGGTAGCGGTATTTTCCCGTCGGTCT
>DVHE01000032.1 GCA_018712245.1 Candidatus Avoscillospira avicola | reverse complement strand
TTCGCCGCTGCCTGCGCCCGCAGGCGCGTTTCGGAGCGCAACCGCCGCTTGCGGCGGCTCTTGGCGCGGAGATGCGGCGAAACTCTGCGAGGCTTATTTCCCGCTTCCGGAGGTTTTTTGACACGCTCAGGAGATGCAGCATAAGCGCTGCATCTCCTTTATATACGGGATACCGCGATGGCCCGCAGTATAAAAAATCCGCCCGCGGCCTTGGCCGTGGGCGGATCGCTTTTTGAAATCAGTCGGCCACGTAGGGCAGCAGGGCGATGTGCCGGGCGCGCTTGATGGCGACGGTCAGCTGCCGCTGATGGGCGGCGCAGATACCGGTGGTGCGGCGGGGCAGAATCTTGCCGCGCTCGGACAGGTAACGACGCAGCTTGGCGGTATCCTTGTAGTCGATATGCTCGACCTTGTCCACGCAGTAGGCGCAAACCTTCTTGCGCTTACGGGGACGCATTCTATCGTTAGCCATTGGGATCCTCCTATCTCGAAGTATTCGTGAAAAAATCCGCAGGGTCAGAAGGGAAGCTCGGAGTCATCGTCCTCCAGCATGGCGAAATCGGAGCTGGGAGCCTGGGAAGGCGCACTCTGAGCCGGGGCACTGTAGCTCTGGTTGAAGCCGCCGTAGCCGCCCTGGCCGTAACCGGAACCGCCGTGGCCGCCCTGGCTGCCGTAGCCGGAGCCGCCCTGGCCGCCCTGGTCAAAGCCGCCGTCGCGCTTGCTGTCGCCGAAGTAGATGTTGTCCGCCACCACCTCGGCGGAGCGGCGCTTGTTGCCGTCCTTGTCGGTCCAGGCGCGGATCTGCAGCCGCCCGCTGACCACGGCCATCCGGCCCTTGGTGAAGTAGCGGGAGACGAACTCCGCGGTGGAGCGCCAGGCGACGATATCGATGAAGTCGGTTTCCTTCTCGCCGGTCTCCCGGTTGGAGCCGAAGTCTCGGTCCACCGCCAGGGAAAAAGAGGCCACCGGAATGCCGCTGCCAGTCCGGCGCAGCTCCGGGTCCCGGGTGAGACGGCCCATGAGAACGATGTGGTTGAGCATGGCTGCCTCCTTACACTTCCACGTCGGTGATGAGAGAGCGCATCACGCCTTCAGTGATCTTGAACACGCGGTCCAGTTCCGCAGGGAACTCGGGCTTGGCGTCAAAGGTCATCAGGACGTAGTAGCCCTCCATCAGGTCATTGATGGGGTAGGCCAGGCGGCGCTTGCCCCACTCGTCAATGCTGGTAAGGGTACCATTCCCCTCAACGAGTGCCTTGAATTTTTCCACGAGAGCCGCAGTCGCCTCCTCGCCCAGAGCGGGATCGAGGATGTAGAGGACCTCGTACTTGCCGGAAACTTTTGCCATTTCGTTGCACCTCCTTTTGGACGTATGGCCACCGGTCGCGCCGGTGGCAAGGATTCTTCAGCCTGTACACAGGCCATAGTATTATAGTTGTTTTTTTAGGAGAAGTCAAGGAAAAAATCGCCTGAGCCAGGAAATTCTCCGGCTCAGGCCGCAATCGGGAGAAACCGTCCCTCGACGCGGCGGCCCTGGTGTGATATAATGGAGCAAAAAATTCCCAAGGGGGCACTTTTGTGAGCCAACAGCTTCAGCCAACGGATAAAAAGCGGGTGTGCATCGGTCTGCTGGCCCATGTGGACGCCGGAAAGACCACGCTCTCCGAGGCGCTGCTTTACTGCGCCGGGTCCATCCGGCACTTAGGGCGGGTGGACCACGGCGACGCCTTCCTGGACACCTTCGCCCTGGAGCGCCAGCGGGGCATCACAATTTTCTCCAAGCAGGCGGTGCTGGAGACCGACGCGCTGCGCGCCACGCTGCTGGACACGCCGGGCCACGTGGACTTTTCCGCGGAGATGGAGCGGACGCTCTCGGTGCTGGACTGCGCCATCCTGGTCGTCAGCGCCCCGGCAGGTATACAGAGCCACACTCGCACCCTGTGGAAGCTGCTGCGCCGACGGAATATCCCCACATTTCTCTTCGTCAACAAGCTGGACCTCCCCTGCCCGGACCGGGCGGAACTGCTGGAGGAGCTGCGGAGAACCCTGGGCGACGGCATCGTGGACATGGAGAACCCCGACCCGGAGGCCATGGCCCTGGGCAGCGAGGCGCTGCTGGAGGAATATCTGGAAACCGGCGCCGTCTCCGAGGTGTCCCTGGCCCGAGCCGTGGCCCAGGGGAAGCTCTTCCCCTGCGCCTTCGGCGCGGCGCTGAAGCTCACCGGCGTGGAGGCCTTTTTATCCCTGCTGACCCGGCTGGCCCCGGCGGCGCCGGCGAAGCCCGACTTCGGCGCCCTGGTCTATAAGATCTCCCGAGACGACCAGGGTGTCCGCCTGAGCCACATGAAGCTGACCGGCGGCACGCTGCGGGTGCGGGACACGGTGGAGGGCGAGAAGATCACCCAGCTCCGGGTCTACTCTGGGTCCAAGTTCCAGGCGGTGGAGGAAGCCCGCCCCGGCGATGTGGTAGCGGCCGTGGGCCTCACCGCCACCCGGGCCGGTGAGGGTCTGGGCTGCGAGGCCCAATCCCTGGCTCCGGCGCTGGAGCCGGTACTGCGCTACCGGGTGGCTCTGCCGGAGGACTGCGACCCAGTAAAGGCCCTGGCCGTCTTCCGCCAGCTGGAGGAGGAGGACCCCCAGCTCCACGTGGACTGGGACGGCCTCAGCCGCACCATATTCGTGCGGCTGATGGGGCCGGTGCAGCGGGAGATTCTCTCCGATGTATTGAAAAGCCGCTTCAGTCTGGAGGCCGACTTCGTGCAGGGCGGCATTCTCTATAAGGAGACCATCGCCGAAGCTGTGGAGGGCGTGGGCCACTATGAGCCTCTGCGCCATTACGCCGAGGTCCATCTGATTCTGGAGCCGGCACCCCGGGGCAGCGGCCTTCGGTTCGAAACGGCCTGCCGGGAGGATGACCTGGACCGGAACTGGCAGCGGCTGATTCTCACCCACCTGCTGGAAAAGCAGCATCTGGGCGTTCTCACCGGCTCCCCCATCACCGACATGACCATCACCCTGGCCGCCGGCAAGGCCCACCTGAAGCACACCGAGGGCGGCGACTTCCGCCAGGCCACCTACCGGGCGGTGCGCCAGGGACTGATGACAGCCAGGAGCATTTTGCTGGAGCCGTGGTACGACTTCACCCTGGAGCTGCCCCAGGGGAATGTAGGCCGGGCCATGACGGACCTCCAGCAGATGGGCGCCGCCTTCGACCCGCCGGAGACCGTGGGCGAGACGGCGGTCCTCACCGGGCAAGTGCCGGTAGCCGCCCTGGGAGACTACCCCCAGACCATCACAGCCTACACCCGAGGGCTGGGGCAGCTGAGCTTGCAGCTCTCCGGTTATGCCCCCTGCCGCGACCAGGCCCAGGTGGTGGAGGCCATCGGCTACGACCCGGAGGCCGACCTGGACAACAGCCCCGACAGCGTCTTCTGCAGCCACGGCGCCGGCTACCTGGTGAAGTGGAGCGAGGTGCCGGAGAAAATGCACCTTCCCAGCGTCCTGGCCCCGCCCCGGGCCGAGCCGCCCCTGCGGGACCTGGCCGCCGAATACTGCGCCATGATGGCCACGGACCAGGAGCTATTGGAGATTTTTGAGCGGACCTACGGCCCCGTCCGCCGGGACAAGGCCCAGGCCATGCGGACCCGCCGCTCCGCGGCCCCGGCCAAGCCGTACCGGGCCAGCCGCCTGCCGGATGGGCCGGAATACCTGCTGGTGGACGGCTACAACATCATCTTCGCCTGGGACGAGCTGAAGGCCCTGGCGGAGAAAAGCCTGGACGACGCCCGCAGCCGGCTGATTGACCGGCTGCGGAACTTCCAGGGCTTTCGCCAACAGCCGGTGATCGTGGTCTTTGACGCCTACAAAGTCAAAGGCAGCCCCGGCTCGGTAGAGCAGCTGGGCGGGCTCTCGGTGGTCTACACGAAAGAGGCCGAGACGGCGGACCAGTACATCGAGCGCGTGACCCACGAGCTGGGGAAAAAGCACCGGGTCCGGGTCGCCACCTCCGACGGTCTGGAGCAAGTCATCATCCTGGGCCACGGGGCGCTGCGGCTCTCGGCGCAAAACTTCCGCCGGGAGGTGGAGGCCGCCGAGGCAGCCATCCGGTCCTTCCTGTCGGAGCCGTGACGCTTCCGCCCGGGCGGAGCATCCTCGCGCTTCGGCCGGCGAAGCACAGTGCGCGCGCCAAAACCGCTGTGCTTCGGGGCGCATACTGTGCCGTATGGTTGAAATAAGGTTTCGGCACGGGGCGGCGCCGTCAGACATTGCGCTTTTTTTGCTGGATCGCATACTGATGCGGCGTCATATGCTGAATCCGCTTGAAGATCTGAATAAAATGCGAGGTGTTTTCAAAGCCGCAGTTCCGGCAAACCGTCTGGACGGAGTCTCCGTGGCGCAGCATCAGGCAGGCGTGGGAAACCCGCACACTATTGAGATAATTCATATATGTCGTACCGGTCTCTGCCTTGAAGCGGCTGCAAAAGTGATACTTGCTGTATCCCGCCATTCTGGCCACCTCTTCAATGGCGATTTTCCGGTCGTAATTCTCATTGGTCCAACGAATCAGCTCCTGCAGGCTGGACGTCTTGAACCGGGCGTAGGCCGAAGCGGCGCTCTGGCCGCGGTTCATATGGCGCGAAAGCTCCAGGAACAGCTCCATAATCAAAGGAAGGCAAGCCATCAGATCTCCGTCCAGCGCGATCAGCCGCTGGACAATGGCTTTGACCTCCCCATAAGCCGGACAGAGGAATTGAACTTGGCTCAAGGACAGCTCCTTCAGCGCCAGATAATTCTGTACATTGAAATAGCGGTCCATCTCCTGGAAGCAGATTTTGAACACATGCATCGTTCCGCCCCCTGGTCGGATATTGTTGGAGTGGAGCGTATAGGGCGGAATGACATACAGCTGCTCGCCCTCCAGGGTAAAACGCTGATTGTCAATCACAATTTCACCACACAAATTTTCGCAAAGCAGCAGCTCGATCGTGTCGGCATAGTGCAGCGGCACAATGTCTTCCATCTGGAACTCCTTGATGCAGATGGTATATGGCATTTGCGGTGAAAAGAAAACGCGCTCCTCAAACCCATTGGGCAAACGATCCCCATAGTAGACACATTGCATAGTTGTGTTTCCCCCCGTCGGATTCTTTTGTAAAACCTCTCCATCAGCGCAGTTTCATTGCGTCCTGTAACCGTTTGCAGCCGGCCTCTCGGCTTCCATAATCCCCTTGTAAAAACGCCATTGTCAAACGCGGCGCGGCTTTCCTCCGTTCTGCTTACAGTATATTGGACAATTCGCAATATTGCAATATTTTTCCGAAATATTATCGCTTGTATCGCTTCCATTTTTCCTGCATAATAAAATCACGAAATTCCATATAATAATACAATTCAATTTGTCGAAAGGAGTTCTCGCCATGAAACGTTCCCAAATCAACCAGGCTCTGAAGGAACTGGAGGCCATGTGCCAAAAGTATTGCTGCTATCTGCCCCCCTTCTGCCACTTCACCCCTGAGCAGTGGCAGACCATCGGCCATGAATACGACGAAGTCCGCGAGTGTATGCTGGGCTGGGACATCACCGACTATGGCATGGGTGATTTTGACAAATTCGGCTTCTCCCTCATCACGATCCGCAACGGCAACCGCTCCATGCCCGACAAATATCCCAAGGTCTACGCAGAAAAGCTGCTCTACCTGAAGGAAGGCCAGTACGCCCCCAACCACTTCCACTGGTTCAAAACGGAAGACATCATCAACCGCGGCGGCGGCAACGTGCTGATCCGGGTGTATAACAGCCTGCCCAACGAAGAAATCGACTATCAGTCCGATGTCACCGTCCATACCGACGGCCGTACCTACACCGTGCCCGCCGGCACCCAGATCCGTCTGACTCCCGGCGAGAGCATCCACGTCCAGCAGTACCTCTACCACGATTTTTCCGTGGAGCCCGGCACCGGTCCGGTGCTGCTGGGCGAGGTCAGCCAGTGCAATGACGACAACACCGACAACCGTTTCAATCCCCCTGTGGGCCGGTTCCCCAAGATCGAGGAAGACGAAGCGCCTTATCGGCTGCTCTGCAATGAATATCCCGCGGCAAAGTGAGGAATGCGCGATGCATGATATGAAATTGGATGTTGTAGCACTGGGCGAGCTGCTCATTGATTTTGCCTGCCTGGAGACGGACCGCGACGGCTATCCCACCATGGCAGCCCATCCCGGCGGCGCGCCGGCTAACTTCCTGGCCGCTCTGACCAAGTTCGGCGCCAAAACCGCCCTGCTGGGAAAAGTCGGTACCGACGCTTTCGGCAAGATGCTGACGCATACCCTGGAAAAGAGCGGCATCGACACCAGCGGCATCGTCGCCGCCGACGACGTGTTCACCACCCTGGCCTTTGTCACCTTTGACGAAAACGGCGACCGCGCCTTCTCCTTTTCCCGCAAGCCCGGCGCCGATACCTGCCTGACCTTTGGAGAGCTGAATCTCTCTCTGATCGACGCGGCCCAGGTGTTCCACTTCGGCACGCTTTCCCTGACCGACGAACCCGCCCGCTCCGCTACCTATCAGGCTGTGGCCTACGCCAAAGAGCGGGGCAAGCTCATCAGCTACGACCCCAACCTCCGCAAGCCCCTCTGGCGCGACCTGGAGGAGGCCAAGGATCAGCTGATCTGGGGACTCTCCCAGGCCGACGTGGTAAAGATCAGCGACGAAGAAGTGGAGTTCCTGTTTGGCCTGGGCGTGGAAGAGGGCGCCCGCCATATTCTCGATACCTTCGGCGTCAAGCTGGTGTTCGTCACCTGCGGCGCCCAGGGCTGCTACTTCCGAAATGCCGTGGCCCACGGCCATGTGCCCAGCCTCTCCGGCATCCAGGTGATCGACACCACCGGCGCCGGCGACATCTTCGGCGGCAGCGCCCTGTGGAAGCTGCTCTCCCTCTCCAAAGCCCCTCAGACGCTGACCGAAGCGGAGCTAACGGACGTGGTACGCTTTGCCTGCACCAGCGCCGGCATCTCCACCACCCGCAGCGGCGGCATCTCCAGCGTACCCACCTATGCCGAAGTGCTGAAAAGGATGGATGCATAATGGTTCACACCATAAAGAATGACTTCCTGACGGTAGCCGTCGCCGAGGACGGCGCCCAGCTTCAGTCGATTCAGGGCCGCGACGGCACGGAATACCTCTGGCAGGGCGACCCGGCTTACTGGCCTGACCGGGCCTTGAATATTTTCCCCTATGTGGCGCGGCTGACCCAGGGCAGCTACTACCTGGACGGCCGGCTTCACCAAATGGCCATCCATGGCATCGCCCCCTACCGCCGCTTCCGTCCGGCGGAGCAGCGGGACGACGCCCTGGTGCTGGAGCTGGAGGCTGACCAGGATACGCTGGCCCAGTATCCCCGGGATTTCCGCTTCCGCATCCACTATCTCCTCAACGGCTCCACGTTGGAGGTGGTGTTCGAAGTGGAAAACCGGGACGAAAAGCCCATGTACTTCGGTCTGGGCGGCCACCCGGGATTTAATGTGCCGCTGGTTCCCGGCAAGTCCTTCTCCGACTATCGTCTGCGTTTTGCCGAGCCCTGCCAGCCCCAGCGGGTGGGCTTCACTGCCGCGTGCTTCCTGAGCGGCGCCGATACGGACTATCCCCTGGAGGAAGGCCGGTTTTTGCCGCTGCGCCACGACCTATTCGACGACGACGCCGTGGTGCTGCGGGATGTGTGCCGCCAGGTAACGCTGGAAACCCCCGGCGACAGCCATGCCGTCACCGTCGCCTTCCCCCAGATGCCGTATCTCGGCATCTGGCATATGCCCAAAACCGACGCGCCCTACGTCTGCCTGGAGCCCTGGTGCTCCTTGCCCTCTTCCCAGGACAAGATTGCAGTGCTGGAAGAGCAGGCGGACTTGATTTCCCTGGCCCCCGGCGCCACCTATCAAAACCGGTGGTCCATCGCCATCCATCAGCCGACGGGAGAGGAGTCTGACCGATGAACGTCCAAAACTGGGTCATGGAATACGAGGGCTATGAGCCCCTCCCTTGCCAGGCCCCCTGCACGATGTACAGCGTCCTGTACGATCACAAAAAGATTCCCGACCCCTTCTATGGGCTCAATGAGCGGGAGCTGCAATACCTGGCCGAGCAGGACTGCGCCTTTACCGCCGTGATCGACGCGGATGCGGCGCTCCTGGCCCGAGACCACATCGACCTGGTCTTCCACGGCCTGGACACCCTCTGCCACATCTATCTCAACGGCACGCTGCTGGCCAAAGTTAAGAATATGCACCGGGTCTACCGCTACAGCGTGAAGGCCCTGCTGCACCGGGGCGAAAACCGCCTGCGGCTGGAGTTCCAGTCCCCCCGGCAGTATTTTGCCGCGGCACAGCACAAGCACTACCTCTACATGAACGACGGCGACACCATCCCCGGCGCGGCCCATCTGCGCAAGGCTCTGTATCAGTCCGGCTGGGACTGGGGTCCGACGCTGCCCGACATGGGCATCTTCCGTCCCGTGGAGCTGGTTGCCTATGACGTGGATCAGCTGGAGGACGTGGCCGTTCGGCAGCACCATCGCAGCGGCGCCGTCTCTGTGGAGCTGACCGTCACCACCCGTCACGGTGCCGGCGGCGAAATTTACGCCACCCTGGACGGTCAGCGAGTTCTTTTGAAGGACGGCCACGGCGTGATTTCCGTGAACAACCCCCGGCTTTGGTGGGTGCGCGGTTACGGCGACCAGCCTCTCTACGACCTCGAGATTGAGCTGGTCCACGGCGGCCAGGTGATCGACCGCTGCCACAAGCAGCTGGGTCTCCGGACCCTCACCGTCAGCACGCAGCCGGACGAGGACAAAAAGGGCAGCGAGTTCTGCTTTGTCCTCAACGGCGTGAAGATCTTCTCCATGGGCGCCAACATGATCCCCATGGACAACCTCCTCAGCCGGGTAACGCCGGCGCGGTGGGAAACCCTGGTGCGCCAGGCGGTGGACGCCAATTTCAACACTCTGCGCATCTGGGGCGGCGGTTACTACCCTGACAGCTGCTTCTTCGACTACTGCGACCAATACGGCATCCTGGTCTGGCAGGACTTCATGGTAGCCTGCGCCAACATCTACCTGACCGAAGAGATGGCCCGGGAGTTCACCGAGGAGGCCACCTGCAATCTCAAGCGGCTGCACCACCACGCCTCTCTGGGGCTGCTCTGCGGCAACAACGAAATGGAGAGCGGCGTCCTCAACTGGGGCGCCCGGGACAACCAGCTGGTGCGGGACGACTACACCCGGCTCTACGGCCACCTGCTGCCGGAGCTGTGTGAGCGCTACGCGCCGGACACCTTCTACTGGCCCTCCAGCCCCTCCTCCGGCGGCGGCTTCGACGATCCGGACAACCCCGCCAAGGGCGACACCCACTACTGGGAGGTCTGGCACGGCGGCGTGCCCTTCACCGCCTACCGGCAGAAGAACTTCCGCTTCTGCTCCGAGTACGGCTTTGAGAGCTTCCCCTCCATGAAGACCATTCGCACCTTCTGCCGGGAGGAGGACATGAACTGCTTCTCCCGGGTGATGGAGAACCATCAAAAGTGCAAGGGCGGCAACGGCAAGATCCTCCGGTATCTCTCCGACAACTACCTCTACCCCGCCGCCTTTGAAAACCTGGTCTACGCCTCTCAGCTGCTCCAGGCCGACGCCATTCAGTACGGCGTGGAGCATTTCCGCCGCCAGCGGGGCTACTGCATGGGCTCGATCTACTGGCAGTTCAACGACTGCTGGCCCGTGGCCTCCTGGTCCAGCGTGGACAGCTTCGGCCGCTACAAAGCCCTGCACTACGCGGCGCGGAAGTTCTATGCGCCCGTATCCATGGGTCTGTTCCTGGAGCGGGGAAAACTGGTGGTGAACATCTCCAACGAAACCAGGGAGCCCTTCCGAGGCAGCGTCCATCTGGCGCTGTGCCGCGGTGATTTCACCGTGATCCGGGAGCTTCGCCGGGACGTGGAGGTGGATGCCCTCAGCGCCGCCGACGTCTGCCAGTGCCAGGCGGACTGCCCCGATCCATACGAAGCCTATTTCTATGCTGACCTTTACGATGAAGCCGGACACTTCCTGCTGCGTCAGACAGAACTGCTGGTTCCCGCCAAGCATTTCTCCTGGCAAAAGCCGGTCTTCAGCCTCTCTTTTGCCGACACGGCGGAGGGCGTGGAGATCTCCGTTCAGTCCGACGTCTTCGCCAAAGGTGTGTTCCTGGATTTCCAGGAGTTCGACTGCGTCCTTTCTGACAATTTCTTCAGCATCACCAATGGAGCGCCCTATCTGGTAACGGCAAAAACCCAACGAACAGCGGCGGAATTGGCGAGGGACCTATCGATCAAATCCGTCTATGACATTCGCTGATTTTTTGCCGTTACTCTCCCAGCCGGGAGCATAACGCCGCAACTGACACGAAAGGGTGAACATCTGTTATGTATCGGCTACTCATGGTAGACGAAAATGCGGATCGCCTGGAAGAGGCAAAAATGCTGCTGGACTGGTCGAATTATGGGATCTCTTCCATCATTACGGCTGGCTCCTACGTAGAAGCCGTGGACAAGGCCATGGACCTGACGCCCCACATCGCCCTGGTCTCCCTGCATTTGGGCAAATACGAGGGCTACGAGCTGGCAGCGCATATGCGCTCCATCGGTCTGAGTACGATCTTCTGTATCCTCGCGGAGGAAAATGACCCGGAGTTGATTCGGGCCTCCATGCGCTGCGGCGTCCAGGATTATTTGCTCTATCCCCTGCACGCAGAGGAAATGCAGCACTTCCTGGCGCGCACCCTGGCACACCATCTGGACGGCACCCAGCCGGAAATCGGCGAGGCCAAAAAGCGGCTGGACCCGGTGCTGGGCGTGGAATACACGGATCTCTCCAAAATCACCAACAAAATCATCCTTTTGGTGCGCAGCAACTTCCGCGCGCCGCAGACCTTGACCGCCATCGCGGCGGAACTCAATATGAGCGCCAAGTACATCGGCAGGGTCTTTATAAAGGACACCGGCCTCAAGTTTTCCGAGTATTTGATGTCCTATCGGATGCTGGAGGCCCGGAAGCTCATCGTCAGCACCCAGGAGAAAATCTCCGTCATTGCCAATATGGTGGGATACGTCCACCTCAACAACTTCTACACCCACTTCAAAACGTATTTCGGCGTATCCCCCAGCGCGCTGCGCAACAACACCCCCACCCACGCGCCGGACGGTAGCGTCTCCGCTCTAGGAGGTAGCCATGAAAAATCTCTTTAGCCTGGACAACCCCTTTATCCAGTTCCTCGCCCGGGTGGGGGACATGATCCTGGCCAACTTCCTGTTTCTCATCTGCTCCCTGCCGATCATCACCATCGGCGCCGCCCTCACCGGCCTCAATAAGGTGACGCAGGAAATCGCCATGGACGAATCCCCCAGTCTGCTGAAGTCCTTCTTCGGCGCCTTCAAGGAGAACTTCCGCCAGGCCACCGCCGCGTGGCTCATCATCCTGGTCTTCTTCCTGGGCATGATCTGCAACCAGCTGCTGGTGTCCTTTTACTGCGTCGGCGTGATCGAGCAGGTTTTCCGGTGGATTCTCTACTTTATCATGGCGCTGATGGTGGCCATCGCCGCCTACGTCTTTCCGCTGATCGTGCGGTATGAAAACTCCCTGAAGCAGCACTTCATCAACGCCACCGTGCTGGCCGTAGTCAAGCTGCCGCGGACGCTGGTGATGGTGGCCCTCATCGCCCTGCCGCTGGTGCTGGCCTATATCTCCTTCCCGATCTTTTTCCGCACCCTGATCTTTTGGCTGTTTTTGGGCTTTGGGTTCAGCAGCTATGTGAGCAGCGTACTGCTGGTGCCGGTGTTCCGCAAAATTGAAGAATCCGAGGATGCCTGACATTCCAAGATACAAAATGCCTGTCTCCCGCCCTGCGGGGGACAGGCATTTTGCAATTTCGAGGCGACTTCTCAGGCAGCCTCTGACGGGCCCCTCCCTTTCACGGCAGTACGAAGGCTCCCTCCAGGCAGGTCTCGCCCTGGTCGCCCAGGAACCACTGAATCCGGCCCGGCAGCAGCCGCTGGGCCATGGCGGCGTCCCACTGCAGCAGGCTCTCCGGGGGGATGGGCAGGGTGACGGTCTTGGTCTCGCCGGGCGCCAGGCGGCACGCGTCAAAGCCGCACAGCTGGCGGACCCGGCTGGTGACAGCCCCCTGGGTCCGGTGGAGATAGAGCTGCGGCACCGCCCAGCCGGGGCGGCCGCCGGTGTTGCGCACCTGGAAGGTCACTTCCGGCTTCTCCGGCGTCGGCGGCGTCAGCAGCGTATAGGCGAAGGACGTATAGCTCAGGCCGGCGCCGAAGCCGTAGCGGGGGCGTCCGGCGTTGTAGTAAGCGCCGGGGCGGTAGGAATCCTTGGCGTTATAGTAGACCGGCAGCTGCCCCACATGGTCCGGCAGGGACACGCTCAGCCGTCCCGCCGGCTCTGCCAGACCAAAGAGCAGCCGGGCAATCGCCTCGCCGCCGGTGAGGCCGGGGTAGAAGCAGCAGAGCAGGGCGTCACTCCAGGCGTCGATCTCCGCCATCTCATAGGGACGTCCGCCGATCAGCACCGTCACCACCCGCTTGCCGGCGGCCTTCAGCGCCCGCAGCAGCTCCAGCTGTCCGCCGGGCAGCCGCAGGCAGCAGTCGTCCACGTTTTCCCCGCAGTCCATGGTGATCTCGTCCTGGCGCTTCAGCGCGCCGTTGGCGTCGAACTCTCCCGCGCCGGCAAACCGGCTGGAGCTGCCGCCCACCACTGCGATCACCACGTCGCAGTCCGCCAGCGCATCCATGGCCTGGGCCAGCATGGCCGAGTCCTGGGCAAACATTGGGCAGCCGGGGTGATATATCAGCTGGACAGCGCCTTGGACTGCCTCCAGCAGCCGCTCCAGGCCCTGCTTGACGGTGGTGCCGGACTCGGGCCGCACCGGGGGCGTATAGTCCCCCAGCTGGTGATAGAGAGCGTCGGCATTGGGCCCTACCAGCCCCAACCGCCGCGGTGCGGTGACGGAGAGCGGCAGCAGGCCATTCTCATTTTTCAGCAGCACCAGGCTCCGCTCCGCCAAGCGCTCCACCTGGGGGTAGGCCCGGGGTGTAAACTGCTGATAGGCCGTGGTCTCGGGAACACAGGGCTCCTCAAAGAGGCCGCGGCGGAATTTTACGGTGAGGATGCGCTCCACAGCCTCGTCGATGCGCCGCTCCTCCACCAGTCCCCGGTCCACGGCCTCCTCCAGCTGTTGGAAGCCCGTGTCCCAGAGGCCCATGTCCACGCCGGCGTTCAGCGCCAAAGCGCCGGAGGCCGTCCTGTCCCCGGTCACGGCGTCCAGCTGGTCAATGGCCACGCCGTCGGACATGACGAAGCCTGTGAAGCCGTACTCACCCCGGAGGAGATCCGTCAGCAGCCAGTGGTTGGCGTGGCAGTAGACGCCGTCGATCTCATTGTAGGCAGCCATAAAGGCGGCGGCGCCGGCCTCGACGCAGGCCTTGACCGGCGGCAGATGGATCTCCCGCAGCTCCCGCGGCCCGATGCGGGCGGCGCTGGCGTTGACGCCGCCGGTGGTCTCGCCCTGGGCGCACAGGTGCTTGGCCACCACGTCCACGCCCTGGCTCTGGTAGCCGCGCACCACGGCGGCGGCCATCTGCGACGCCAGATAGGGGTCCTCGCCGAAGCACTCCTCACTGCGGCCCCACCGTGGGTCTCGCAGCACATCCAGTGCTGACACCAACGCCAAGTCAATGCCCATGGCTTGCAATTGCCGGCCGCAGACGGCAGCCGCCTCTTCCAGCAGCTCCGGCGCAAAGCTGCAGCCGCAGGCCAGGTTGACCGGCAGCAGATAGCCGTCCAGCGCCTGATGGCCGTGGGGGCTCTCGCTGCTGAGGAGGACCGGGATGCCCAGCCTGGAATGCTCCAGCACATAGCGCTGCACCTGGTTGCGGGCCCGGACCGCCAGGAGGTCCGTGAGTCCGCTTTCATAGTCCCGCCCGGACCAGGGGTCAGCCCGGTGGAGGCCATATAGCGTGCCCAGGCCGCCGTAGCGGGCCACCTCCTCCTGAAATTCCGCCGTCAGCTCGATCTGGTCGCCCACCCGGCGGTAGCAGGCAAAGCCGTAAAGCCGCTGCGTCAGCTGGCCCACCTTCTCCCGCAGCGTCATGCGGCCCAGCAAATCCCGGGCGCGGGTCTCCGGGGTAAGGCTGCTGTCTTTGTATCGCTCCATCGGCTCCTCCTTATCTGTCGGCAGGGAAACAGCGCACACGCGGAACTCCACGCATTCTTCTGTGGATGCCCCAGGCGCGCCATGCAAAGCTGCGGGCGGGCTGATGCCCGCCCGCTTTACGATTTATCGCAGCAGAATGGTCTTGATCTCGTAGGGCTTGATGGTGAAGGCCACCTGGCCGTTCTCCACCGGCAGCTCCTCCTCGATTTCCTCCAGGAGGTTGGTGCTGTAGGCGTGGGTGACGCCTGCGGGCACCGTCAGCACGGTCTTGGTGCGGGCATTCTCGCACTCGTAGAGCCGCAGTACCGTTCCGTTGCCGTTCTCGGCTTCTTTCACCGTTTCCAGAATCACGTTCTTCTGGTCCACCGCGGCGTAGCTCGCAGCCTTGCCGGGCTGGCCGGCAGCCACCACATAGGCGGGCTGGTTGAGCTTGTAGCTCTCCTGCACCGTGCCCGCTTCTTTCCAGGTCTCGCCGTGGGGATAGAGGGCATAGGTAAAGGTATGCACCTCCACGTCAGCGTTGGGGTTCGGCTCCACGCCGCTCTTGATGAGGGTCAGGCCGATGACGCCGTTCTTGACGCTGTGGCCGTACTTGCAGTCGTTGAGGAGGCTGACGCCGTAGTGGCCCTCGGAGAAGTCCATCCACTTCTGGGCACAGCTCTCAAAGCGTGCCTTGTCCCAGGAGGTGTTGGTGTGGACCTTCCGGGTGACGTTGCCGAACTGGATTTCAAAGGTGGCCTCGTCAGAGTGGATGTCCACGGGGAACTCCGCCTTGAGCAGATGCTGGTGGAGCTTCCAGTCCACCTTGCTCTCGAAGTCGATGCGGCGGGTGTCGGCGTAGAAGTGAATCTTCTGCCAGACAGTGCTGAGGCTGCACCGGTAAGTCAGGGCCAGCGTCGTGCAGACCGGGCCGTCGGCCACCCACTCCATCTCCAGCAGCTCGTCCACCGGCCAGGACTTCTCCGTGTAGAACATATCGATGTCCCAGTTGTCGTAGTAGATGGGCTTGTCCTCATAGACCCGCAGCTGGTTGGCCTTCATGCCGGGCTGCACCAGCTCCCGGTCAAATTCCTTGTCGAAGAGGGAGACGATTCTGCCCTGCTCGTCCAGCGTGACGGTGTAGAATGGCGTCTCCAGATGGTAGGCATCGCTGTGGACGAAGGGGCTCGCAGCGCCAGCCTCCGCGAGGGCCAGCGTCTTGTAGCCCTTGGAGGGGAGGTTCTTGAGATACGCCACGGCGCCGTCAGGGGTCTGCTGAATCGGGTAGAGGGCGCCGGTCTCATCCCGGAGGGCGGTGGCGCGCAGGTCACCCAGGCGCACCACATCGTCCCGGACAAAGCCCAGGGTGTTGAACACAGTGACGCCTTCGCCCGCGCCGGCCAGCTTATCGAGTCGCGACCGGATCATGCCGCCGACCTCCTGGGCCAGCTGGTCATACTCGGCCTTGGTGACGTCGTAGACCTCCGCAATAGAGCTGCCGGGGAGAATGTCATGGAACTGGTTGAGCAGGATGATATCCCGCCACAGCCGGGTGTCCTCCTCCAGCGGATAGTCGCCGGCCAGGACGCCCAGCAGCTCCAGGTCCATCATCATCAGCTCGCTCTTGCGGTTGCCCTTCTTGTTCCGGGCCATGGAGGTATAGGTGCCGCGGTGGTACTCGAAGTAGAACTCGCCCTCCCAGGTCTCCAGACGGCGGTTGTCCTTGACCCGCTGATTTAGCTCGTCAAAGTACACGCGGGCAGTTTCCTGCCGGACCTTGGGAATGCCGCGAATACCCCGCTCCATGCGCACCGACGTCTCCAGCATCTCCCGGGTGGGGCCGCCGCCGCCGTCGCCGTAGCCGTAAGAGATCAAAATGTCGTTGTTGATCTCCTTATCCTGATAGCGCTCCCAGCCGCCCATGATGGCGTCGGGATGGAGGGTGCCGTTATAGGTGGTGAAGAAGCTCTCCTTGGGGTTCTGGCCGATGCCCACGGTGGTGATCAGGTGGGTCAGCACCTCGCTGCCGTCGATGCCGCGCCAGATGAAGGTGTCGTTGGGAATGCGGTTGATCTGGTTCCAGGCCAGCTTGGTGGTCATAAAGTAGTCCACACCGGACTTCTTCATGATCTGCGGCAGGGCGCCGGAATAGCCGAACACGTCGGGCAGCCAGAGAATCTTGTTGTCCCGGCCGAACTCCTCCCGGAAGAAGCGCTTGCCGTGGAGGAACTGGCGCACCAGGGATTCGCCGGAGGTCAGGTTGCAGTCGGCCTCCAGCCACATACCGCCCTCAGTCTCCCAGCGGCCCTCGGCGATGCGCTGGCGAATCTTTTCGTAGAGTTCCGGGTAGCGCTGCTTGAGGAAGTAGTAGAGGACCGGCTGGCTGGACATGAACTTGTAGCCGGGAAACTCCTCCATCAGCTTCAGCACCGTGGCAAAGGAGCGGACCACCTTCTCCCGGGTCTGGGCCACGGTCCACCACCAGGCCACGTCAATGTGGGTGTGGCCGATGCAGGTGGCCACCACCTCGTCCCAGCCGCCCATTTTCTCATAGAGGTTCTCGGTAATGTACGCCTGCGCCTGCTCCACCGAGGCGTAGAAGTCCACAGAGTAGGGTACGCGCATATCCAGGAGGTTGATGGTGTCGTTTAAGACGGTCTGGATGTCCAGGCGGGTCTTGCTGTCCTGCCCCAGCCGGGGGAAGGCCCACAGCGGCACCTGGAGGTCGTAGTACAGGCGATTGAGGGCCTCGTCCAGCACGTAGAGGTCCACCAGGAAGGAGAACTCCCGGTGCAGGGTGCCGGTGTAGGCCTGGATGTCGATGTCCATGGTCTCACCGCCCACGGCGCAGCGGCGCAGCAGCACCTCGCGGTGGTTCATGTCGGCGCCCTGGACGACCTCATGATTGACGAAGACCAGGAACTGGGGGTTCTTGCCGTCGTCCCACTCCTCGATCTGGGTGCGGATTTTCAGCCAGACGGACTTTCCGTCCATGTCCTGGGGGATGGTGATGCGGCCGCGGAACCAATAGTGGCTGCCGGGGATGCCGTGGAAGTCCGAGTGCTGGCCCTGGAACTTGCCTTCAAACTGGTCGGTGCCGGCATAGGCGGCGTACCAGTGCATATGCTGGCAGTCAAAGGGCGCCCAGTCCGGCTGGGCGGCATCAGCTTCCTCCGGGCGGAAAAATTGGCCGGGCTTATACTCCCAGTCAGGCAGCGAACGGCTGTCCCGGAACCGGAGCATCTGGAGCTGGTTGCAGATAACCTGGATGCGTTGATCGATAAAGTACATAAACATTACCTCACAATTTCGTCTTGAAAGCGGCGAGTCTGTTCACAGGACAGATTCTCTAATGCAATATGGTTCGCTTATCATACATCAGAAAATCTTCCTTGTGAATAGCTAAAACGAAACACTGTATGCTGGTTTTTCCACACGGAAACCAGATCGTGAGAAGCCCCTGCCCACGTCCGACTGTTCGGCAGACAGCGGCGCTGCCTGCTGCGGGCCGTCATCCAAAAAAGTGGGGGCCAGAGG
Source organism: Candidatus Avoscillospira avicola (assembly GCA_018712245.1). Taxonomy (GTDB): domain Bacteria; phylum Bacillota; class Clostridia; order Oscillospirales; family Oscillospiraceae; genus Avoscillospira; species Avoscillospira avicola. The sequence continues at coordinate 25,777 of DVHE01000032.1, read as the reverse complement.
TTGGCCCCCACGATGTAGTTTTTTTAACTCAGCCGGCGAGGTAGGCGTCGAACTGAGCCTGTGCCTCGGCCAGGATATCGTCAAAGCCGTCGGCACGGAGGGAATCCATCATCTCGGGGATGATCTGGTCGGGATCACCGGCGCCGGTCATGATGAGGCCCTTGTAGGTCATCCAGGTGGCGGTGCAGGCGGCCAGCTGGTCCTTCACGTTGGTGGTGTCGAAGTAGAAGCCCAGGGCGGGAGAGGCCACGGCGTTCTCATTCTGCGCCTTGATCTCTTCTCTCTGGTCGCCAACCGTGCCGGCTTCGGGGCTCATGACCATGGTGCTGCCCTGCGTGTAGGAGGCAGCGGTCCAGTCCTGGTTGAGGCGCTTGACCTTCTGGATGCCGTCTTCTTCGACGTACTCGAAGTGGACGCCCTCAATGCCGTAAGCCAGCATGTCGCGGAACTTGGTATCTGTGTTGACCAGCTCCAGCAGCTTCATAGCGGCTTCCTTGTTGGGGGAGGAGTTGTTGATGCAGGCCATGGAACCCTGCACGGTGTCGTTGGAGAGAACGGTCTTGCCGAACTGGGAAACCACGACTTCCGCGCCGCGGCCGGTGCCCCAGCCCACGCTGGCGCCGGGCCAGCCCTGGCTCACGCCCAGAGAGCAATAGCCCTGGAAGCTGTCGAGGGTGTTGGCGTCGGAGTTGATGAGGCCGTCGTTGTACCAGGTGTGCAGCAGGCGCAGCTGCTCCAGGACGTCCTCCTGCTCAAAGACGGGGACGATCTTGTTGCTGCCGTCGAAGTAGCTGACGCCGATGGCCGGCAGGCCGGTGCCGAAGTTGTCGTACATATTGCCGACGATGCAGGAGATGCCGTCTTTGTTGAGCATCAGCGGGGTGACGCCGGTGCCTTCCTTGACCGCCCGGAGGCCGGCGTCAATGTCGGCCAGGGTGTGGTCCTCGGCGTAGTCGGGGTAGTACTCGTCCACTTCCGCCTTGGTCCAGACAAAGAAGTTGGTCATGGAGGAATCCTTGTAGGCGGGGATGCCGTAGAGCTTGCCGTCGACCGTGCAGGCCTTCAGGTACTCCTCGGGAATCAGGTCGGTGATGCCGGGGGTGTCCTTGATCAGCTCGGTCAGATCGGCAAAAGCGCCCATCTGGATGTTGTTGATATAGGTGCTCATGTCGGTGAAGACGATATCGTAGTCCTCATTGGTCTGCACCAGCATGGTGCGCCGGTCGCCCCAGTCGCCCCAGCCGACGACCTGCAGGTTGAGGTGGACGCCGATCTTCTCCTCCAGGTAGGGGTTGACGATCTCGTTCCAAGCCTCGATATCCTTGGGCTGGCCGGCGCCCACCTGGTACCAGGTGATGACAGGGATGCCGTCCTCGGTAGTGGTAGGCGGATTCTCGGTGGCGGTATCGGTGGTGGTATCTGCGGTATCGCTGCTGTCAGCGGCGGTGTCGCCGCTCGGCGCCGTTTCGCTGGCGCAGCCCGCCAGCACGCCGAAGATCATCAGCGCGGCCAGCAGCAAGGCAATCAGTTTTTTCATTTTGTATCCTCCTATTTGGTTTTGTTATTGCAACGGCGGGATGGCCGCCGCGACAATTGGGTTCGCCTGGTCCGAAATCAGCCCTTGACGGCGCCGACGGTCAGACCGGAAATAAAGTACTTCTGGAAGAAGGGGTAAATGCAGGCGATGGGCACGGCGACGATAAAGGCGATGGCCATGCGGGCGGACTCGGCAGGCATGGCGTTGCGCAGCGCGGCGCTGTCGCCCAAAAGCGCGGTCGGGTTCTTGGTGAGGTAGTCCATACTGCTTTGCATCTGGTTCAGCATGGACTGCAGGGACCGCAGATGGTCGCTGCTGATGTACAGCTTGGCCTGGAACCAGTCGTTCCAGTAGCCGAAGGCCAGGAAGAGGCCGATGGTAGCCAGCACCGGCTTGGAGACCGGCAGCACGATCCTGGCGAAGATGGTCCACTGGGAGGCGCCGTCGATGCGCGCCGACTCAATGATGGAGTCCGGGATCGTGGTGCGGAAGAACGTGCGGGAGATGGTGACGTTGAAGCTGGAGACCGCCAGGGGCAGGATCAGCACCCACATGGTGTCGCCCAAGTGAAGGAACTGGGTCGTGACCACATACGTGGCCGCCATGCCGCCGCCGAAGACCATGGGGATAAACACCAGGATCGACAGGAAGTTGTTGAGCTTATGCTCCCGGCGGGAGAGGACATAGCCCATCAAGGTGGTCAGCAGCACGCCCAGGACGGTGCCCAGGACCGTGACGTAGACGGAGACCCACAGAGACTGAAGAATGGTGGCGCGCTGGCTCCAGAGGTATTCATACGCCGCGCCGGAGAAGGTCTCCGCCGTGACGAAGAACTGATAGCCCTGCTGCTTGATCACATCATTGTCTGTGATGGAAATAATAAAGACAAAGATAATGGGCATAAAGCAGAGGAACGCCAAGACAGCAAAGAGGATATTAAAGAATACGTTAGTCGCGGGTTTGATGCTGTTGAGCTTTTCCAGCGTCGTCAGCCCGGATTTTTCCCGATTTTTACGCATGTTTTTCTTCCTCCTTCCCGTCAGATCAGGGCGCTGGCCTTGTCAAACTTGCGGACAATGGCGTTGGCCGTGAGGATCATGATGCAGCCGACCACCGACTGGAACATGGAAGCCGCGGAAGTCCATCCGATGCTGGTGGTGGGAGAGGTCAGCATCAAGTATACCTTCACGTCCAGTGTGGCGACCCAGGAAGTCAGCGGCTGGTTGGCGCCCTGCGAGACTTGGTAGAAGAGGCCGAAGTCCGAGGAGAAGATGCGGCCCACCGCCAGGATGAACATCATAATGATAATGGGCCGGAGCGAGGGCAGCGTGACATAGAGGGCCTGCTGGGTCTTGTTGGCGCCGTCCAGCATGGCCGCCTCATAGAGGCTGGTGTCAATGCCCGTGATACTCGCCAAGTACACCACCATGCTGTAGCCCAGCGTCTTCCAGACATGCATGATGGTCAGGATGACCGGCCAGTATTTTCCGTTGGTATACCAGCTGATGTTTTCGCCGCCGAAGGCCCGGATAATGGCATTCAGAAGGCCCTTGTCCGTAACCAGGAAGGCGTAGACGAAGTAGCTGACCACGACCCAGCTCATGAAGTGGGGCATGAACATCAGCGTCTGGTACGTCTTGGAGGCCCGCTTGCTGTAGAGGTTATTGATCAAAATGGCCAGCCCGACCGGGAGAACCAGGTCCAGCACAATAAAGACCAAGTTATAAAGGATGGTGTTGCGCAGCACCATGGGGAAGTCCCGCAGATTGAAGAAGTATTCAAAGTTCTTGAAACCCGCCCAGGGGCTGTCGATCAGGCTTCCGATAAAGCCCTTGCCTTCGGACAGCGCGTAGTCCTTAAACGCAATGATGATGCCAAACATCGGCAGGTAGACAAACAGCGCGTACCATACGGCGGTAGGCAGCGCGAGAATGGAAAGCTCCGTGTCATCCCGGGTCCACTTTGCTTTCCCGCTTTTTGTCAGCCTGGGCGATTTCTTGACAACTTTTGTTTCAGCCATAGTCAACAATCATTCCCTTCCTCTTTTTCACGAATTATGCACAACGCACAATTCTACTGTTATGCTTATTATAATGAAAGCGCCCCCGTTGCGAAAGTGATGAAAGGCCACTTTACAGTGCGCAAAAGTCACATATGTTTCACATTTTATACATAATCTATTCAAATAATTTCCAAGATTTAGGAGTTATCGCAAAATCGCGCTTTTTTCCCATAAGTGTAATCGGCATTTATAAATGTACCATTTTGCCACTATCCAACCGGCGAGATATCCTGCATAATAGCTTTAGTACCCCCGCCCCACTGGGCGGGACAGAAGGAGACATCGCCATGAAAAGAAAGGTGTACATCCACGGGCAAATGCCCGAAACCTGGGAGCCGGCTTTGGACGCGCTGGCTGAAGACCTGCAAATGGTGCCGGATGCCGACGGCCTGGAAATCCGCTGCACAAAGGGCGAAGCCCTGGCGGTGGAGAGCGACGGCCACTCCGTCACGCTGACCTGGTCTGCACCGGTGGAGTTTTACCGGGCACTGAGCCTGATTCCCCATCCCCTTGTCCCCTGCTCCATCCACGAAAAAGCCAGATTCCAAACCGCCGGCGTAATGTTCGACTGCTCTCGCAACGCCGTTCTGACGCCCGAAGCCATGCGCTTCTTCCTGCGGAAAATGGCTCTGATGGGCCTCAACATGGGAATGCTCTACACCGAAGACACCTACGAGGTGCCGGAGCAGCCGTTCTTCGGCTACAAGCGCGGGCGCTACACCTATGCCGAGCTCAAAGCCCTGGACGACTACGCCTATATGCTGGGCATTGCGCTGTGCCCCTGCATCCAGACCCTGGGCCACCTGAAGCGCATCCTTCACTGGCCCGCCTTCCGCCACCTGCGGGACAACGACGAGGTGCTGCTGGCCGACCTGGATGAGACGTATGAACTGCTGGAACAAATGATCCGCGCCGCCACCGCGCCCTACCGCTCCAAGTGGATTCACCTGGGCATGGACGAGGCCTTCGGCGTGGGCCTGGGCGCCCATCTGACCCGGTGGGGCTATGAAGACCCCCACAGTGTCATTGGCCGGCACTTAAAGCGTCTGCTGGAGATCACGGACCGCCACGGTCTCAAAGCCATGATGTGGAGCGATATGTACTTCCATCTGGACGGCCGAGATTACCACAGCCCGGGGCTCCCCTCGGAAAAAGCAAAGGCCGCCGTGGACCCGCGGATTACCCTGGTCTACTGGGATTACTACCAGGCCGAGGAGGCCAAGTACGCCGACGCACTCTACAAGCACGCCCAATTCCCGGCGCCCACGGTGTTTGCCGGCGGCATCTGGACTTGGATCGGCCCCGCGCCGGATTACCCCACGGCCATTGAAAACTCTGTAGCTGGACTGACTGCCTCCATGAAGGCCGGAATCCCCCTGGTGCTGGCCACAGCCTGGGGCGACAACGGCGCCGAGACCAATCTGACCGCCGCCCTGCTGGCCTTGCAGCTCTACGGCGAGATGACCTATACCGGTACATACAACGAAGCGGCGCTCTTTGCCCGGTTCCGCCGCTGCTGCGGCGCTGATCCGCAGGCCTTCCTGGACCTGAGCCTCCTCAACAAGGTGCCCGGGATGCAGGGCCACCCAGCCGACCCGGTCAACGCCTGCAAGTTCCTGCTGTACCAGGACCCGCTGATTCAGCTCTTCGAGGCCGACACCGCCGGCTTTGATCTCTCGGGCCACTTTGCTTCTCTGGTGCCTCTGTACGATCGCTACGCCGCGGAAAACCCGGCCTATGGCCTGCTGTTCACCTTCTACGAGGCATTGGCTCAGGTGCTGGCCCTGAAGTGCGTCTGGCACGAGCAGGCCGGAATAGCCGTCCGCGGCAAGGATCGGGAGAAAGCCGCCCGGCTGGCGGCGGGCGTCCCGGAGACCGTGGAAGCGCTGCATCGTCTGCGCAAGCTCTGGCGGCAGCTGTGGGAGTCCACCAACAAGCCCAACGGCTTTGAAATTCTGGAAGTCCGCCTGGGCGGCGTGGCTGCACGAATGGAGACCGCCGGCGAGAAGATGGCCGCTTTCGCCCGCGGCGAGGTGGACGCCATCCCCGAGCTGTTGGAAGAGAGCCTCATCACCAAGCGTCGCCCGGACAACTCCATCGGCTGCACCAACACCATGGACGAAATCGCCACCCCCGGCAGAATCGACTACTGACAAAAGCGGCAGCCCTACCGCACCATGCCCCCCCTCGGGCGGCTTCCTATTGGGAGTCGTCCAAGGGGGCGTTTTTTACCTTATTCTATTGGAGCGTTTCCACACCCGCGCGCAGCGGACACGGCGCCACGCAAAACCGCCTCCCCGGTTGGGAAGGCGGTTGGGTTTCAGATTCGTACTTACAAAATCGGCAGCGTATTCCAGGTCTCGTAGACTGCCTCCACATTTTCCGGTTTGGCACCGGGGCCAAACTCCAGCTGGGCAATGCAGCCGCCCTGGTTCCAGAGCGTATCGTACACCTGCCGCACCGCGGCGCGCACTTCGTCCACCGTGCCCCGGGGCAGCAGATTTTGCCGGTCTATTTCACCCCAGAAGGTGATCTTGCCCCGGAAGGGACGAAGCTGCTCCAGGCCCATGCAGAAGAGCTGGCTGTTGACGGCGTCCAGCCCGGCGTCGATGAGGTCCGGCAGAATATCCAGGATATAGCCGTCGGAGTGCATAAACGCCTTTTTTCCATGGCGGTGGGCAATGTCAATGTAGTCCCGGTACAGCGGCAGGAAATACTGCTTCCACATTTCGGGCGGAATCAGCAGGCTCCGCTGGGCGCCCCAGTCGTCCATAAAGTTCAGGGCATCCACATCGGTCTTGGCCCACTTCTCCAGCAGGTCGCAGTAGAATGTGTGCATTCTCCGGAGGAAGGCCAGCATCCCCGCGGGCGGGTCCATCAAGTCCATGTAGAGGTTTTCCGTGCCGCGGATAAATTGCAGCTGCTCAAAGGGCCGGGGGCAGGCCCCGCAGAGGAGGAATTTCTCGCTCTGGGCACAGGCCGCGTTGACCTCACTGATCTCAAAGCTCAGAAGTTCTTCCGGGACGCAGACCTTATCCGCCGTCTCCCACTGGGTGTCCTCTGCCGGGATCTGCGGGTGCTTCACCTCTCCGATGATGCCCTCATAGATGTTGGTGAACACGCAGCCCCATTCATCGGTGTACTGCCCAGAGGCGTACATATCACCCTCGGTGCGGGGCTGTTGGCGCAGCACCGGCGCCACACCGCCGATGTCGTCTGGGAAGCGCTCCCGCAGTGCCTGCATCTCCCGGGGATAGGCCCGCTCCGCCCAGGGCAGCGTCCACATCTGCCGCGGGACACGGCTGGGATTGCGAAATTCCAGCGTGTCATACACGAGTTTTCTCGATGTCATCGTTCTCACATCCTTTTCAGTTCAGCCTGACGTCGTCAGGGTATGATACGTATCGTAGTTCCCATACTGCCGCCAAAGCTCGATCATCCGCTCGTACCGGGCCAGGGGCAAACCGGTATAGGCGCAGTTGGAGGTGGAGAATATATAGCCCCGCCCCGCGGCCATTCCCTCCCGGAGGGCCCGCAGCACATCGGCGTCACATTCTTCGTCGCTGCCGGTCTGGAGCAGGGCGCAGTTGACATTGCCGATCAGGCAGATGTCCTCTCCGACGATTTTGCGCGCCTCCGGCAGACTCACCCCGCCCTGGGGGTCCAGAGAATGGATGGCGTCCGGGCCGCAGTCCGCGATCTCTTTGAGAATAGGCATGATGTTGCCGTCGGTGTGCTTGATGGAATAATAGCCCATCTCCCGGTAGCCGTCCAGCACTGCCTTAAGGTACGGCGCGATCAATGTTCCAAAGAGGTCGTCAGGGAAAAAGGGATTGACATTGAAGCAATAGTCGGAGCAGAGGCCAAAGCCGTCCAGCAGATGTCCTGCCCGGTTCAGCTGGTACGCTGTCTCCAGGGCCTGATCCAGGCGGCGCTGGGATTCGTCGTTCAATTCCTCCGGGGCTTCGAACATTTTCACCGAGAACTCCGTCATATGGTCGCCGTCCGGAATGGCCCAGGTGGGGTCGCCATGGGCCAGCAGAAAATACTCGTCTCCACTCTGGGTCCGAATCTCCTCCAGCAGCCGCTGGAACGCCGGGAGATTTCCGCCAAAGGCGTCCACAAAGATGGCGCTGTGGCCGTAGCGCCGGGCGATTTGGATGTAGAGGTCCGCGATATCCCGGATGTGCAGCGTCTGCTCCGTCCGGCTCATCTGATCCCACTGCCAAAACGCCCGCTGAGACATATGGACCCTGCCAAACGCCTCCATGGTGAGGAAAAACACCAGTTCAAAGGTGGGGACCTGTCCCCCGATTTTTTCACATTTTAATGTGCGGATAAAGCGTTCGCGGTTCGTCATGCGTGCCACGCTCCTTATCGTCCATGGTTGCAGCGGCGGATGCCGCCGTTCTGCTCTTAGGATAGAAAGACCGCCCGGGAAAGTCAAGGGGGATTTCCAATCGAGTGTGTAAGTGCAAAATATAGCAGTTTATTCCAAGTTGCTTGCCTCCCGCCCCGCAGCGCATAAGTGTGCCAGCGGGTAAACATCATGCTGCGATTTTCCTTACAAAAAAGGCGCGCGGCGGGCCATGGCCCACCGCGCACCGGCGCGATTGATATCATCTATCAGTCCAGGCCCACGTTGCCGCTGCTGCGGCCAGCCAGGGCATCCTCCAGAGGAAGCCAATCCAGGGCCTTTTTGATATAGGTATCCCAGAAGTCCCACTCGTGGGCGCCGGGGCCCAGCTCAAAGGTGTGCCGCACGCCGCAGCGCGTCAGCAGGTCCCGGAAGGCCAGATTCTTCTCCAGCAGGAAGTCGTCCTCGCCGCAGGCCATGTAAATCTCCGGGAAGGTCTCTCCGGCGGCCGCCATGGTTTCCACCAGGTACTTGGGGTTGCGGTCACTGTGGAGCGCGGCTTTCAAGTCGGGCCCATAGACCGCATGGCGAAATTCCATTGTTTCCGAGGGGAACTGGGGATTTTCCACTGGGGTGAGAACGTCCTCATCCAGCACAAAGCCGCCCGACAGGGAGATGATGGCGCCGAAGGTGTCCCGATATTTGAGACCATTGCGCATGGCGCCGAAGCCGCCCATGGAGAGGCCGCCGATGAAGGTGTCCTCTTTCCGGTGGGACAGCGGGAAGGTACGCCGCGTGAACTCCACCAGCTCCTGCCCCACGAAGGCGCCGTAGCGGTCCACCGCGTGGTCCAGGTACATGGAGTTATCGCCGCTGGGCATCACCACCGCCAGCTCCCGCTCCTCGGCCCAGCGCTGGATTCGCGTGCCGTAGAGCCAGTCGATGCAGCTGCCGATGATGCCGTGAAGCAGATACAGGGTCTTATAGGGCTTGAACGGGTCCCGCTGGGGCATCCCAGCCGGCACTACCTTGTCGGTGGGCAGGATCACCACCAGAGGCACGGTGCGGTTTAGGGTCTGGGACATAAAGGTCACTTGAAACACTGCCATAGTAAAACTCCTTTCTGGCCGCGGCGCGTCAGGCCATGCGGCTGCGGAACGCCTGCAAATTCACGGTTTTTCCGGTGAGACGGCTCTCTTCGGCAGCCAGGGCCATCAGGTGACTCTCCAGGCTCATCTCCGCGGAGGAGCGCTGGAAGGCGCCGTCGGTCTCCACAGTGCGCAGGAAGCCCTCCATCAGTCCCGTGTCGCTGCCGGAGTGGCCGCTCTTGGGCGTCTTGATGGTGATTTCCTCCCGGTTGCCGGTGAGGAAGTCCCAGAGGGTGATCTGGTTCTTTTCCATGTCGCCCAAAATCTGCCCCCGGGTTCCCATCAGATTGATGGTCCGGCTGCAGTGATAGGTGAAGGCGCACATGGTAAAGCTGGCTGTGACGCCGCCTTCAAAGAGCAGATTGACCACCTGGTGGTCCACCACGTCGTTGTCGCAGCGGTACACGCACCGACCGTAGGGCCCGGTGCGCAGCGCCTCGGCCACGGCCTCCGCCGTGCCGTCCAGCGCCACCACCCGGCGGAAGCCGGGGGCAATGCCGCCGTCCTCTTCATAGATTTTCCCGCAGAAGTAGGGGCAGTCTCCGGTGTGGGGGCAGCCGTCATAGCACCGCTCGGTGCTGCCCGGCGGCGCGTTCTCCGGGCGGAAGTGGGTCAGGGAGCCATAGCTGGAGACGCTCTGGCAGTGCTTGCCCACCAGCCACAGAAGGATGTCCATATCGTGGCAGGATTTTTGCAGAATCATCGGGCTGCTCTCCCGGCTGTTGCGCCAGTTGCCTCGGACAAAGCTGTGGGCCTGGTGCCAGAAGGCCACGCCCTCGATGTGCTGCACCGCCATCAGCTGACCGATGCGGCCCTGATCCAGCAGTTCCTTGATCTTGGTGAAGAACGGGGAATAGCGCAGCACATGGCAGATGGTCAGCGTCTTGCCGGAGGCCTTGGCGGCTTCGGCCAGACGGATGCACTGGTCGGCCTCGGGGTGCATGGGCTTTTCACACAAGACGTGGTAGCCCAGCTTCAGCGCCGCCTCTGCCGGCTCCACATGGTAGCGGTCCTGGGTGCAGACCATGGCGCAGTCAGCGATTTTGCCCAGGGCCAGCAGCGGCCGCCAGTCGGCAAAGCACCGCTCCGGTGGAATTTTGTGGCTCCGGGCCATGGCGGTGCGGCGGGCCTCATCCGGCTCCGCCACCGCCACCACCCGGAAGCGCTGGGGATATTGCAGCGCGTAGGCCGCGTAAGCATCCATGCCCCGCTGGCCCGCACCGATCAAAATGGCTGAAACCATAATTTTCTTCCTTTCTGCAACGGAGCCGCCTGAATGCCGCGGCTCCAGCCTGAACCCGGGCCTGCCGAACAAGACGGCAGGCCCGGACAGCGTGTCGAAAAAGTATTTTCGCCCCGCTGTCCCCCGTTTTTGCAACTTCAAAAAGCTGCAAAAACGACCTGATTGAACGTGCATGGGGCCCTTCGCCCCCCCGCACACACCCCCCGCTACTCTATCGCGGTGGATTTTAGCGTAGTTTTTTTACAGTTTGCCCGGGCCTGCCGCACAAGGCGGCAGGCCCGGAAATACTTGTTTTGGCCCCGCCGGTCAGCGCAGAATCGCCTTCGCAAAGCTCTCGCCGGGCGTCTCATAGGTGACGCCCAGCAGCTCACAGACCGTGGCGGCCAGATCGGCAAACGTGGAGCGGGTTCCCAGGTTCACCGGCTCGATGCCCTGGCCCAGGGCCAGCAGCGGGACATACTCGCGGGTATGGTCGGTGGACTGATCCGAGGGGTCGCAGCCGTGGTCCGCGGTGATAAAGACCATGTCCTCCGGCCCCAGCTTCTGGAGGAAGTCCGGCAGCCACCGGTCAAACTCCGCCACAGCGGCGGCATAGCCGTCGGGGTCCTGCCGGTGGCCGTAGAGCATATCGAAATCCACCAGGTTCACAAAGCACAGGCCTTGGAAGTCCCGGTCCGCCAGCGCCAGGGTCTTGGCAAGGCCGTCGGTATTGCCCCGGGTGGGGATGGACTCGGTGATGCCGCTGCCGGCAAAGATGTCGTTGATCTTTCCCACGCCGATGGCGGCCTGTCCCTGCTCGGAAATGGCGTTGAGCATGGTGCGGGGCGGGATCAGGGAGAAGTCATGGCGGTTGGTGGTGCGGTGGAAGGGCCACTCCCCTTCAAAGGGCCGGGCAATGACGCGGCCCACGCCGTGCTTGCCCTGGAGGATTTTCCGGGCGGCGCGGCAGTATTCATAGAGCTGCTCCGGGGGCACCAGGGATTCGTGGGCAGCGATCTGGAAGACGGAGTCAGCCGAGGTATAGACGATGAGCTTTCCGGTTTTCAGATGCTCCTCGCCGTAGTCCTTGATGACCTCCGTGCCGGAATAGGGCTTGTTGCACAGCACGCCACGGCCCGTGGCCTGGGTGAAGGCATCCAGCACCTCGGCGGGGAAGCCGTTGGGGTAAGTGGGCAGCGGGGTGGGAGAGACGACGCCCGCCAGCTCCCAGTGACCGATGGTGGTGTCCTTTCCCCGGGAGCGCTCCTGGAGCCGGGCCAGCGCGGCAGTGGGCTTGTCCGTCCGAGGCAGGTAATCCACCCCGTCCAGGTTGCCGATGCCGGCCTCCAGCAGGTGCGGGATGGCAAAGCCCTTGCCCGCCGAGACGGAGCGGAGGGTGTTGGCACCCACGTCGCCGAAGTCCGCGGCGTCCGGCTCAGCGCCGATGCCCAGGGAATCCAGCACGATAATAAAGATGCGTTTCATCAGGCCGCCTCCTTATACCATGGTGGCTGCTTCCAGCGCCACCTTCATCATATTGGTAAAGCAGGTCTGGCGCTCCTCGGGTGTGGTGATCTCCGGGCTCACAAAGCTGTCGGAAATCGTCAAAAGGCAGGCCGCCTCCTTGCCCAGCACGTTGGCGTTGTGGAACAGGGCAAAGCTCTCCATCTCCACGGCCACGCAGTTGCGCTCATCCCGGAGCTTTTCCCAGTAAGTAGGCTTTTCGCCGCTCTCTTGGCGGTAAAACACGTCCGCAGAGTGGACATTGCCTTCTGCCAGGGGGATACCCAGCTTGCCGGCGGCCTGGCGCAGCCGGTCGTTGAGGGCGGCGCTGGGATAGGTGATATCTCCCTCATAGCCGGACATCACCTTGGCAAAGGTGGATTCGCTGACCGCGCCCTGGGCCAACACCACGTCATAGAGCTTGACGGCGGGGTCATAGCTGCCGGCGCTGCCGATTCGGATGATCCGGTCCACATCGTAGTGGGAGAAGAGTTCGTAGGAATAGATGCCGATGCTGGGGATGCCCATGCCGTGGCCCATCACTGAGACCGGTACGCCGTGGTATGTACCGGTAAAGCCCAGCATACCCCGGACGGAGTTGACCAGCTGGGGATTTTCCAAAAAGGTCTCCGCGATAAACTTGGCCCGGAGGGGATCTCCCGGCATCAGGACGGTTTTGGCAAATTGGCCGACGGCTGCTTCATTGTGGGGGGTAGACATAGATAAAACCTCCTTTTCTGTGGGGACCCGGCTCTGAAAGCCCGGTCCGTTGCAAGACTAACTTTTACCCAGGGTCCACTGGCCGCGGGCCAGGGCCTCCAGCGCTTCTACATTGAGGATTTGATAGCCGTAGTCGGTTTTGGCCAGAAGGTGCATCCGGCACATGGCGTAGATGACGCGCTGCAGATGGCGATAGCTGGAATCGAGCATTTTCGCCGTCTCCTGCATACTCAGCTCGAAGCGGTCTCCCCGCCGGACCCGCAGCATAAAGGCCGCCAACCGAAGCTCCAGCGGCTCCAGCAGGGTGTGTTCACTTTTGGACGCCAACCGCTGCGCCAGTACCTGGGCCACATGGCGCACAAAGGTCAGGTCGCTGCGCAGGGCAGCGCCGTAGCGCTCCAGGGAGATTCCCAGGCACAGGCAGTCTGTCAGCGCCACCACATTGCCCACGCAGGGAATGCCCCAGAGGGCATCGGTCTCCCCAAGAATCTCCAGGGAGTTGAAATACTGCTGACAGTGCGTCTTTCCGCTGACGGTATACTGAAACACCTTGACACTGCCGGAGAGCAGCAGATACAGCCGCGCCGCTACGGCGCCCTGGTACATCAGATATTCCTTTTTTTCAAATTGATACAGCTCACCCATGGCTGCGAGATCCTGGGAAAACAGGGTTTCCAGGCCGTAGGCTTCGATGGCCCGCCGCACCTGGGCGGGATCGTGAATCTGTCGCATGGGGCACCTCTTCCAACTATGCCGCGGCAGGCGAAGGGTAATCGGGTATGGATATAGTATAACACACATCCTCCAAACGCCATAGGACATAAGTCACAAAATCAAAAAGTAAATTTCAGCACGTTTCGAAGGGACAAGTACGACATATGTCATAGGCGGAGCGGCGAAATCCCGGTATAATAGATTTGAATCCCCATCCAAACCCCATGTTTATTTCCAATAAGGAGGCACCTTCCATGCTGGCATATACCCACGGAGAAGCATTTCATCTGAAAATCAACCAAGGCGATATCGGCGCTTACGTCATCCTGCCCGGAGATCCAGGCCGGTGTGAGAAGATCGCGGCGCTGTTTGACGCGCCCCGGCTGGTGGCGTCCAACCGGGAATACACCATTTACACCGGCACGCTCCTGGGCACGCCCGTGAGCGTGTGCAGCACCGGCATCGGCGGCCCCAGCGCCGCCATCGCCCTGGAGGAGTGCGTCCAGTGCGGCGCCCACACCTTCATCCGGGTGGGCACCAGCGGCGGGATGCAGCCGGAGGTCCTGGGCGGCGACCTGGTGGTGGCCACCGGCGCCGTTCGCCTGGACGGCACCAGCCGCGAGTACGCGCCCCTGGAGTATCCCGCCGTGGCTGACATCGACGTGGTCAACGCCCTGCGCCAGGCGGCCAAGGCCGGCGGCTGGCGCTTCCACACCGGCGTGGTCCAGTGCAAGGACAGCTTCTACGGCCAGCACGACCCGGACTCCATGCCTGTTGGGCCCTGGCTCAAGGACAAGTGGGAGGCCTGGCTCCGCTGCGGCGCCCTGACCAGCGAAATGGAGAGCGCTACGCTCTTTATCGTCGGCGCGGTGCGCCGCGTCCGGGTAGGCAGCGTGCTGGCGGTGCTGGGCAACCAGACCCGCCGGGCCATGGGCCTGGAGGACATCCAGGTCCACGATTCCAGCCGCGCAATCTCCGTCGCTGTGGAGGCCCTGAAGCTGCTCATCGTCCAGGACAGCGCCAACGCCTGACCGTCGAAAGGAGAACGCCGTGAAGCGCACCGACATCGTCATGACCGAGAAGCTCCGCGCCTTCCTGGCCTTTGACCTGGGCCACATGGACGAGCGCCTGTTCCCCCACCGCCTGGCAGACCTCCGCTACAGCGACGACCCCGACCTTTTACTGGACCTCTACTACCCCCAAGAGCCCCGGGAGACGTACCCGGTCTTCCTGCTGGTCTTCGGCGGCGGCTGGGTCAGCGGCTTTCGCCGCTCCAAATACGTGGAGGCCATGCTGGCGCCCCTGCGGTTCGGCTACGCCTGCGCCGTGGCCCAGTACACCCTGGCTCTGGACGACGTCTTCCCCCGTCCCATCTCAGACCTGAAGCGGGCCGTCCACTTCCTCCACACCCACGCCCGAGAGCTGCATCTGGACACCAGCCGCCTGACGCTCTGGGGAGAGTCCGCCGGCGGGCACCTGGCCCTGGAAACGGCCCTGCTGCCGGATGCGGCCCTGGGCCTGGAGGGGCTTTCCACGGCGGTCTCCAGCCTGGTGATCTTCTACCCCGTCACCGATGTGGACACGCTCAACGACCAGGCCCGCCGGTGCGGCTTTGCCGAATCGCCTCTGGCAGCCGATTCCGTCCTGGGTCTCTTCCTGGGACCCCGCTGGCAGGACGCGGAAACCCGCCGCCTGGCCAGTCCCGTCCACTTTCTCCGCCCGGATATGCCGCGGCTCTGGCTCCAGCACGGCGATCAGGACACCCTGGTGCCGTACCTCCAATCCGAGGAGCTGGCCCGGGCCATGGAGGCCCGGTGCCCCGCGGTGCCGCTGCACTATGAATGCGCGCCCGGGCTGGTCCACACCGATCCCTGGTTCTTCACCGATGCAAATCTCCGCCGTATGTTCCGCTTCCTGGAGGAAACGCCATGAATTTTGAAACGTATTACGAGAAGACCTATGCTGCCTGGCTGGGCAAGCTGATCGGCATCCGCCTGGGCGCGCCGGTGGAGGGCTGGACGGCGGCGGAGATTCGCGAGACCTACGGCCACATCACCGGCTACCCGGTGGACTACGGCGTCTTCGCCGCCGACGATGACGCCAACGGCCCTCTCTTCTTCGTCCGCAGCCTGCTCACCGCCGACGACCCCAGCGTGGAGCAGATGGCCGACACCCTGGCCGGCTATATTGCGGACGGCCACGGCTTTTTCTGGTGGGGCGGCATCGGCGTGTCCACCGAGGACACGGCCTACCACAACCTGCGCCGGGGCATCCCCGCGCCCCGCAGCGGCAGCGCCGCAGTCAACGGCATCGCCCTGGCCGAGCAGATCGGCGGGCAGATTTTCAGCGACTGCTGGGGCTATGTGAGCGCCGGCGATCCGGCTCTGGCGGCCCGGCTGGCCGGGCGGATGAGCAGCGTGACCCACGACGGCGACGGCATCCACGGCGGCGTCTTCGTGGCGGCGGCCATCGCCCTGGCCTACACCTGCCGCGACATCCGAGAGGTCCTCCGCCGCGCGCTTTCATATATCCCAGCCGAGAGCGGCTACGCCCGCTGCGTGCGGGACGTGACGGCCCTGTGGGAACAGGGGCTTTCCTGGGAGGCATGCCTTTCCACGGTGCTGGAGCGGTACGATTACGGCAAATACCCCGGCGTGTGCCATATCATCCCCAACACCGCCATTATGATCGCCGCCATGCTCTACGGCCGGCAGGACTTTTTGAAGACCCTCTGTCTTTTGTGCGAGGCCGGCTGGGATACCGACTGCACCTTGGGCAACGTGGGCTCCATCCTGGGGGCGCTGGTGGGGCTGGAGGGCATTCCGCCGCATCTGATCGAGCCGCTGGAGGACCGCATTCTGGCCAGCTCCTGTATGGGCTCTCTGAATTTGGACACCATCAGCGGCAGCGCCCTGCGCTTTGCCAGGCTGGGGGCCAGATTGGCCGGCATGGAGGTTCCCCCGGCCTATCTGGCGCCGGGCTGGCGCTTCCGCGTCCCCTACGGCACCCAGGGCTTCGCAGCCCGTCCCAACCGATACTGCGAACTCAAGCCTCTGGTGCGGGACGGGGCGCTCCAGATCATCGTCAACCAGGCATTTCCCCACCAAACGGGGCGAGTATTTCACAAGACGTACTTCACTCCCGGCGAAGTCTACGACGCCCGCTACCAGCCCAGCTTTTCTCCCACCGTCTACCCCGGCGCGACCCTGACCTTCACCCTCAGCGGCCCGGAAAACCTGCTGCTGCGGCTCTACGCCCAGGAGGTGGACGGCCCCCGCCACACAGGCCCGGCCTTCGCCCTGACCGCCGAGCCCCGGGACTATGCGCTGACCATCCCCGATGACCGCGGCAACGCCGTCATCGGAGAGATCGGCCTGCTGGTGGAGGCCACGGAGCGGATGAGCCGTCAGCGCTTCACGCTCCACGCCGTCACCACCGACGGCCGCGTCCGCCAGCAGATTCACTGGCCCGGCGTCCCGCTGGAGGACTGGGGGCTGGACTTCGGCGGCAGTCCCTGGCGGACCATCCGCGGCTGCACCACATATGCCGCCGGCGCCGCCATCACCCCCGGGGGGCTGGAAATTCGGGACGACTTTGTGATCTTCTCCGACGCCGCGGCGTCTCTCCAGCGCGCGGAGGTGACGGCGCAGCTTCAATGGGACAGCGATGGGCCCGGCGGCGTGGAGGTGCGCTTCCACATCCGCTCCGCGGTTTCCTACTTTTCACTGCGCTTTGACCGCGACGGCTGCTGGTTCTGCCGGCGCACCGGACTTCGGCATCAGGAAGCCGTCTCGCTGCCCCCGGTGCGCTTTGCGGAAAATGGCAAATTGAGATTGACTTTTTGTCGAAAAAATGGTTCAATGTGTATATATCTCCCCGATGTATGCCTCCCACTCCCCCCGATTCCCCAGCACGAGGCCTACGGCGCTTTTGGTCTGGCAGCCGACGGCTGTGCCCGTCTGCTGGTACTCAGGACAGAGCTGGAGTGTGATCGCCCCTCCAGTTTTGATCATATTTTCTGATTTCTATTTTAGGAGGAGTCACAATGAAAAAATGGATCGCGTTGCTGCTGGCACTGGTGCTGGCTCTGGGCCTGATGGCCTGCGCCAGTTCGGACGGCAGTAAGGACACCACCGGCAACGAAACCACCACCGGAGAAGAGACCACCGGCGGCGAGGAAGCTGCCAGCGGCGAAGTGACCAAGATTGCCCTGCTGCTGCCCTACACCGGCGACCAGTCCTACTTCGACGTCACCGCCCGCGGCCTGGATCTGCTGGAAGAGAAGTACGGTGATGCTGTGGAGTGCAACCTGATTGAGATGGGCACCGACGCCGCCGGCTGGGAGACCGCCAACCGCCAGGCTGCCGCTGCCGGCTACGACATCATCATCTCGGGCAACTTCGAGTACGAAGGCGCCATGCTGACCGTGGCTGACGACTATCCCGAAGTGAAGTTCCTGAACTTTGACTATTCCGACGCTGCCCTTAACTCCAAGCCCAACGTCTACGCCCTGACCTATGCCGCCCATGAGGGTGCGTATCTGGCTGGTGTCGTGGCGGCGGTCAAGTCCCAGAGCGGCGTCATCGGCGTCGTGGGCGGCATGGAGCTGGACGGCATCAAGCAGTTCATGGTCGGCTATATGCAGGGCGCTCTGGACACCAACCCCGACATCCAGATCCTCACCGGCTTCGTGGGCAACTTCGCTGACACCGGCGTCGCCAAGGAGCTGGCCAGCAACATGATCGCCCAGGGCGCCGACGTGGTCTACCACGCTGCCGGCGGCGCCGGCAACGGCGTGTTTGAGGCCGTCTCCGAGAACGAGGGCGTGTGGGCCATCGGCGTGGACACCGACCAGTACGTCTCCCTGTCCGGCAAGCCCGAGCTGGCCGAGACCATCCTCACCTCCGACCTCAAGAACTGTGACCAGGCTGTTCTGGCCGGCGTCACCGCCATCATGGACGGCACCGCCCCCTTCGGCACCCAGGTGGTGCTGACCCTCAAGGACAAGGGCGTCGGCCTGGCCGAGAACGAATACTACCTCGCCAACATGACCGAGGACGAGCTGGCTGTGGTGGAAGCGGCCAAGGAGAAGATCATCTCCGGCGAGATCGTCGTCGATGACCAGCTGCAGGACAATACCCTGTTTGACAGCTACATCGCAAAGCTCAACTAATCCTTCTGTACGGTTCAGCCATACGCATACCATCCCCCGCGGCGTATGGCTGAACTTTTTTTACCTGTAACTGGCGTATGACAACAAGATTGGAGGCGAGGTGATGGTATGGGAGAAACCATCTTAAAACTAGAAAACATTACCAAGATCTATCCCAACGGAACAGTAGCCAACAAGAACATCAACATTGAGCTGGAAAAGGGCGAGATTCACTCCATCGTCGGCGAAAACGGCGCGGGCAAATCCACCCTGATGAAGATCATCTTTGCCATCGAGCAGCAGACCTCCGGCAAAATCTACTATAAGGGCCAAGAGGTCCACTTCCAGGGTTCCATGGATGCCATTGAAAATGGCATCGGCATGGTGCACCAGCACTTTATGCTGATCCCTTCCTTTACGGTGGCCCAGAACATCGTCCTGGGCTCTGAACCGCGGAAGGCCGCGTTTATCGACATGAAGGAGGCAGTGCGTCGGACGCAGGAACTGGCGCACAAGTACCACTTCGACATTGACGTGACGGAAAAGGTGGAAAACCTCACCGTCGGCGCCAAGCAGAAGGTGGAAATTCTCAAAACCCTTTACCGCAACGCCGAAGTCATCATCCTGGACGAGCCCACCGCCGTGCTGACACCTCAGGAAACGGAGGCGCTCTTTGCGCAGCTCAAAACCTTTAAGGAAATTGGCCACACCATCGTCTTCATCTCCCACAAGCTGGGCGAAGTCAAGCAAATCAGCGACCGGGTCACGGTCATCCGCAACGGCGAAACCAAGGGCACCTATGCCGCTGCCGACGTCACCATCGACAAGCTCACCGAGCTGATCATCGGCTCCAAGCTGGAGAGTTCCTACGACGGCCTGAAAAAGCCTGTGGAGAACCCCCAGCTGATTCTGGACGTCCGTGGCCTCAGCTACAGCGAGAGCGGTGTCTCCAAGGTGAAGAACATGAACTTTTCCATCCGGGGCGGCGAGATTCTCGGCATCGCCGGCGTCCAGGGCAACGGCCAGGAACAGCTGATTCGCGCCATTACCGGCATGATCCACTTCCAGGATGGCTCCGTCAAGCTGGCCGGCCAGCCCATTGAGCGGCTCAATATCCTCAAAAAGCGGGAAGCGGGCATGAGCTATATCCCGGAGGACCGCATGGTGGACGGCTGCGCCGCCCAGGCCAGCATCCAGGACAACCTGATCTCCACCTATTACCGCAGCCGCGACTACTCCGGCGCCGTGTTCCTCAAGGCCAAGGCCATCCAGGCCAAATCCGCCCAGCTGGTGGAGCGCTTCAGCGTCAAGACGCGCTCACCCAAGGAGAAGGTCAGCTCCCTCTCCGGCGGCAACATTCAGAAGGTGGTCGTGGCCCGGGAGTGGAATACCCAGCCCAAGCTGATGATCGCCGAGCAGCCCACCCGCGGCATCGACGTGGGCAGTGCCAACTATATCCACCATCAGCTGATCGATATGCGCAACAACGGCGCCGCCATTTTGCTGGTCAGCGCCGACCTCAACGAGGTGATGATGCTCTCAGACCGTCTGATCGTCATGTATGAGGGCGAGATCGCCGCCTATTTTGACTCCCTCCACGGCGTCACCGAGAGCCAGTTGGGCCTCTATATGCTGGGTGTGGAACACCAGAGCGAAGCGGAAATCAAGGGGGCGTGCTACGATGCTTAAAATAGAAAACCGCAAAATCAGACTCACGGACGACGGCCCCTTCGAGGCGCTTCGGATTCTGGCATCCATTTTTATCGCCCTGTGCGCCACGTTTATCGTGCTGTGTCTGGTATCCCAGACCCCGGTGGATGACTTTGTGGCCCTGCTGACACTGCCGCTGGAAAATTCCTTCAACTTCGGCTATGTGCTGGTAAAGATGGTGCCCCTGACCTTCGCAGGCCTGGCCACCTTGCTCTATTTCCGCACCGGCCTCTTCAACCTCAGCACAGAGGGTATCTTCTACATCTGCGGTGTGGCATGCACCTATTTTGCTGTCTCGGAAGCCAGGCTAACCGGCAACGGCTTCATTGATTCGGCCATCTGCATCATCGGCTCCGGCCTGGCCGGCGGCATCATCGCGCTGCTGCCCGGCTTCCTCAAGGCCAAGTTCCAGGCCAACGAGCTGGTCATCTCTCTGATGCTCAACAGCATCCTCTTCGGAATCGGCTTCTGGATCATCAAAAACTTCCTGGCCATTTCCGGTGTCACCGGCCAAAGCTCGGCTCCCTTCGTGGAATCGGCCAAGCTGTCGATTATCATTCCCAAGACCCAGGTCCACAGCGGCATTATCATCATGCTCTTCATGGTGGCCCTGGTGTACATCCTGCTCTTTAGAACCAAGCTGGGCTATTCCATCCGCATGACCGGCCTCAACCGGAATTTCGCCAAGTACTCCGGCATGAGCGCCTTCAGCCTCTTCCTCACAGTCCACTTCCTGGCCGGCTTCCTGGGCGGCATGGGCTCCGCCGTGGAGCTTCTCGGTATGTACCGCAGCTTCACCTGGTCGCAGCTGCCCGGCCTGGGCTTCACCGGCGCGCTGATGTCCATGCTGGGCAAGGACCATCCCATCGGCGTTATGGTCGGCGCCTTCGGCATCAGCTATCTCCGGGCCAGCGCCCAGCTGTTGGCCAACAGCTCTCCGGTCATCGACATCAAGATGGTCTCTGTGGTGGAAGTCATTCTCACGCTGCTCATCTCCTCGCAGTACTTCCTCCGCAAGTGGAGAGAAAAGCAGCTTTTGAAGGAGGAACAGCAACATGGATAATATCTTTGCCTCATTCTTCACCGCCAGTTTCATCGCCCTGGTCATCCGCGTGGGCACGCCGCTGCTGTTCGCCTCCATGTCCGCCTACTCCGCCGACATCGCCGGCATTCCCAACATCGCCGTGGAAGGCATCATGATCTTCGGTGCGCTCTTCGGCGTCTACTTCAGCGCCATCTCCGGCAGCGCCTGGGTGGGCCTTCTGGGTGTCATCGGCGTTGGCGTGCTGTGCGCCCTGCTCATCGCCTTCTTCACCATGAAGATGCGGGCCAACCCCATTATGGTGGGCATCGCGCTGAACCTCTTCGCAGCGGACTTCAGCATCTGGCTGCTGCTGGTGTGGACCGGCTCCAAAGGCACCACCGCCAGCCTCCCCTCCAAGGTGCTTCCCACCCTGGAGATCCCCGGCATCAAAGATATCCCCGTTCTGGGCACCATCCTCTCGGGCCACTATTTCCTCACGTATGTCTGCATTCTCCTGGCCATTTTGCTGGCGATCCTGGTGTACAAGACGCCCTTTGGACTGCGGATGAAGGCCTGCGGCCTGGACGCCTATGCCGCCCAGTCGGTAGGTATCAAGGTGAACCGCGTGCGCCTCATCGCCATCATCATGTCCGGTATCCTGGCAGCTCTGGGCGGCGCGTTCCTCTCCATGGGCTACCTCTCCATCTTCTCCAACAACATGACCGCCTCCCGCGGCTGGATCGGCATTGCCGCCAACGCCGTGGGCCAGGGCAATCTGCTGGTGGTAGTGCTGACCACCGTGGTCTTTGCCATCGCCCAGGGCGTGGTGAGCCAGCTGGCGCTGACGGCCCTGCCCTCGGAACTCATCAACACCATCCCCTATATCTGCGTGCTGCTGGGCCTCATATTCCTCTCGGTCAAGGAGTACAGAAAGGCCAAGGCTCGATAATATGGCACCGCGGAAATTGCTCATCGATTGCGACCCAGGCCACGATGACATTCTGGCCATTCTCAACTGCCTGGCCCATCCCGAGGCCTTCGAGGTTCTGGGCTATACCACCGTCTGCGGCAATCAGCTGGTGGAACTGGTGACGCGGAACCTCTGCGGCGTCCTGACGTATCTGGGCGTCCCCGGGGCCGTGGCCCAAGGCTACGACGCCCCCATGGTTCTCCCGCCGGACCCCCAGCCCGAGGCCCACGGCGTCACCGGGCTGGACGGTCCGAGCCTGCCGGAGCCGACGGTGCATCCCCTCCAGGTCCATGCGCTGGACTTCCTGCGTGATACCCTTTTGGCCCACGACCGGGTGACGGTGGTGGCGCTGGCGCCGCTCACCAACCTGGCCATGCTGCTGAAAACCTACCCCGCCGTCAAGGATCACATCGACTGCATCACCCTGATGGGCGGCAGCCGGGGCGGCGGCAACATCCTGCCTCGGGCCGAGTTCAACCTCTACGCCGACCCCCACGCGGCCAAGGTGGTCTTCGAGTCCGGCGTGCCCATTGTAATGAGCGACATCGAAATCTGCCAGGCCTGCGCCACGCCCCATACCTGGATCGACAGTCTCCGCGGGCAAGGCCGCGTGCAGGATCTGGCCCATGACATTCTGCAATTCTTCAGCCTCTGGGGCCGCCGCCACGGACAAAATACTTCTCCCATCTTCGACCTGGTGCCGGTGATGCATATGCTGCATCCGGAACTCTTCGAGACTGCGCCGGTCCGGGTGCAGATCGAGACAGAGGGCCGTCTGACCCGAGGCATGACCATCGTGGACAGCGTGGACGATCCCCAAACCGCCAATGTCACGCTGCTCAAGAGCTGCCGCGATCCCGCGGCCTACAACCGCTTCCTGGCGGAAAACCTGGCGCTGCTGAATCGGCGTCTCTTCCCTGAGGCCTGAGGGCCGGGAGGTATCCATGGACAAGCTGGAACACTGCAAAGCAGAAATCTCCCGGGCCGTCACGGCCCGGGAAGCGGAGATCACAGCCCTGGGCGATGCGCTCTTCCGCACGCCGGAACTGGGCTTTAAAGAGCATAAAACCCGCGCCCTGCTGCTGGACTACCTGGCCCGCCAGGGCCTTAAGCCAGACCGGGAATACGCTGTCACCGGCTTCTCCGTCACCCTGGGCCACGGCAAGCCCCATATCGCCCTGCTGGCGGAGCTGGATGCCATCCCCACCCTGGGCCATCCCCAGGCCGATCTCGGGGATCAGTCCGCCGCCCACAGCTGCGGCCACAGCACGCAGTGCGCCATTGCCGTCAACGCGCTGCTGGCCCTGCGGGATTCCGGTGCGCTGGATCAGGGCGGCACTGTAACGCTCTTTTTTACGCCCGCGGAAGAATATACAGACCTCCCCTATCGGGCATCCCTCCAGTCTCAGGGGAAAATCCGCTACCGCTCCGGCAAACTCCAAATGCTGGCCGACGGTGTGCTGGACGGGGTGGATGTGTGCCTGCACCTCCACGCCATGGGGCCGTCCCCCTACCGCTTCTCCGTGGATTCTCAGCTGGCGGGCTTCGTCTACAAGAAATTTATCTTCCAGGGCGTGGCCGCCCACGCGGCGGCAGGCCCGCATCTAGGCGTCAATGCCCTCAATGCCTTCGCCCTCTTCCAGTGCGCTGCCGGTATGCTGCGGGAGACCTTTGTAGACGAGGATAAAAACCGCTTCCATGGCATCGTCACGGAGGGCGGTCAGACCATCAACTCCATCCCCAACCAAGTCGTCTACGAGAGCTACGTCCGTTCCTTCGACCTACTAAAGCTCCAGTCCCTGAGTCAGCGGCTGACTGACGCCGCCGTCCACTGCGCCAAAGCGCTGGGCGGCGACTGCCAGGTGGAGGATGTACCGGGCTATCTGCCCTTTGTCCAGTGCCACGCCCTGAGCCAAGTGGCACGGGCCAATATGCACCGCTTTGCGTCGGATGCCGAAATCATCGACAATGAGCGCAGTCCCGCCGCCGGGGACATCGGAGATGTCTCCGTTTTCTATCCGGCCATTCAGTTCGGCTACGGCGGCTTCGCCGGCATCATCCATGGCAAGACCATGGCCATCGAAGACCCCCACCGCATCTACAACGAAGCGGCGCAGGTGCTGGCCATGACTGCGGCAGACCTGCTGGCCGATCCGGCATTGGTACAGGAAATCACCGCAAAGTTCCGTCCCGCCATGACCCCGGCAGCGTATTTTCGTTATCTGGACGGCACATCGCCGTCCCAAACCGCGGATTAGCAAAGGAGAATCGATATGGCTATTACTGTTCCCGTATGGGTCGTACAAAGTGTTCTGGCGGGCAGGAGCCCCGTCACCTACCACGGCTTTTTGGAGGACCTGTCCGCTGCCGCCGGCATGACGCTCCAGGAAGTCTCCGCTGAGGCCTACCAGGCCGCGCCCTACGGCCTGATTCTGGTGGCCACCGGCGGCAGCGAGGAGATGTGCCGCACCGTGCTGGACCAGGGCGTCGATCACCCGGTGTACCTGCTCACCTATGGCGACGGCAACTCCCTGGCCGCCTCCATGGAAATCCTCGCGTATCTGCGCCAGAAGGGCATGGCCGGTGAAATCATTCACGGCAGCCTGGAGTCTGTGGCAAAGCGAGTCTCGGCCATCGTCCGGGTTGCCGCCGCCAAGGAGGCTCTCAAGGGTCTGCGGCTGGGTGTGGTTGGAAAGCCCTCCAACTGGCTGATCGCCAGCACCTATGACGCAGAGGCCGTGCAAAAAGCCATCGGCGCCGAGATCGTGGAGGTGTCCATGGACGAGCTGCAGGCGGAGGTCCAGAAAAACACCTACGAGCCCAACGTGTGGACCGAAAATCTTCTCTCCAAGGGCTATGACGCCAAGGAGATGGAGCGGGCCCTGGCTGTCTACGGCGCGCTCAAGCGCATTGCCCAGCGCTACAAGCTGGGCGGCATGACGGTCCGCTGCTTCGACCTGATCGGCCCCTTCTCCACCACCGGCTGTCTCGCCCTGGCCATTCTCAACGCCGAGGGTATCTATGCCGGCTGCGAAGGCGACGTGCCGGCGCTGCTCTCCATGGCCATTCTGGGCGCCGTCTCCGGCGAGCCGGTGTTCCAGTGTAACCCCAGCCGCATTGAAGGCGACGAAATTGTCTTCGCCCACTGCACGCTGCCGATGAATATGCCCACGAACTACTCGCTGATGACCCACTTCGAGTCCAACCTGGGCGTGGCGCTCCGCGGCACGTTGCCCGAGGAACCCGTCACGCTCTTCAAGACCTCCGGCGATCTCCGCCGCTATCACGCCGAGGCCAGCCGGATCATGCAGAACCTGGACGAATGCACCCTGTGCCGCACGCAGATTCGCATGAAGATTACCGATCCTTCCTACTTCTTCACCAGAGCCATTCAGAACCACCATTTGATTGCCATGGGCGACCACGTGGATGCGCTGAATCTCTTCTTTGCCAGCATCGGCGCCCAAGCCGTGTGATCCGTCTCAAACGCCAACAGGGGCAGCTCTTTTAGAGCTGCCCCTGTTGGCTCAGACTGTCAAAAAAGCAACGCTTTTTTGACAAAGGGGACTGCACCCCAAAAGGTTCTCGGTTTTCTTCGAAAAGCTGTCGAACCTTTTGGGGTGTAAAGTGCGATTTCCGATGCGCATGTCCCCGGAAA
>DVHE01000031.1 GCA_018712245.1 Candidatus Avoscillospira avicola | reverse complement strand
TAAGCGGATTTTTCAATCTGCTTACTTTTCATGCCCTTTTTACAGAATAAGTGCATCCGTCGCCGGATGCACTCGTTCTTATCGGTCTTTGCATTAGGACAATGTCACTAACTTAATGACATTGCGCATTTGCAGCAGTCCCGTTGACGCTTCATATTCGTTCACGTGCTACCCACCGCGGCTCAGTCTTCATCCGGCTCGTAGCAGGCGATCTCCTCCAGGCGGCAGTCCAGCAGGCGGCACAGGTCCGACAGCGTATTGGTGGAGACGGACTCGTTCCGTTTCAGCCGCTGCACCGTACTGCCGCTGATCCGATACTTTTCTCTGAGGGTATAGGTGGTAATCCCCTTGCGCCGCATCGTCTCCCACAGGGGCGTATAGACGATCATAGGTCCCACTCCTTCCAATTCGATCAAAAGATGCGTCAGCCCCCTGAACCACCTTTCCCTCTGCAAGAGGCCGCGGCGTGGGCGGGCAGGATGCCCGCCATATCACAGAAGCCTATTCCTGCGTGTTGGGAGGCAGCACGCAAATTTCCCCGGTGGCTGTCTCGTCCGCCCCGTGGCGGTAGAGAATGGTGCCGTCCAGCCGCTGGAGGGCGTACTGCCCGTCATCCAGCACCGCGTAGACGTCGCCGCCCCGGTACGACTGGATATCCTCCAGCAGCACCTTGCCGCGCTCGTCCAGCAGATCCCAGTGGTAGTTCCCGTCGGCGTCGCGATAGCTGGCCTCGAAGCGGCGGGCGCTGAAGCTGCACTGGCTGTAGTTGTCCACGGTATACCACAGGCCGCTGGCAACGCTGTAGGGCCGGTCAAAATCCCGGAACTCCGCGCCGCTCTCCACGTCCAGCAGGAAGAGGTCCATGACCCAGCTGCCGTCGTCGGCCTGGACGTTGTTCATCACCACGGCAGTCTCCGAGGAGATGAGGTTCATACTGCCGGCGCTGACGTCCACCCGGCGAATCAGTGTGCCGTCGGGGCGGCAGAGGTCGATATAGCCGTCCCGGTGGACCGAAATCAGCTCCGCGATCCCGTCGCCCTCGTCGTCGATCCCCTGCACCTGTGGGCCCTCCGCCAGCACGGTCCCGTCCCAGGAGACGAACTGGGCCGTACTTTCCTCCAGCTCCTCGGCGGTGATCATCACCGTGCTGAGATAGTCTCCGGTGGGATCCAGCGTCAGGCCCTGCTCAAAGGCACTGCTGATATAGACTTCACTCTCAAAGGCCACGGTACCGTCGGCCAGGGAGATGGCCGCATAGCCCGTCTCGCTCCTGCCCAGGGCGTAGCCGCAGGAGGCGCTGTAAAAATAGCGGTACCCGGGCTCCACCACCCATTGGCCGCTGCTGTTCAAAAGGCCCACCAGCCCGGCATCGTCCATGGCGCAGAGATAGGCCTGCCCGTCCCAGCCGAGGGAGGGCACCGATTCGTAGACGTCCTTCACCTCTGCCACCACCTGGCCGGCGCTGTTGTAGACCGTCACCGGCCCGCCGGCCTCGGCCCGGGCATAGAGCAAGTCCGGCCCGGCGATGCGTACATCGGCCAGCCCCGCCGCCAGAAGCGACCCATCGCTGCGGCGGTAGAGGTCGATGCCCGCCCCGCGGTACACGACTACCAGCTCGCCCAGGCAGTCCATCGCGGCGGCGGAGACGTCCGTCAGCTTTTTACCCTCCAGGGAGTAGAGGGAGAGCAGATTGTCCTCCGCCGGCACCGTCTGATCGACTTCCCGATTCTCCACCATCATCGCCAGGAACTCCCCGGTGGAGCGGTCCTGGAGCGGCGTGATGATGCCGTAATCGGTAGAGGCGATGACGTTGCCGTTGTTGTCCACCGCCACGGCGGGGCCTAAGATATCGTCGCTCATGGGCAGCACATAGGCCGCCTGGGGCGCCAGAAGCTGCGCCAGGTGATCCGACGCATCCACGTCCGCCTCCCCGTCGGGCGGCAGCTCCGCGGTAGTGTCTTGGCTGTCCTGGACGGTGTTCTGGGTATCGGACGTCTGCTCCAGCGGCTGGAGCCCCTGGAGCGCCAGGGCCCCGCCCAGCAGCAGCACCAGACAGGCCACCATGGGGAGGCCCCGGAGCCATCTGGGCCGCGGGAAAGAACGATGCCCCGCCTCTTCGATCAGGTCGTCCCCGACGTCGGTGAGGGCTAAAAGCAGTTGCTCTTCCGGCTTCATACAAAGATCCCCTCCTCCTGGAGATAGCGCTTGAGCTTACCGCGGGTGCGGTGGAGGCTGGACTTTACCGTCCCGGAGGCCATGTGGCACTGGGCCGCGATGTCCGAGATGGAATCGCAGTACCAGTACCGCCGCAGGAAGACGCACCGCTCCTTCTGGGGCAGGGTGCGCAAAAACTTGTCCAGCAGGCGGCTCAGCTCGGCGGCCTCCAACAGCAGCTCCGGGCTGCCGGTGACGCAGTCGGACAGCTCCTGGGTCAGCGCCTCCACCTGGCCGCCGCCCCGCTTGGCCGCCCGGGCAGCCTTGTAGTAGCTCAAGGATAGATTGCGGGTGATTTTCAAGAGAAACGCCCCCAAAAACGTGGGCTTGGTGGGCGGGATGGCGTTCCACGCCCGGATGTACGTGTCGTTGACGCACTCCTCCGCGTCCTGTTGGCAGCGGAGGATTTGATAGGAGACGGAAAATAAGCTGGGGCCGTACTTCTTCTGCGTTTCCGCCAGCGCCTGCTCGTCTCTCGCGAAGTACAGCGCCAGGATGCCGGCATCTTCCATGGCTCTCCCTCCTTACTTTTCATCTATTATGACATCTTTTTCGCGTCTTGGGTTGCAAATCCAAAAATATTTTTCCACAGGCGGCGCCGGCGGCGGCGATTTTGACAAGCCCCCCGGCGTATTTTCTACATCCCGACGAAATTTTTGGTGTTTTGCACAGCACTCCACAGCTTTTCCACAGGAACCATGGCCACGCCGTGGAATTTTCCTCTTGCCATGGAGAATTTTACAAAAACGATACAAAAATACCCGATGACAAAGCCACGGGAATTTAGTATAATAAACGCATCCATCAAGAAAGGAGACGAGCGTTTCATGGAGCAATATGGTTGGATCGTGTGGGCTGTGGCTATGGTGCTTTTTGCCATCGTCGAAGCTGCCACGGTAAATCTGGTCTCGGTGTGGTTTGTGGGCGGCTCCCTGGTGGCGCTGATCGTCCATCTGCTGGGCGGGAACCTCTGGCTCCAGCTGGCTGCGTTCCTGGTGGTCTCCGCCGTGATGCTGGCCCTGCTGCGGCCCTTCGTCCGGAAATTCGTCGTGCCCCGCAAAACTGCCACCAATGCCGACATGGTGCTGGGAAAAGAAGCCTATCTCACCGAAGCCGTGGATAACCTCCGGGAAACCGGCGCCGTCAAGCTGGACGGCAAGGTCTGGACGGCCCGCTCCCTCAGCGGCGATGTCCTCCCCGCCGGTACCCTCATCCGCGTTGTCAAACTGGAAGGCGTGAAGCTCTATGTGGAGCCCGTCCACGCTGCCGCCGGCGTCTGACCGGCTGAAAGAAAGGAGAACTGAGAATGGGTCCGATCATTGCCGTCATCGTCGTGGTGGTGCTGCTGCTGATCCTCATCGTCCGCAACATCCATGTCGTGCAGCAGTCCAAAGCCTATGTCATCGAGCGCATGGGCGCCTTCTCCACCGTGTGGGAAGTGGGCATCCACTTCAAAATGCCCTTCGTCGAAAAGGTGGCCAAGAAGGTCAGCCTCAAAGAGCAGGTGCTGGACTATCCGCCCCAGCCCGTTATCACCAAGGATAACGTCACCATGCAGATCGACACCGTGGTTTACTTCCAGATCACGGACCCCAAGCTCTACACCTACGGTGTGGAATACCCCATGGTGGCCATGGAGACCCTGACCGCCACCACCCTCCGCAACATCATCGGCGATCTGGAGCTGGACCAGAC
The DNA here is from genome assembly GCA_018712245.1 of Candidatus Avoscillospira avicola. Lineage (GTDB taxonomy): Bacteria > Bacillota > Clostridia > Oscillospirales > Oscillospiraceae > Avoscillospira > Avoscillospira avicola. Next base: position 1,261 of record DVHE01000031.1, on the reverse strand, counting down.
CCTCACCAGCCGCGACGTCATCAACACCAAGATGCGCGCCATCTTGGACGAAGTCACCGATCCCTGGGGCATCAAGGTCAACCGCGTGGAGCTGAAGAACATCCTGCCTCCGGCGGACATCCAAAGCTCCATGGAGAAGCAGATGAAGGCGGAACGCGATCGCCGCCAGGCCATCCTCCAGGCCGAGGGCACCAAGCACTCCGCCATCCTGGTGGCCGAGGGCGAGAAGGAGTCCGCCATCCTCCGGGCCGACGCCGAGAAGCAGGCAGCCATCCTCCGGGCCCAGGGCGAGGCCGAGGCCATCCTGGTCGTGCAGAAGGCGTTGGCTGACTCGGTGAAAATCCTCAACGAGGCCTGCCCCAACGACCAGGTCATCAAGCTCAAGGCGTTGGAGGCCATGCAGAAGGTGGCCGACGGCAAGGCAACCAAGATCATCATTCCCTCGGAGATCCAGGGCCTGGCCGGCCTGGCCACCTCCATCAAGGAATTTGCCAAGGATTAAAAAACCATTTTTCCCCGGCAGCCGCCGCTGCCGGGGAATTTTTGCGCCTGTTACAAGGAAACCAGAGGCCGGTCCGGGCGGGCATAAAGCCCGCCCCTACGAGAAGGCCGAAGGCGGGTCTTTAGGGGCGGATTGTATATCCGCCCGGGCAGGGCCGCAATTTCCGGCGCACCTCCGGCGAAGGCTGTAGGGCGGCACGCCCGCATGCCGCCATGGCCCGGCCGCGATTCCCGCAGACCTGGGGGCCCAGCGGCCTGGTTCGGCGGGGTGTGGGCACCCCGCCCTACGGACCGGTTCGATGGTGCGCCGTAGGGGCGGCCTTCATGGCCGCCCGTGGGCACCGGCGTGTCGGATGCACCCTCGCCGAACGCATCCCGGCGGAAGCCGGAAACCGGTCCAGGCGACCTCGATGTTGAGACCACCCAATCTTTGCGCCTGGTTTCCAAAAAACCGCCCCTGCCGGAGCAGGGGCGGTCTGGAATATGGGATTATTCTTCGTTGGCCTTCTTGGCCTCTTCGATGATCTTGGCCTGGTTCATCTGCGGCACTTCCTCGTAGCGGACGAACTTGAGGCTGTAGGAGCCGCGGCCCTGGGTCATGGACCGGAGGTCGATGGCGTAGGAGGACATCTCGCCCATGGGCACTTCGGCGTCCACGACCTGCTGGCCGTCGCCGATGGGGGTCATGCCCATGACGCGGCCCCGGCGCTTGTTGAGGTCGCCGATGATGTCGCCCAGGTTGGCATCGGGGATATAGACC
>DVHE01000030.1 GCA_018712245.1 Candidatus Avoscillospira avicola | reverse complement strand
TAAGCGGATTTTTCAATCTGCTTACTTTTCATGCCCTTTTTACAGAATAAGTGCATCCGTCGCCGGATGCACTCGTTCTTATCGGTCTTTGCATTAGGACAATGTCACTAACTTAATGACATTGCGCATTTTGCAGCAGTCCCGTTGATATATTGCACGTTTTTTATTCCGGGTCCTTCCGCTCGAGGGGCGAGATCACCGGGTTGCCATTGCGGTCCAACAGGACGGTCAAGCCGCCGGCGTAGCCGCTGGAGGTAAACAGGTAGTTGACGCCGGTCTCCCGGTCCACCCAAATCTCCACATTGGTCATTGCACCCTGGGAATAGACCTTTTCAAAGCGTTTTGCTTCTTTTGCCATGCTTTCACCTCAAGTCTCGTCGCAGTCGGGGCTGCCGTCGCCGTCGGCGTCGCACGCGGCGCTGTGGATCACGCTGCCGGAGCCATAGATCTCCCGGCCCTTGACGCCGGTCTCGCTGCGGCGCTGCTCCACCAGTTCGCTGAGGAACCGCCGGACCTGGTCGGGCTTTTTGATGTTTTTCAGCTCCAGGATGCCGCTTGTCTTGTCGGAGCTGTAGAGCGCCACGGTGCCCACGCCGAACATCCGCTGCCCCAGGGTCTGGGTGGAGCGGATGTCCAGCACCCGGTAGAGGAGCAGCTCGTCGGTCTCCGTCTTCAAAAGTCCTTTTTTGCAGTAGAGCCGGTTGGTATCCACCCGGTACTTGGTAAAGGTGATGGGCATGCCCAAAAAGCGCTTGGTGTCGGCCCAGAGGGTCTCGTCCTCGGGCAGGTTGTTAAGGACCGTATTCTTTGCCATGGCAGCCTCCTTTTAATCCGTGGCCGCCAGCACGCCCTCGTGGACGGCGGCCTTCAAAATGGCGATTTGCGTCTTGGCGTCGGGCACCTCTCCGGCCATCACGGCCCGCACCAGCTCCTTGAGGGGAATCAGCTCCACGTCCAGAAACTCGTCCTCGTCCAGGTGGCGCTCGCCCCGGGTCAGCCCCTTGGCCAGGTACATCCAGATGGTCTCATCGGAATAGGCGCAGGCGGGGTAGAAAACCCCCAGGGGGATCAGCGTCTCGGCGCGGTAGCCGGTCTCCTCCTCCAGCTCCCGCCGGGCGGCGGCCTCGTGGTCTTCGGCCTTGCTGTCCAGCTTGCCGGCGGGGATCTCCAGCAGCACCCGGTCCACCGGATAGCGGTACTGCCGCTCCATCACGGCGCAGCCGTCGTCGGTGATGGGCAGCACGCACACCGCCCCCACATGGCGCACCAGCTCCCGGAAGGCGCCTTCCCCGTTGGGCAGGGACACCTGGTCGTGGTAGAGGTGCAGAATTTTTCCGTCAAAAATCAGCTCGGAGCTGACTTGGTTTTCCCGCAGGGATTCATCGGACATGGAAAGGACCTCCCGTTTCATTCCAGCTAATCTGATAGGCCTATCTTACGCCATTTTGGCCCGGGATGCAACCGGAAATCGCCGCTTGGCCGCAAAAGTACAGCCCTGTATATAAAAGGCGCGAAAACTTACATTCAAAATTGAATTTGAGAAATTCAAACATATCATATATCATATAGGTGAGCAGCATATTCCAATCATAAACAAAAAACAGACTAAATTTCGAGTTTTCAGACAGAACGGAGGAAAGCACAGTGGAGCAGCACCAGTCTCAAGTAAATCAGCACCTGAATACGAGCGCTTCCCATATCATCCGCAGAAAACTCTATGAAAATGGGGGCAAGGCCATCGTATACTCTCTCCAAGGCAAAGCCTACGAAATTCGAGCAGAAGCAGATGACAACGCATTCACCTGCGACGAACTCCCCATTAAGCCTCCATATGAATATCGGGTTTTCGATATCATTGTGGACTTACTGGAGCGCCAAGGCGGAAAGGCCCGAAAAGGCATGGGACGTAACTTCCGTTTAGGAGAGGGCCATTGTACAGAAGACACCATTGTCGGAGCGATTGGCCTATATTACGCAGGGAAAAAGCCCGGAGAATCTGTTTACGATCCCGTGTTTGTCCTGGCAGCCGTGTTAGACTGGGCAGGTATCGCCCACAATCGGCGCGGCTATTTAGAGCTGACGGCAAGTTATCAAGCAGCGCGGCAGAGCGAACGGAACAGTACGAAATGATGGAAGTAAATCAGCTTCGGCACAATTAACAGTTTTTGGCTGTACATCAACTGCTTCCCATGGTATAATGTAGACGAAAATCCGCGTCCGCCCGAAGGGCGGGCATCTCATACGAAAAAGAGGAGACGTGACACCATGGATGCAAGAACTGAATTCAACCGTTGGAAAGCCAACTGCCAGGGGCCGATGCTGGAAGAGCTTTTGGCCATGGAACACGATGATGCCGCCGTGCAGGCCGCCTTTGGGAGCAAGGCCAGCTTCGGCACCGCCGGTATCCGCAGCGTGATGGGCGTGGGTACCGCCCGCCTCAACGACCTGACCGTCCGTCAGACTGCCCGGGGCCTGGCCAAGTATCTGCTGGAGTCCGGCGGCAGCAAGACCTGCGCCATCGGCTACGACTGCCGCCACAATTCCCGCCGCTTTGCCGAGGTCTGCGCCGCAGCCCTGGCCGCCGAGGGCGTCCACGTCTACCTCTACGACCGGCTCTGCCCCACGCCCATGCTCTCCTTCGCCGTCCGGTACTTACAGTGCGGCGTGGGCATGGTGATCTCCGCCAGCCACAACACCAAGGAGTACAACGGCCTCAAGTGCTACGGCCCCGACGGCGGCCAGATGACCGAGATCCCCGCCGCCGCCGTCTCCGCCGCCATGGAGACCGTGGACCTCTTCGCCCCCGAGAAGGAGAGCTACGAGAGCCTCCTTGAAAAGGGTATGATCGAGTACATCTCCCAGGACGTCTGGGAGGCCTACTATAAGCGCATCTCCCAGGAGGCCATCGCCCCCGAAAAGGTCAGGGAGGCCGGCCTGAAGGTCGTCTACTCGCCCCTGTGCGGCGCCGGCGGCGAGCCGGTCCAGGAGATTTTGAAGCGCCTGGGCGCCACCTACTGGGTACCCGCCTCCCAGAAGGACCCCTCCGGCGACTTCGCCACCTGCCCCAACCCCAACCCCGAGAACGACACCGCCTTCAACGAGAGCTACGCCCTGGCCAAGGAGGTGAAGCCCGACCTGGTCATGGCCACCGACCCGGACTCTGACCGCATCGCCGTGGCCATCCCCGACGGCGACGGCTTCCGCAAGTTCTCCGGCAACGAGATGGGCTGTATGCTCCTGGACTACATCCTCTCGGCCCTCCAGAAGGCCGGGAAGCTCCCCAAGGAGCCGGTGGCCGTCAAGAGCATCGTCTCCACCCCGCTGGCGGACCGGGTCGCCGCCGCCTACGGCGTGCAGATCCGCACCGTGCTGACGGGCTTCAAGTACATCGGCGGCGTCATTCTGGAGCTGGAGCAGGCCGGGCACCCCGAGGACTTCGTCCTGGGCTTTGAAGAGAGCTGCGGCTACCTCAAGGGCGACTATGCCCGCGACAAGGACGCCGTGGTCGCCGCCATGCTGATCGCCGAAATGGCCGCCACCTACAAGCTCCAGGGCAAGACCCTGGGCGACGTGATGGACGGCATCTACCAGCGGTTCGGCTACTTCGTCGCCGGCCTCAAGAACGTGGTCTTCACCTCCGACGCCCAGAAGGCCAAGTGCATGGCTCTGCTGGACGAGTTCCGGGCCCAGCCGCCCCAGGAGATGGCCGGCTACGCCGTCACCGCCGTGGCCGACTTCA
>DVHE01000029.1 GCA_018712245.1 Candidatus Avoscillospira avicola | reverse complement strand
TCTCGGTTTTCTTCGAAAAGCTGTCGAACCTTTTGGGGTGTAAAGTGCGATTTCCGATGCGCATGTCCCCGGAAATCGCGATTTTAATTTTATTTCGCCGCTGCGGCGGCGAAACTCTGCGAGGCTTATTTCCCACTTCTGGAGGTTTTTTGACACGCTCACTCACAGGATTCCCTGTGAGTCTTTTTTATCAATTGACAAATATTTCTAGTGAAATATAATATGGTTAAATGATGTACCGCAAGGAGTGCCAGTGCCGTGAAAAATGCCAAAACAAAGACCACCCTTCTCTGGATCGCGTCTATCTTCTTTCTCCTGTCTTTTCTCGTCTTTCTGCCCCATGTCAACGCCTTTTTCTGCCTGCTGACCGGCCTTTTGCTCCTGCCGGTGGCCGCCGTGCAGCGTCTTTGCAGCAAGCTGCTCCCCCGCAAGGGCCTCCGGCAGCTGCTGATCGCCGCACTGGTGGTCCTGTCCGTGTTGACGCTGCCCAGCAGCTCCAAGAATCTGCCGGACGACGCCGAGCCCACGCCGTCGATTACCGATACGGCGGCGGACGAAAATGAGACAGCCGCGGAAACTGCCGCCGTCTCGGAGACAGAGGCCGACACCGCTGAAGCCGATGCTGCCGTGAGCGAGGTTTCCGAGGACGATATTTCCGAAAATGATACCTCTGATCCCGATGTCTCCGGAGCCGATGCGTCCGAGAATGACACAGGAACCAGCTCGGAGCTGTCCGAAGAGGAGAGCGCCCCAGCGCAGGAGGACACCCCCGCTGCATCCACAGCGCCCGCTGATGCCCAGTCTGGCACCCAAACCGCCGGAGACACCACCGCGCTAGACGGCGCCGCACCCGCAGGCAATGCTGACGCGACTGCTTCCGACAACGCTGCCCCGACTGACGCCGGGACAAGTTCCCAGGAGGCGGAGGCCATTTCCTATGTTCTCAACACCAACACCATGAAATTCCACTACCAAAGCTGCCGGGATGTGGACCGGATCAAGGCGGAAAACTACGCGACCTTTACCGGCAGCCGGGACGATCTCATCGCCCAAGGCTACTCCGCCTGCGGCCACTGCCACCCCTGAGTGCTGCCAGTGCAAGACGCAGCGGGCTTTCCGCGGCAGACGGACTCAGAAGTCTCGTTTCTTCTCAAGCAAATTTACACAATTTTCTTGTTTTTTATTTGCCGAAGTTGTATAATGATACCAACCTAACAAGGGAGGTCGGTTCCATGACGAAAAAGATCATCACCATCAGCCGAGCCTTTGGCAGCGGTGGCCGGACCATTGGCAAAGAGGTCGCCCAGCGGCTTGGCATTCCCTATTACGACAAAGAATTGGTGGAAGCGGTGGCCAAGGAAAGCGGCTTCCATGCCGATTTCATCGAGGAGGCCGGCGAGTACGCCCCCGTCAGCAGCAGCTTCCTCTTCTCCATCGCCGTATCCCCCAATCCGATGTCCATGGTCCACACCATGTCCATGGCGGACCAGCTGTTCGTCTACCAGACCAACGTCATCCGCAATCTGGCTGAAAAGGGCCCCTGCGTCATTGTGGGCCGCTGCGCCGACTACATCCTCCGGGAGCGGGAAGACGCCCTCCACGTCTTTATCCACGCCGATATGAAGCACCGGGCAGAGCGCATCGTCCGCCTCTACGGCGAGACGAAACAGACCCCCGAGAAGCGCCTCACCGACAAGGACACCAAGCGGAAGGTCTACTATAAGCACTACACCAACCGCAACTGGGGCGACGCCCAAAACTATCACCTCTGCCTCAATTCCGGTCTCATTGGGGTGGAGAAGTGTGTGGACATCATTGTAGACGTGGCAAATATGTATGAGTGAGAACAATGTCAGTGTATGGGAGCGGTATCTCCAATACTTCTCCGAGCTTTGCGCCGGGACCCGGGCCATGCCGGAAGGCCTCTCGTCCCAGGCTGAGGACCCCATGGCCAAGGTGGTAGAGCTGCAAACCCAGGTGCTGGAAATGGGCATCCCCGCGTTTGTCCGCGCCTGCGCGGCCATGGACGGTGAGACGATCCCCCAGGCGGAGCTGGACAGCTTCGACCTCCAGGCCACCCTCCAAGCCCTGGAGACCGGCGCCGCAACGGAGCCGGTGAAGACGGAGATCCGCAATATCTACGAGGTATTCCTCGACAGTATCTGCCTGGAGGAAAGCCTCCTGGCCTATCTCATCGACCTTTTGCGCCGGGAGGACCACGAGGGCTTCAAGAAGCTCTCCCAGGTGGCTGCCCGGACCCATCTGGACATGGCGGACTTCCGCGTCTGGCTGGGCCACAAGGAGCTTTTGGGCGACGAGGAAGAGCAGCTCTGCGTCCGGGTGATGGACCACTGCCTGGAGCGGCTGATGGCCGAGGGCCAGGGCGAGGTGGCTGCCGCGCTGCTCTCCGGCGATGAGAAGACCTTTGTGGCCTTCCGGGCCGAGGCGCCGGAGCTTAAGCACCTGCCGGTGGCCACGTACCAGTGGTTCTGCAAGAACTACCTGGACCGGTACTACCCGGTGCGGTTCATGATCCGCGCCAACGGCGTGACGCTCTAGCGCCTGCATCCCCCTGCCCCAAAAGCGGGGGGATTTGGTTTGGCCGCCGGGATTACGGCCTGTTTTCAGGCAGCGGCGGAAAAAAATCCGCCTCTGCTCTATACAAATCCCCGCGGCTTTGTTATATTTATTTTGTACAGACATTACAGGTTTGTGATGCCGATTTTAAGGAGGTTGTAATCGTCATGAGTGTGTTAACTGATCTCATTTACGGCGGCTCTCACGCCGTTGCCGGTCTTACCGAGGGCGCTGTCAACGACGCCATTGCCAAGTACGGCGCGGACAAGGAGATCGCCTTCCCGGATACCGCCTACTTCTTCCCCACCATTTACGCCGCCACCGGCGTCAAAGTAAAGACCCTGGGCGATCTGACCGCCTGCGTGGGCGTTCTCAAGAGCCTCATCACCGACCAGGAGGATCTGGGTCAGGCTCTGAACGCCGGTCTCGCCACCGCCGTGGGCGCCGAGATTCTGGAGGGCCTCAAGTATGTGGACGGCGCCGAGCCCTATGCCAATGACTCCGGCATCGGCTTCGTGCCCGACCCCATCATCCGCTCCCTGGGCGTGCCGCTGGTCACGGGCGACATCCCCGGCGTGGCCGTGGTGCTGGGCAAGGCCGCCGCTGCCGAGGATGTGGCCAAGGTGGTCAAGGACTACCAGTCCAAGGGCATCATGACCTTCCTGGTGGGCGACGTCATCGAGCAGTGCGCCGAGGGCGGCGTCAAGATGGGCCTGGAGATGCGCGTGGTGCCCCTGGGCCATGACGTCACCTCCGTCATCCATGTCGTCACCGTGGCCATCCGCGCCGCGCTGATCTTCGGCAACGTCCAGCCCGGCGACCTTTCTGGCCTCCTGGACTACACCAAGAACCGCGTCCCCGCCTTCGTCAACACCTTCGGCGAGATCGATTCCGTCGTGGTCTCCGCCGGCGCCGGCGCCATCGCCCTGGGCTTCCCGGTGGTGGTGGACATCGACCTGGGCGAGAACCAGGTGCCCGGCGCCCTCCAGTCCGTCTGCGACCACGCCGAGACCGTCAAGACCTCCCTGGAGCTGCGGGGCATCAAGATCAAGTCCAAGGAGCTGCCCATCCCTGTGGCCTTTGCCGCCGCCTTTGAGGGCGAGATCATCCGCAAGGCCGACATGAAGGTGGAATTCTGGTCCGGCAAGAACCCCACCGCCGAGCTGGTGCTGATGAAGGACCTCTCTGAGGTGGAGGATCACAAGATCACCATCGAAGGCAACGACATCGACTGCGGCGAGAAGGACTTCGCCCTGGCCACCTACGTCAAGGTCGCCGGCAAGAAGATGCAGGCCGACTTCGAATCCGTCATCGAGCGGAAAATCCACGCCTGGTTCAACTATATGGAGGGCGTGATGCACACCGGCCAGCGCAACCAGATCCGCATCCGCGTCTCCAACGCCGCCTACGACGCCGGCCTCCGACTGAAGCACTTCGGCGAGGTCCTCTACCATATGATTATGGACGAGTTCGACGCCGTGGTGGACAAGTGCGAAGTTACCCTGATGACCGACAAGGCCGCCACCCAGAAATTCCTGGACGAAGTGGCCATGCCCCGCTACAACGCCCGCGATGACCGCCTGGCTTCCATGACTGACGAGGCTGTGGATCAGTTCTACACCTGCATCCTCTGCCAGAGCTTCGCCCCCGCCCACTGCTGCGTCGTCACCCCCGAGCGGCTGGGCCTGTGCGGCGCCGTCTCCTGGCTGGACGCCAAGGCCACCAACGAGCTGAACCCCAATGGTCCCTGTCAGCCCATTCCCAAGGAGGGCCTGATCGACGAGCGGACCGGACGGTACGAGGCCGTCAACAAGATCGTCGAGGAAGCCACCCACGGCGCCGTCTCCTCGGTGACGCTCTACTCCATCCTGGAGGACCCCATGACCTCCTGCGGCTGCTTCGAGTGCATCTGCGGCATCGAGCCGGCCTCCAACGGCTTTATCGTCGTCAACCGTGAGTACAAGGGCATGACCCCCGCCGGCATGACCTTCGGCGAGCTGGCCTCCTGCACCGGCGGCGGCGTCCAGACCCCCGGCTATATGGGCCATGGCCGCCACTTCATCTCCTCCAAGAAGTTCATCTACGCCGAGGGCGGCATCGAGCGCATCGTCTGGATGCCCAAGGAGCTGAAGGACGACGTGGCCGACAAGCTCAACGCCACGGCCAAGGAGCTCTACGGCATTGACAACTTCACCGACTACATCGCCGACGAGACCGTCTGCACCGAAGTGGACGACCTGATGAACTTCCTCACGGAGAAGAACCATCCCGTCCTGGCCATGGAGCCGCTGATGTAATCGCGAGACCCGGCGCAAATCGGAACCCTGTTTCGGGCGGCCATACAGGCCGCCCCTACGAGAAGGCCGGAGGTGGGTCCGTAGGGGCGGATTTTATATCCGCCCGTGCGCAACCGCCGCGTCGGATGTACCCGCGCCCAACGCAGCCAGCCCCGACGCCTGAGAGGGCAGGCTCCCTTGTGCAAAGGGAGCTGTCACGCGCAGCGTGACTGAGGGATTGAAAGCCCCCGGTCACCGCCAGCTCTGATCCCCTCCGTCACGGCTTCGCCGCGCCACCTCCCCTTGGTGACCAAGGGGAGGCTGAGGGCGGCCATACAGGCCGCCCCTACGGGGAGGCCGGAGGCGGCTGAACCGCACAGCGCTCAATTCATCATGAAAGGAATCCACCCATGTTTCAAGTGACCTTCACCTTTGAGAACCAGCCCGACGTGGTGGTATCGGTTCCCCCGGACTCCAACCTGCTGGAGGTGGCCCGGGAGGCCAACGTGGCCATCGACGCCCCCTGCTCCGGCAACGGCTCCTGCGGCAAGTGCCGCGTGAAGCTGGTGTCCGGGGAACTGGAGTGCCTGCCCACCAGCCACATCACCCAGGCCGAGTACGACGAGGGCTGGCGTCTCAGCTGCGGCTGCAAGATCGTCTCCGACGTCACCGTGCTGGTGCCGGACATCGCCTCGGCCTACCAGAGCCGGATGCAGACCGCAGACCTCAGCTCCGGCAAGGAGATCGCCGTCTTTGAAAAGCTCCAGGCCGACATCCAGGCCGCCGGCATCCCCCAGGAGAACACCTTCCTCACCTGCAAGCTCCAGATGGACCCGCCCACGCTGGACGACACCATGCCGGACAATGAGCGCCTCATCTGGGCGCTTCGGGCCGAAACCGGCGCGGAGCGGATCATCCTGCCCTATTCGGTGCTGAAGAAGCTGCCCAACGTGCTGCGCGACAGCGACTTCCGCGTCAATGTCACGGCGCAGCGGGATGGCGATCTGCTTCGCATCTGCGACGTCCGCCCCGGTTGGGACGAGAGTCCCGCCTGCGCGCTGGCCATCGACATCGGCACCACCACCGTGGCCGCCGTCCTGGCCAACATTCAAACCGGCAAGCTGCTGGCCAAGGCCTCCTCAGGCAACGGCCAAATCCGCTACGGCGCCGACGTCATCAACCGCATCGTGGAGCAGAGCAAGCCCGGCGGCATCCAGCGGCTCCAGGACGCCATTGTCAAAGAGACGCTGCTGCCCATCATCGGTGGCCTCTGCGCCAAGGCCGGCGTCAAGGCCAATCGCATCGTCCGCGTCTGCGTGGCCTCCAACACCACCATGAACCACCTCCTGCTGGGCGTTGACGCCCAGCCCGTGCGGATGGAGCCGTATATCCCGGCCTTCTTCCACGTCTATGACCTCCAGGCCGCCGACGTAGGTCTGGCCGTCAACCGCACCGCCGATCTGCGCCTGGCGCCCAACATCGGCTCCTACGTGGGCGGCGACATCTCCGCCGGCGTCTTCACCACCCTCCTGTGGGACAAGGACGAGTTCAGTCTCTTTGTAGACCTGGGCACCAACGGCGAGATCGTCTTCGGCAACCGCGACTTTATGATGACCTGCGCCTGCTCCGCCGGCCCCGCCTTTGAGGGCGGCGACATCAGCTGCGGGATGCGGGCCACCGACGGCGCCATCGAGGCCGTCACCATTGACTGCGCCACCATGGAGCCTGCCTTCACCATCGTCGGCGAGGAGGGGCAGAAGCCCGTGGGCCTGTGCGGCTCGGGCATCATCGATATGATCGCGGAACTGTTCCGCTGCGGCATCATCAACGCCAAGGGTCTCTTCGTCCGGGAGGGCAGCCGCGTCCAGCGGGATCAGCACGGCACGGGCCGCTACATCCTGGCCACCCCGGCGGAATCCGCCACCGGCCGGGAAATCTCCCTGACCGAAGTGGACATCGAGAGCTTCATCCGGGCCAAGGGCGCCATCTACTCCGCCATCGACACGCTCCTCTCCTCCATGGATATGGACGCCTCGGTGCTGGAACACGTGTACGTGGCCGGCGGCATCGGCAGCGGCATCAATATGAAAAACGCTATCTTCATCGGTATGTTCCCGGCGGTGGAGCTTTCCAAGTACGAATATGTGGGCAACTCTTCCCTGGCCGGCGCCTATGCCATGGCCATCTCCGATCCGGCGGCCCAAAAGGTGGCGGAGCTGGCCCGGAACATGACCTACGTGGAGCTGTCCACCCACCCGGGGTATATGGACAACTTTGTGGCGGCCTGCTTCCTGCCCCACACCGACGCCTCCCGCTTCCCCGACACGGTGCAGGAGATGTGATATGGCAGAGAAACGACCCGTGGAAAACCACAAGGAGGAGGTCCCCTTCTCCCACTACGTAGACCTGTTCCGCGCCCTGGACCCCCAGGAGGCCGCCGCCCGCACCGGCGCGGCCTTTGACGGCGCGGCCTTCACCCTCCGCCTGGTGGATGCGGACTACCGGCTCTACTGGCCGGAATACCGCATCGAAGCCCGGGAGGGGGCCTTCGCGCTCCAAAACCTCCCGGCCCAAACCTTCCTGCTCCGGTATTTGCTGGAGGGCCGTGCAGTACCGGCCCGGGGCACCTTCAAGACCTTCCGGGAAATGCCCTGGGGCGAACTCTATATCCAGCCCTTCACCGGCCGGTGCCTGACCCGGGCGGCCTTCACCTTCGGCACGAAAATTCCCAAGTTCCGCGCCGCCATGGAAGCCCTGGGGGCCGAGAAGCTCCCCCACGGCGACGCCGGCTACGCCCTTTCCCTGCTGCCGGGCTTCACCATGGAGCTTTTGGTCTGGGCCGGGGACGACGAGTTCCCCCCCAGCGCCCAGATCCTCTACTCCGACAACTTCGAGGCCGGCTTCGCCCCCGAGGACCGGGTGGTCGCCGGCGACCTGCTGATCTCCATCGTCAAATCCTATCTCTAAACAGCGCGTGGGCCGTCCTCTCCAGGGCGGCCCACGATACAGCGTGTCGAAAAAATGTTTTCGACACGCTGATCCCATTTTTACAGCTTAAAAAGTTGTAAAAATGCCATGATTGAACGCACAGCAGACTTTTTTGCCCCCGCATACACCCCGCTGCTCTGCCGCGGCGGACTTCCGTATCGTTTTGTGCCAGTCGCTTTCATGTGTGTCCTCCTACAATTTGTAGGAGGACACATTTTGCGTCAGAGAAGCAGCGCGCCATGGTTTTTTCCCCTTCCTGGCCCGTTTTTGTAATAGCCTACAAATTCACCCCCGAAAAAAAACGTTTTTTATATCATTTAGGAGTTGACGTATGGACCGGAAAATGGTAAAGTTTAATCGATAAAAAACTACGTAATAAGTGCTGACAGCACGATTACGCAGTCACCGGCCCAAGCCACTCCAACGGCCCCGGCCGGACATCCTGTATGTGCCGCGCCACTCCAACGGCCAGGCACAAATACCATACAAGGAGAGACATTAACATGGCAACCTACAAATCCGACATCGAAATCGCCCAGGAAACCCCTATGCTCCCCATCACCGAGATCGCTAAGGTCGCCGGTGTGGACGACAAGTATCTCGAGCAGTACGGCAAGTACAAGGCCAAGGTAGACTATAACATCCTCAACGACGTCAAGCGCCCCGACGGCAAGCTGGTTCTGGTTACGGCCATCAACCCCACCCCCGCCGGCGAAGGCAAGACCACCACGACCGTGGGTCTGGCCGACGGCATGAAGAAGCTGGGCAAGAACGTCCTGGTGGCCCTGCGCGAGCCCTCTCTGGGTCCTGTGTTCGGCGTCAAGGGCGGTGCCGCAGGCGGCGGCTATGCCCAGGTTGTCCCGATGGAGGACATCAACCTGCACTTCACCGGCGACTTCCACGCCATTGGCGCTGCCAACAACCTGCTGGCTGCCATGCTGGATAACCACATCTACCAGGGCAACAAGCTGGGCATCGATCCCCGGCGGATCACCTGGCGCCGCTGCGTCGACATGAACGACCGGCAGCTCCGCTTCGTGGTGGACGGCCTGGGCGGCCGCGTCAACGGCACGCCTCGTGAGGACGGCTACGACATCACCGTCGCCTCCGAAATCATGGCTGTTCTCTGCCTGGCCAGCGACATCACCGACCTGAAGGCTCGTCTGGGCCGGATCATCGTCGGCTACACCTACGACGAGAAGCCCGTCACTGCTGCCGACCTCAACGCCCAGGGCGCCATGGCTGCCCTGCTGAAGGACGCCCTGAAGCCCAACCTGGTGCAGACCCTGGAGCATACCCCCGCGTTTGTCCACGGCGGCCCCTTCGCCAACATCGCTCACGGCTGCAACTCCGTCACCGCTACCAAGATCGCCCGCCGCCTCTCCGACTACACCATCACCGAGGCTGGCTTCGGAGCTGACCTGGGCGCCGAGAAGTTCCTGGACATCAAGTGCCGCATGGCCGGCCTGACCCCCTCCGCGGTGGTCGTTGTTGCCACGGTCCGCGCCCTCAAGTACAACGGCGGCGTGCCCAAGGCTGATCTGGGCCAGGAGAACCTGGAAGCTCTGGAGAAGGGCCTGCCCAACCTCCTCAAGCACGTCTCCAACATCACCAACGTCTACAAGCTGCCCTGCGTCGTGGCCATCAACCGCTTCCCGCTGGACACCGAGGCCGAGCTGAAGCTGGTCGAGACCAAGTGCAAGGAGCTGGGCGTCAACGTGGCCCTCAGCGAAGTCTGGGCCAAGGGCGGCGAAGGCGGCATCGAGCTGGCCAAGGAAGTCATCCGCCTCTGCGAGCAGCCTAACGACTTCACCTTTGCCTATGATCTGGATATGTCCATCAAGGAGAAGATCGAAGCCATAGTCACCAAGGTCTACGGCGGCAAGGACGTCAACTTCACCGCCAACGCTGAGAAGCAGATCAAGACCCTCACCGAGCTGGGCTTCGACAAGATGCCCATCTGCATGGCCAAGACCCAGTACTCCCTGACTGACGACGCCACCAAGCTGGGCGCTCCCACCGGCTTCACCGTCACCGTGCGGAACATCAAGGTCTCTGCCGGCGCCGGCTTCCTGGTCGCCCTGACTGGTGAGATCATGACCATGCCCGGCCTGCCCAAGGTCCCCGCTGCTGAGCGCATCGACGTGGACGAGACCGGCAAGATCTCCGGCTTGTTCTAAAAATTTCGGGTGTCGCCCTGGATGGGCTTCCCCCTATCCCCTATTTTGTCCTGCTACGCCCTGTCCGGCGGCGATCCGCCGCCGGACTTTTTTCCTCTGTCCGGCCAGGTGGCCGCTCAAAGAAATGAAAAAAGGAGAACTACATATGGATTTCACCCAGAATTCCTGCCGTGCATTTGTCACGGTGCTGGCCTCCAGCGAACCCGTTCCCGGCGGCGGCGGCGCTGCCGCCCTGGTTGGCGCCATCGGTACGGCCCTGGGCAACATGGTCGGCTCCCTGACCGTCGGCAAGAAGAAATACGCCGACGTAGAGGCCGAGATCGTGGCCCTCAAGGCCAAGTGCGACGCCCTCCAGACCCAGCTCTTAGACCAGGTCCCCGCCGACGCCGAAGGCTTCGCCCCGCTGGCCAAGGCCTACGGCATC
This sequence comes from Candidatus Avoscillospira avicola, assembly GCA_018712245.1. Taxonomy (GTDB): domain Bacteria; phylum Bacillota; class Clostridia; order Oscillospirales; family Oscillospiraceae; genus Avoscillospira; species Avoscillospira avicola. The sequence goes on along the minus strand of DVHE01000029.1, from coordinate 9,444 downwards.
CCCAAGGATGACCCCAACCGCGACCAGATCCTGGAGGAAGCCACCATTACCGCCTGCCAGGTGCCGGTGAAGATCATGGAGCTGTGCTGCGAGGCGCTGGACGCCATCGCCGTCTTTGCCGCCAAGGGCAGCCGTCTGGCTGTTTCCGACGCCGGCTGCGGCGCCGTGTGCGTCAAGGCCGCCCTCCAGGCCGCCTCCCTCAACGTGTTCATCAACACCAAAACCCTCAAGGACCGGGCCCTGGCCGAGGAAATGAACGCCAAGTGCCTGGGTATGCTGGCAAAATATGGCGACCTGGCCGACGAGATCTTCGAGACCGTCAAGGCCGGCTTCTTCAAATAAGGAGGATTAACCTATGGCAAAGTTGCTGTTGGGAAAAGAAGTAAACGCGAAGCTCAACGCCCGCATCATCGAGCAGTGCGAGGCCCTCAAGGCCCGGGGCGTCACCCCTACCCTGGCCATCGTCCGCTGCGGCGAGCGGCCCGACGACCTCAGCTATGAGCGCGGCGCCACCAAGCGGGCCGAGACCCTGGGCGTGGCCGTGGAGAAGTTCCTCCTGCCCGAGGACGTCACCAAGGAAGCGCTGCTCAAGACCATCGACGAGATCAACGCCAACGACAAAATCCACGGCGTTTTGATGTTCCGCCCCCTGCCCAAGCACCTCAAGGCCGACCAGGACGAGATCTGCAACCGCCTGGACCCCGCCAAGGACGTGGACGGCATGACTGACGGCTCCAACGCCGGCGTGTTCATGGGCAAGCAGCTGGGCTTTGCCCCCTGCACCCCCGCGGCCTGCATGGAGATTCTCGACCACTACGGCATCGACCTGACCGGCAAGAAGGCCGTGGTCATCGGCCGGAGCCTGGTGGTGGGCAAGCCCGCGGCCATGATGCTGATGGGCAAGAACGCCACCGTCACCGTCTGCCACACCCGCACCAAGGACGTCCCCGCCGAGGCCCGGGCCGCCGACGTGCTGATTTCCGCCGCCGGCGTCCTCAAGAGCCTGACCAAGGACTATGTGCGCCCCGGCCAGATCGTCATCGACGTGTCCATCAACTGGGATGCCGAAAAGAACGGCATCGCCGGCGACGCCGTGTTTGAAGAGGTGGAGCCCATTGTGGACGCCATCACACCTGTCCCCGGCGGCGTGGGCGCCGTGACCACCTCGGTCCTCATCGGCCATGTGGTGGAGGCCGCGGCCCGCAGCCTCCAATAAGCATTACCCTGGGCCGCTGCCGGAACGCTTCCGCAGCGGCCCATTCTGAATGGAGAGAAACGAAATGACGGAAAAATGGAAACAGCTGGACGCCAGCCGGATGCTCAAGCTGGTGTTCTGGTTTTTTACCGCTGCCTTCCTGGTGGCGGCGCTGGTGAGCCCGGATCGCGGCAGCCTCATCAGCGGCCTGAAGGCACTCTATACCACCCCCGCCCAGGTGACGAAGGACTATTTCGCCGTGGGCGGTCTCAGCGCCACCTTCTTTAGCGTATTTTTAGTCAGCCTCCTGTGCGCCCTCTTATACCTGCTGCCCGGCGCCGTGGCCAACGGCGTCTCCTTCACGGCCTACGGCCTGACGGTGGGCTTCTCCTTCTGGGGTATGCACCTGCTCAACATTATCCCCACCATGCTGGGCGTGCTGCTCTACTGCGCCGTCAAGCGGGAAAAGGTGGCCAAAAATGTCAACTTCATGCTCTTCTCCACCGGCATCGCCCCCATCGTCACGGATATGTTCCTCCGCTATCCCGGCCTGGAGCTCCACGGCTACACGCCTGCTTCCATCGCCCTGGGTATCGGCGTGGGCCTGTTCATCGGCTTCTTCACTCCGGCGGGCTGCGCCTACTCCCCCAATGCCCACAAGGGCTTCTCCCTGCTGTCGGCAGCGCTGCCCCTGGGCATGATGTCCTTCTTCCTGCGCTCCCTCCTCTACACCGCCCTGGGCGGCCAGCTCCCGCCCACCGAGGCCGTGCTGGGTGAGAGCCGCCCGGTGGTCTTCTACGCCTTCCTGGGCGCCGTCTTCTGCCTGTGCCTGGTGCTGGGCCTTTGGAAAAACGGCTGGAGCTTCCGGGGCTATGGCCGGCTCCTCAAGTCCTCCGGCTATAAGACCGACCTCTCCAGCCAGTTCAGCCCCGCCCTGGCCCTGATGAACATCGGCATCTACGGTCTCTTCATCATGCTCTACTACACGCTGGTGGGCGCCAGCTTCAACGGCGCCACCCTGGGCCTGGTGCTGTGTATGCTGGCCTGCGGCGTAGCCGGCAGCCATCCCGGCAACGTCTGGCCCATCATGGTGGGCTATGTGGTCATGAGCTTCCTCGCCAAGTGGCTCTTTGTAGGCGAGAGCTACACCCTGGCCATCAACGCCCAGGCCATCCTCACCGGCCTGTGCTATGCCAACGGCATGAGTCCCATCGCCGGCAAGTACGGCTGGGGCGCGGGCATCGCGGCCGGTATGCTCCACTACACCCTGGTGACGTGCGTCCCGGCCCTCCACGGCGGCTACCTGCTCTACAACGGCGGCTTTACCGCCTGCCTGGTGTGCATCCTCTTCGTCCCCGCCCTGGAGCGGTTCCTCCGCATCAAGGAAGAGGCCCCGGCCAAGTCCGCCTGATCGCCCGTCCCGTCCCCAGCAGCGCCAGGGAGGCCCCTTCCCCCGCCTCCCCGGCGCTGTTTGCCGCCCCGGCAGGCCTGGATGCCTCTGGAAATCCGGCTGCGCACACCCGAACAAAAAGTAATATGTAATTTAGGCAACTTTCCCCTTGCATTCATGCTCCGTATCCATTATACTGGTGATAAACCAGAGGAAAATTTATGGATTTTTCACAAAGATGGCCGGCTCCGGCTCCCCATCTTTGCTCCATAGAAAGGAGGAGGGGGTATTTCAAATTCCTGCAAATCCCATTCTACTGAAAAAGGAGAGTTGATGTCTATGAAAAGAATGAAACACTTGTTGGTCCTCTGCCTGGCCCTGGTCATGGTGGTGGGACTGCTGTCCGTCACGGCTCTGGCGGCGGATACGCGAACTGTCCAGCTGTATCTCCATGTCAACGGCAAAGCTCCCGTCGTAGTGACGCTGGGACAATACGAAGTTGGCGCGGAAATTCAGCCCATCATTGATAGTGTTGATTTGTCCAATTACAACGATAATATCGGCTCAAGCAATTACACGGCTGGCGATCCATATAAGGACGGCGGAGGTGCCTTTGCTGATAATGCCACGATTACGGGCTGGACCAATATCCACTACGATATCACCACCAAAGAAAAGGTTGTCTACTTCCTGACAGAGGAAGACCGAGTGAGTGGAAGTCCTTCGCTCCTTTCCACCACTGCTCTCTATGGCTCCACGCTGCCCACCTCGGATGCTCCTACACCGACACGCGAGGGCTACACGTTCCTCTACTGGGCGCGCGAAGGCCAGAAAACCGATGTCACTAACCAGACCGTCAGCGGCTGGACCAACCTTTATGGTGTCTGGGAAGCTACTCCGAAACCGGTCTCTTATACAGTTACCTTCAACAGCAACGGCGGCTCAAAAGTTGACTCCCAGAACGTTCGCTCTGGCGAATTGGCTGAGAAGCCCGCCGACCCCACCCGGAGCGGCTACACGTTCCTCGGCTGGTATACGGCGGATAACAGAGCCTTTGATTTCGGGACTCCTATTACCAGCGACATCACGCTTTACGCCAAGTGGGAAAAGGGCGCCATGCCCGAGCCTGATCTCCACTACTACGTGGATGCCAACTTCCCCAGCAGACTGCTGATCGACACCAACCGGGATGTCAGCATCTCCATCTGGGGCGATCGCGGCGTTTCCTGGCAGGAGGATGCCACGCTCTATGTCAAAGTGGACGGCCCCGCCCGTTCCGACGCCGACCTCTGGTACTATGACAGCGACGGCTGGTACTGGGGCTACGGGAAGTATGTGGACACCGTCCATGCGGGAAAAATCCCCGACGCTTTGGAGTTTAACGAAACCGGCGTCACCATCCCCCTCTCCCTCTATCTGGACAGAGCCGGCACCTACGACTTCACCTTCACGCTGGTAGCCGCTGACGGCACGGTTCTTGCCACCGATACCGCCACGGTGAGAGCCTACACCGAGACCCACGACGATTACCGCATCTATCTGGATTGCGGCAGGCACGGCTCCATTTCCACTTCGCCCTCCACCTGGGCCGACTACAAGGACACCGTCACGATCTATGTCAACCCCGACAAGGGCTATGAGCTGGACACCCTGCGGGTCTACGACAAGGATAAGGACCGCGTCAGCATCTACACCAACCATCGCGGCGACTATACCTTCACCATGCCCAAATCTTCCGTGACGGTCTATGCCACCTTCAAGGAGGTCAACTACGATCACTTCGTTGACGTCTCCCGGGACAGCTGGTATTATGACGCCGTGTACTACGTCTACGACCACGATATCATGGACGGCGTGGGCAACCGGAAGTTCGATCCCTACGGCGACCTCAGCCGCGCCATGATCGTCACCACCCTCTACCGCATGGAGGATGAGCCGCGGGTCCGCAACTACGGCACCTTCCGCGATGTGGATGAGGACGCTTGGTATGCCGAAGCCGTGGAATGGGCCGCCGAAGAAGGCATCGTCAAGGGCTACGGCAAGAAGACCTTCGGCCCCAACAGATCCGTCACCGTAGAGCAGCTGGCCGCCATCCTGCAGCGCTACGCCGACTACAAGGGCTATGATATCGACGAAACCATCCGCCTCTACTCCGACGCCGTCGTCTCCCAGTGGGCTGTGGACAATGTCCGCTGGGCCGTGGCCGAGGGCCTGCTCCGCGGCGGCAGAAGCGTGGATTCCACGCAGGTTGCCACCCGTGCGGAGATCGCCTACGCGCTTTACAACTTTATGATGAACGTGGCGGATTAACCGCCGCGCACCTGGAGGCATGGGCCCAAAGCCCATGCCTCTTTTTGATGGGAGGACCTATGATTTCTTATTCGGATGTATGCCCGGGCCGCTTTCTCGCCCGGCCCAACGGCTTCATCGCCCTGGTGGAGCTGGACGGCCAGGCGCAGCGGTGCCATGTCCCCAACACCGGGCGGCTGGGGGAGCTGCTCCTGCCCGGCGCCCAGGTCTGGTGCCAGCGGCACCGCGAGCCGGGCCGCAAGACCGGCTGGACGCTGATCTCCGTAGAGAAGGACGGCGCGGTGGTCAACCTGGATTCCCAGGTGCCCAACCGCCTGGCCTTCGCCTATGTCCGGGACGGCGGGCTGGGCTTTCTGCCGGACACAGTGCGGGCCGAGCAGACCTTCGGCGACGCCCGTCTGGACCTTTCCTACGAGGTCGGAGGGCGGCAGCGAGGTTATGTGGAGGTCAAGGGCGTGACCCTCAACGAGGGCGGCGTCGCCCGCTTCCCCGACGCCCCCACCCAGCGGGGCGCAAAGCATCTGCTGGCGCTGACCCAGGCTGTGGCGGCGGGGCACCGGGCCGCCGTCCTATTTGTGGCGCAGATGGACACCGTCACCCGCTTCCAGCCCAACTGGCCCCGGGACCCGGCCTTCGCCCGGGGGCTGGTGGAGGCCGCCCGGGCCGGCGTGGCGGTGCTGGCCGTCCGCTGCGCCGTCACGCCGGACACTATCGCGGTCACTGTCCCCCTGGAGGTAGACCTCTCTCCCTGGCAGCGCAGCGAGGACTGACGCTGCAGTCAGACGCCTGCTGCAGCTGTAGGCCCTCACACCCGCGGCATAGCCTGGCGAAAACACGGCGCGTGATCCGCAGCCAAAAGGGGCCAATTGAGTGGCCCCGGCGGTATGTCCTTGCAAAGCGAGGTAAAATTCGATATAATGGGGTCATAAATGGAAAATTCGTTCCACAAGGAGGAAGCATATGCGCGGCTACGAATCCTTTGTCACCAACGTCCGCAAGCAGGTCTTCACAGAAGTGGCCCGCCTGGCCTACGAGGGCGGCGACTACGCCCGGATGGAGGAGATTCCCTATAAAATCGTCCCCGGTGAGATCGCCTCCCACCGGGAGTCCATCTTCCTGGAGCGCGCCATCGCCGGTGAGCGGGTGCGGCTGGCCATGGGTCTGCCGCTGCGGCCCATCACAGAGCTGCGGCCCCTGTCCGAGGGCGTCAACGACAGCGCCATCGCCGAAAAATATTACGATCCGCCCCTCATCAATATCATCCAATACGCCTGCCACGCCTGCCCCACCAAGCAGGTCCGCGTGACCGACTGCTGCCAGGGCTGCCTGAGCCGCTCCTGCCAGCAGGTCTGCCCCAAGGATGCCATCCGCTTTGAACGCGGCGGCAAGAGCGTCATTGACCAGGACAAGTGCATCAAGTGCGGCAAGTGCGCCGACGCCTGTCCCTACCATGCCATCATCAAAATGGAGCGGCCCTGCGTGGCGGCCTGCGGCATGGACGCCATCGGCTCGGACGAGTACGGCCGCGCCAAGATCAACTACGACAAGTGCGTCTCCTGCGGGATGTGCCTGGTCAGCTGCCCCTTCGGCGCCATTGTGGACAAGGGCCAGATCTTCCAGCTGATCCACGCCATCAAAAAGGGCTACAAGGTCATCGCCATCGTGGCGCCGGCCTTCGTCGGCCAGTTCGGCGACAAGCTCACCCCCGAAAAGCTCACCGCCGCCATGAAAATTCTGGGCTTTGATTCGGTAGTGGAAGTGGCCGTTGGCGCGGATCTCTGCACCATCGACGAGGCCAAGGAATATCTGGAGCGCGTGGAAAAGGGCAAGAGCTACATGGGCACCTCCTGCTGCCCGGCGTGGATCTCCATGGTGGACATCTGCTACCCCGACCAGAGTGACCACATTTCCATGACGCTGACGCCCATGGTGCTGACGGCCCGGATGGTCAAAAAACAGCACCCCGACGCCAAGGTCTGCTTCATCGGCCCCTGCGCCGCCAAGAAGCTGGAGGCAAGCCGGGAGCATATCCGCAGCGACGTGGACTTCGTCCTGACCTTTGAGGAGCTGCAGGGGATGTTCGAGGCTAAGGAGGTCTGGTATGCCGATGTGGAGGGCAATGACCCGCTGGAGCAGGGCAGCGCCGATGGCCGCGGCTTTGCCGTCAGCGGCGGTGTCGCCGCGGCGGTGCAGCACGTGGTGAAAGAGCTGGCGCCGGATGTGGACATGAAGATCATGAACGCCGAGGGCCTTCGAGACTGCCGGAAGATGATGGCTTTGGCCAAGGCCGGCAAGCTCAACGGCTACTTGCTGGAGGGCATGGCCTGCCCCGGCGGCTGCGTGGCCGGCGCCGGTACTATCCGGCCTATCCAGCGGGCCACGTCGCTGATCGCCGGATACAAGAAGGAAGCGCCCTTGCAGAGCGCCACCCAGTCCCAGTTCGCCGAAATTGCCGACAGCCTGGACTGAAACGCCGTCAAAGAGCCCGTTGCAGAATGAAAAATTCTGCGGCGGGCTCTTTTTTACCGCAAGCCGGTGGTTTTCTCGCCCGCGGCATACGCACAAACCTACGTTTTTTTCGTAGGGGCGCGCATCGCGCGTCCGCCTGCTTGTGCTGCCTGATCGCTTCCGTCGAACAGGCCCGCCGCAGGGACACCTCTCAGGCGCTTCGCGCCAGCTCCCCTCCAGGGGAGCCATGGATTCTGCGGTACAAACGGCCTTCCGCAGCCACCGCACCCTTCAGGAGAGGCCGCTGCGCTGCGCGGGCGCGCCATGCGCGTTGTCTACGGCGAACCCCTCCGGCGCTGCGCGCCACCTCCCCTAAAGCCCTGCGGGCGTTAGGGGAGGCTTTAGCCTGGTTGCCTTTCCTGCCAGCTCAGGCGGCGCGGCCAAACTGACGCGCCATGCGCGCCCGCTTTTTCGCCCCGCTGTGACAAATTCCGCCTCCGCCGCATAGGATGAGCCGGATGCTGCATCCAAATAGGAGGAGGTTCCCTATGGGTATTACGAGTTCCAACAAGCAGATTGACCGGCAGCGCATCGGCTGCGACGGCTCGCTCCAGGTATCCCTGGCGCTGTCCGCCGCGCCGGATATCGTCTCCAATCCCACGGATATCGTGCTGATTTTGGATCGCTCCGGCAGCATGGCCGGAAGCCCCCTGGCCAATCTCAAAGAAGGCGCCAAGGCGTTCATCGACATTTTGTCCGAGTCCACCGACGGCGCCCCCGACAGCATCGGTTCCGGCAGCCGTATCGGCATCGTCAGCTTCGCCGACACTGCCACGGCCGACACCCAGCTCATCACATCGGTTGCCGACCTGAAGGACGCGGTGGACGGCCTCAGCGCCGGCGGCAACACCAACCACGCCGCCGCCTTCACCAAGGCGGCGGAGCTGTTCGACCCCACGTCGTCCAACGCCCGGGTCATGGTCATGTTCACCGACGGCAAGACCACCGCCGGCCCGCCCGCAGCCCCGGTGGCAGATGCCGCCAAGGCCGACGGCGTCATTATCTACTGCATCGGCCTGGTGGGCAGCGGCGGCATCGATGTGCCCACGCTGGAGCTGTGGGCCTCCCAGCCGCCCGCCTCTTACGTGCTGGTGACGCCCGACGATGCCGACCTGGAAGAGCTGTTCCGGGAGCTGGCGGAGAATATTTCCAAGACCGGCGCCACCAACATCGTCATTGACGAGGTGGTCGCGCCGGATTTCCTGATCGTCAGTATGTCCTCCCCCACCAAGGGGACGGCCACCATGCTGGATTCCCGCACCATTCAGTGGAAGATACCGGAGCTGGGCGTCAGCGGAAACGAGGGCGCAGCCCTCAGCTTCCGGGTGCGCCATATCTCGCAGGAGCCGGGGGTGAAGGCGGTCAACGCCTCCATCACCTACTCCGACAGCGAGGGCAACACCGTGGTGTTCCCCGACCCCCAGGTGACGGTGGAGTGCGCCGTGGTGGTAGTGCCGGAGGAGTGCCCCAAGCCGGTGGACTTCGACGTGGAGCGCTGTCAGGACGCTGTGGTCATCGACGCGGGCGACGTCTACCTGGAGTCCGCGGGACGGATCGTCCAGCTGGACGCGGTGGTGAAGCAGGTCTGCCCCGGCAAAGAGGTGGCACTGGCGATTTTGCTCAGCGAGCTGGACGAAAACGGCCAGGAGCAGCAGCGGGGCATGAAAGCCTTCACGCTGCCCGCCCACAACTATCCCACTTGCCGGGACGTGGTGGTACGGTGCGTGAAGTTTGTCGTGCCCGAAGGCACGGCGGCTAACGGAGACCCCAACTCCCTCTGCCGCGTCCGCCGGTTCCGCGCCCGTCTCATCGCCCACAATGTCAACACCGACTATGCGTGCTGCCAGACGGATGTGACCGTGCTGTAAATGCAAAAACAGCTGCCCAAAGAATCTCTTTGGGCAGCTCAGACTGTCAAAAAAGCTACGCTTTTTTGACAAAGGGGACTGCACCCCAAAAGGTTCTCGGTTTTCTTCGAAAAGCTGTCGAACCTTTTGGAGTGTAAAGTGCGATTTCCGATGCGCATGTCCCCGGAAATCGC
>DVHE01000028.1 GCA_018712245.1 Candidatus Avoscillospira avicola | reverse complement strand
TCAGTCACCTGCGGTGACAGCTCTCCCAAAGGGAGAGCCAAGTGTCTGCGCCTGTTACATGGTATATCGGCATAAGAAACGGAGCGTATCTGTACAGATGCGCTCCGTTAACTGTTTTACGGATACCCGCCGAAAGCGCGGGGCCGCATGGCCGGCGTCTCTCACTCTTTCATCAGCTTCCGCCGGGCGATATTGATGGTGCCCTCCTGCATGGAACTGATCCACTGGAGGCTCTTTCCGCAGCCCAGCGCCACGCAGCTCTCGGCATTGTCGGCCACCATGCAGGGGATCTCGGTGCGGTCGTGGATGACGCGGTCCATGCCCCAGATCAGGCTGCCGCCGCCGGTGAGGACGATGCCGTTCTGGGAGATATCGCCCACCAGCTCCGGGCTGGCCTGCTCCAGCACCGAGAGGATCTCGTCCACGATCAGCCGGGCCGGGCGCGACAGCAGCTCCAGCATCTCCGAGGAGCTGATGAGGACGTCCCGGGGCAGGCCGGTCTTCACGTCCCGGCCCTTGACGGTCATGGAGACCTCTTCGGGCCGCTCGGAGACACAGCCGACGGTAATTTTGATCTCCTCCGCCGTGGTGAGGCCAATGACCAGGCCGTGGCGGCGGCGGACATAGGTGACGATGGCCTCGTCAAAGGTGTCGCCGGCAATCTTCATGGAGGAGGAGACAGCGATGTCGTTGAGGCTCAGCACCGCGATATCAGTGGTGCCGCCGCCGATGTCCACCACCATATGGCCGTTGGGACCGGAGAGGTCCAGTCCGGCACCCAGGGCAGCGGCAAAGGGCTCTTCAATGAGGTACACCCGGCGAGCGCCGGCCTCCATGGCCGCCTGGATGACAGCCCGCTCCTCCACCTCGGTGACGCCGCTGGGAACGCAGACCACAACCCTGGGCTTGACCAGGGAGTAGCGGATGATCTTTTTCAGAAACTGCTCGAGCATCTTCTCCGTCATCTCATAGTCGGAGATCACGCCCTGGCGCAGGGGCCGAACGGCCACCACATTGCCGGGCGTCCGCCCCAGCATATTCCGGGCCGCGGCGCCCACCTGGAGGACCTTGCCGCTGACCTTGTCGATGGCCACCACCGAGGGCTCCCGCAGGACGATGCCCTGTCCCTCGGCGTAGACCAGCACGTTGGCCGTGCCGAGATCGATTCCCAAATCTCGAGAGAGTTTTAACATGGATTCACCTACTTCAATATGTTGAACGGACCGGCGGCATTCAGCGCTGCGCCGCGCCGTCTTTATGATCTGTTGCAGCAATGGCGGCGCAGACCAAATCCGCGGCGCCCGCCAGCCGTAGGACCTGGCCGCACGCGGAGAGCGTCGCGCCGGTGGTGATGATATCGTCCACCACCAGGATTTTGGCCCCGGAGACCGGCGCGCCGGGCAAAATCCGGTACACACCCAGCACGTTGGCCCGGCGCGCCGCAGCCGACTTGGTTCTGGACTGAGGCGGATTGTGGCGCACCTTTAATAGTGTAGGCCGGACTTCGGCCTCCAATTCCCGGGCCAGCGCCCGGGCCAGCAGCTCCGCCTGGTCGAAGCCCCGCTGCCACCGCCGCCGGCGGCTGCAGGGCACCCAGGTGACAAAGTCATACCGCCCGGCCAGCTCAGCTCGGACCCGCACGGCCATCCACCGGGCAAACTGCGGGATGTAGGCCCGAAGGCCCTGAAATTTCATGCGCAAAATGGCGCCGCGGACGGGCTCCTCATACGAAAACGCCACGGCGCAGCCAGAAAATCCCGGCACCTTCTCCGCGGCGCCCTCCCACTCCGGCAGCGCCGCCAAGCAGTCGTCGCAGCACCAGCGGGCTGAATCCGGCAGGAGCCGCCGGCAGAACATACACTTGGGCGGGAAAAACAGCTCCAGGAGCCACGAAATCAAGGCGCTCACGGTCCCACCCGCCCCTGGAGGCGCAGCTTGAGGCCGCTGTAGCGCCGGGTCTGCCGGTCATTGCCGGTCATGGCGGCGATGACGTTCTCGTCCCCCACCGCGATCAGGAGCGACTTGGCCCGTGTGACAGCCGTATAGAGGACACTGCGGGTCAGCAGATACTGAGACCCCGGCCACGCTGCCAGCACCACGGCCCGGTACTCGCTGCCCTGGCTCTTGTGGACCGTCATGGCATAGGCCGGCTCCAGCTCCGGGAGCATGGCAAAGTCGTAGACGGCCTCCCGGTCGTCGAAGGCCACGGTCAGCTGCTCCTCTGCCAGAGAGATAGCCGTGATCCGGCCCACGTCGCCGTTGAAAATGCCGGTCCCCTGGCTTCCGTCCGGTTTCTTCCATAGTATATCATAGTTATTGCGAATTTGCATCACTCTGTCGCCCTCGCGGAAGGAAAAATCGCCGCTGGCCTTCTCCCGCTTGTCCGGCGCCGGGGGATTGAGGACGGCCTGGAGCAGCTGATTGAGCCGCCGGGTGCCGCACTCCCCCTTCCGGGTGGGCGAGAGGACCTGGATGTCCGCCGGGTCGATGCCCATGTTTTTGGGCAGCCGCCGGACGCAGAGGTCCTGGATGGTCTCCGCCACGGCCTGGGCCGTGACGCGCCGGAGGAAGAAGAAATCCCGGTCCTTGCTGCCCAGCTCCGGCAATATGCCCTGGTTGATGGCGTGGGCATTCATGACAATCAGGCTCTCCTGGGCCTGGCGAAAAATCTCGGTCAGGCGCACCGTGGGCACGATGCCGCTGCGGATCAGGTCCGAGAAGACGTTCCCCGGCCCCACCGAGGGCAGCTGATCCGGGTCGCCCACCAGCACCAGGCGGCACTTCCCGGGCAGGGCCTGCATCAAAGCCTGCATCAAGGGCAGGTCCACCATGGAGGTCTCGTCCACCACCAGAGCGTCGGCCTTGAGGGGCGTGTCCTCGTCGTGGAAGAAGCACAGCGCGCCGCTCTCGGTGTCAAACTGCGCCTCCAGCAGCCGGTGGATGGTGGAGGCCTCCCGCCCGGTACACTCGCTCAGGCGCTTGGCCGCCCGGCCCGTGGGCGCCGCCAGCAGCGTCTTCCGCCCCAGCTTGTCGAAGAGCCGGAGGATTCCTGCCATGGTAGTGGTTTTGCCGGTGCCTGGCCCGCCGGTGACGATGACGACCCGATGCTCCGCCGCCGCCCGGATGGCCTCCAGCTGCTGGGGCGCGTAGCGAATGTCGCTCTCGCGCTCCAGCGCCTGGAGCAGCTGCTCCAGCTGGGCCGGATGCTCCGGTGGCTGGGAAGCCATCTCCCGCAGCCGCTGGGCCAGGTAGACCTCTGCCTCATGCAGTTCCGGCAGATAGCAGGCCTCCAGCCCGGCCACCTGCTCCGTCTCCAGCCGCCCGGTCTCCGCCAGCGCCGTGACTGCCTCCTCCACTGCGGGCAGCGGCAGATTCAGCAGCGCCGCCGTGGCCTGGGCCAGCTTGCCCCGAGGGATGAACACGTGACCCGCCGACTGGTTGTAGCTCAGCTCGAAGAGGACGCCGGCCTCGATCCGCCGAGAATCGTCGGCCTCCACCCCCAGCTCCAGCGCGAAGCGGTCCACCAGGGCAAAGGATGCCCCGAAGTAGGGCTGGGAGAGCATATACGGGTCCTCCCGCACCGCGTCCACCGCCAGCTCGCCGTAGGCCCGGTAGAGCCGCAGGGCCAGCGCCGCCGGGAGGTGATACCCCGCCAGGAACTCCATCAGCCGCCGCATGCCCACCTGCCGGCGGAAATTGTCCGAAATCTCCCGGGCTTTCGAGCTCGAAATTCCCGGCACCTGGGCCAGCAGCTCCGGCTCATTCTCCAGCACCTCCAGGCTCTTTTCCCCGAAGGCCGCCACGATCCGCTGGGCCGTCTTCTCCCCCACGCCCTTCACGGCCCGGGAGGAGAGAAAGGCCAAAATCTCATTGCGGCTCTCCGGCATGAACCGCTCCAGCACTTCCGCTTCAAACTGCTTGCCGTAGGAGGCGTGGGCCGTCCAGTGGCCGGTGATGGACAGTCGCTCCCCCACTGCCGTCATGGGAATGGTGCCCACTACCGTGACGGTCTCGCCGTCCTGGGTCAGAAGCCGCAGGACCGTATAGCCGTTTTCCGGGTTTTGAAACACCACCGCTTTCACGGCGCCATAGAGGATTTCCTGCTCCATTGACCCATCGCCCCCTTCTCTTTCGTATTATGGTACAACAAGCCGGCCTATTTTGCAACTTGCCCCGGCGGATTTACGCCGTCCAGATATGTGGAAAGCTCCGCCAGAGCGCAGTAATCCAGCCAGGCGTAGCGCGCGCAGAGCAGCTCCGCCACCTGCCGGCCATGGGCCGTGAGGCCACAGTCCACCAGCGCCAGCCGTCCCCCGCTGATGCGCCCCTCCCGGAGCCAGCTGTAGGCCCTGACGCGGTACTCCAGCTCCCGCCCGTCGCCCCGGACAAAGCAGAGCGTCACCATATTCCGGCCAAACACCGGCTGGAGCAGCAAGCCCAGCAGACACCAAAGCACCAGCGCCACGCCCGCCGCCGCCAGGAAAATAAGTATGAGATCCAGCATCCGCGACACCTCCTGGCCCCATACTATGCACGCCCAGGCCCATTGGCAACCCGCGCCCCTGTTCGAGAAACTTGTCGTGAACAGCAGGAAGATTAAGCTGGGAAGGATTCGTTTGGGATACGATATCCGGTACCGGAACGAAGGCAGGAGGCGCTGAAATCAATTCACCGTATTCCGCAATGCGCAGGCGCGTCCGCTTTTAGGCGCAGCGTTCAAGTTTCAGCGTGTCGAAAAAGTATTTTCGCCCCGTTGCCCTCCGTTTTTGCAACTTCAAAAAGTTGCAAAAACGACATTATTGAACGCGCAAGGGGTCTTAACCCCTTGTACACATTCCCCGCTGCTCTGTCACACAAGTTCTCAGCGAGGTTTCTCGACAGTCTGCAAGTTTTTCTCACGTCGCTTTTCATCTTTTCCGCTTTTCCGCAGCGAATGAAATATAATCTGCAGCGGCCGTCAGCATATCTCTTCGAGTTTTGACGCAATTTCTTCGGAAGCCAGTTCTTCCCAGGGAAAATCCGCCGGCGGCAGACGGCTGAAGGTCATGGTTTCCCCCGTTTGGGGGTGCGGGAACCGGATGCGCCAGGACCACAGTCCCAGCCGCCCCGCCTTTCCGCCGCCGTAGCGCCCGTCGCCCGCCAAGGGCAGGCCGCGGCTGGCAAACTGCACCCGAATCTGATGGGTGCGTCCTGTAAAGAGCTGCACTGCCACCAGGCTCCGCGTCCCGTCGCCGGCCAGCACCCGATAGCTGAGCCGCGCCTCCCGCACGCCCTTGCGCTGCCGCGTCACCACAAAGGTCTTGTTGCGCCGCTGGTCGTGGAAGAGGAGATCCGTCCACGCACCTTCCGGCTCCGGCGGCGTCCCCTGGGTCACGGCCAGATACGTCTTCTCCAGCTGGCCGTTCTGCACAGCCCGGCTCAGCGCCGCAGCGGCCCGCTCCGTCAGCGCATAGACCATCACGCCGCCGGCGGCCTGGTCCAACCGGTGGATCGGCCAGACCTGCGCCGCGCCCAACGCCGCCCGCAGCAGCCCCGGCACGCTCTGCGCCCCGGCATCCTGTGAGAGCGCCCCCTGGGGCTTGACGCAGACCGCCAGATCATCGTCCCGATATAAAACATCAATACTTCCCATTCCTGAGTTCCTCCCCGCAGCGGGCCGCGTTTCCTGATTTTTCTGTATCGTATCACAACCGGCGGCAGAATACCATTTGCATTTCCGCCAAACCTTGTTATAATGGGAACTTGAAACTACTTTGAAGTGAGATGAGACGATGAAAGAGAAAGATTTTCAAAACTGGGGCGTTATGCGCATATTCCTCTCCTATTTCGGCCCGCACAAAAAGCTCTTTATTTTGGATATGTGCTGCGCCTTTGTAGTGGCGCTGGTGGACCTTTTATACCCGCTGGTCTCCCGGGCGGCCATGTACGATATGCTCCCCAACCGGGCCTACGCCACCTTCTTTACGGTGATGGTCATCGTGGTGCTGGCCTATGTGATCCGGTCGCTGATGCACTTCGTCATCACCTATTGGGGCCACACCTTCGGCATCCGGGTGGAGGCGGACATCCGCCAAGACCTCTTCCGGCACCTCCAGACCCTGGGCTTCGACTTCTTTGACCGCAACCGCACCGGCCAGCTGATGAGCCGTCTCACCTCCGACCTCTTTGAAGTGACGGAGCTGGCCCACCACGGCCCCGAGGATCTCTTCATCTCCCTGGCCACCATCATCGGCGCGCTGGCGGTGATGTTCTCCATCGAGTGGCGTCTGGCGCTGGTGGTGAGCCTGCTGATCCCGGTGTTCATCCTGGTCATTATCTCCCGGCGGCGGAAAATGGGCGAGGCCTCCCGGCAGGTCAAGGCCAAGATCGCCGTCATCACCACCGAGATTGAATCCTCCCTCTCCGGCATCCGAACCGCAAAGGCCTTCGCCAATGAGTCGGTGGAGTTTGCCAAGTTCTCCGCCGCCAATGACCGCTTCCGCGTCTCCAAGCGGGCCTTCCACAAGGAAATGGGCATTTTCAACGCGGTGATGGAGTTCTTCCTCTCCATTCTCTCGGTGGCAGTCATCGCCGTGGGCGGCTGGCTCATTATGAATGACCAGATGAACTACATCGATCTCATTACCTTCAGCCTCTATATCAGTTCCTTTATCTCCCCGGTCCGCAAGCTGGCCAACTTTGCCGAGCAGTACGCCGTAGGCCTGGCGGGCCTGCAGCGCTTCACGCAGATCATGCGCACCGAGCCGGAGCTGCGGGATGCCCCCGGCGCCAAGACCCTCGCGGATGTCCGGGGCGAGATCACAACCGATCATGTGGACTTCGCCTATGAAGGCGACCTGGACGTCCTCCACGACGTCTGTCTCCACGTGACGCCCGGCGAGACCATCGCCATTGTCGGTCCCTCCGGCGGCGGCAAGACTACCCTCTGCCAGCTGATTCCCCGGTTCTACGACGTGACTCACGGCTCCATCTCCATCGACGGGCTGGACATTCGGCAGGTGACGCAGCAGTCCCTGCGGGAACACATCGGCGTGGTGCAGCAGGATGTCTTCCTCTTCGCCGACACCATTTTGGAAAACATCCGCTACGGCAAGCCAGGCGCCACCATGGACGAGATCATCGACGCCGCCCGCAAAGCCGAGATCTACGACGACATACTGGCCATGCCCGACGGCTTTGACACCTACGTGGGCGAGCGGGGCACCCTCCTCTCCGGCGGGCAGAAGCAGCGCATTGCCATCGCCCGGATCTTCCTGAAGAACCCGCCGATTCTCATCCTGGACGAAGCCACCTCCGCCCTGGACACCATCACCGAGGCCAAGATTCAGTCGGCCTTCGACGCGCTTGCCAAGGGCCGCACCACTTTGATCATCGCCCACCGCCTCTCCACCATCCGCAACGCCACGCGGATTTTGGTCATTGAAAACGGCCGCATCCAGGAAGCGGGCACGCACCAGGCATTGATGGAGAAAAACGGGATTTACGCCAATCTCTACCTGACCCAAACCAAGCTGCGTACCTGAACCGCCGTTTTTTCCGGCTCGCGATAGAAGAACTTACCACGCAGCCGCCGGGATATTTCAAAATTGCCGGGGAACTCTATTGTTGCGGTACCCAATCAAACCATTTAGGAGATGGAAGTATATGAAGAGCAACAATCAGATCAACATTCCCGAGGCCCGCGAGGCCATGGACAAGTTCAAGATGGAAGCTGCCCAGGAAGTGGGCGTGGACCTGAAGCAGGGCTACAACGGCCACCTCACCTCCCGCGAGGCCGGCTCCGTCGGCGGCCAGATGGTCAAGAAGATGATCGAGGCCTACGAGAGAAGCCTGTAAGTCAAACTCCCTAGTCTGACCGGCGTTTCTCTCTGGCCGGCAGCGTAACCGCTGCCGCGGCGCCTCGCCTGGACGCCGCCATAGGGCCAAAACAGGCAACCCCCTTCTGTTCTATCAACCATAGAACAGAAGGGGGTTTTTCTGCCATCAGCGCCCGAAGGCCGCGCCGTCCGGCGTCAGCAGCGCCCGCAGCTGCGGCACCGCCAGGAGCCGCGCCTTGACCTCCTCCTCCGTCAGCTGCCGGGCATTGTCGGAGTGGTACGCCCGGCCCTGGCCCGGCGTCAGGCCGGCGGCGGAGCTGAGGTCGTAGTTGAGGTCCCGGTTGTCCGCCGGGATGCGGTAAAACCCGCCCAGGTCCACCGCGTGGAGGCTTTCCTCCTCGGTCAGCAGCGTCTCATAGCGCTTCTCGCCGTGGCGCATTCCGATGACCTGCACCGGCGCCTCCGGCGCCAGCAGCGCCCGGACCGCCCGCGACAGCGTTTCAATGGTGCAAGCCGGCGCCTTCTGCACCAGGATGTCGCCGTTTTCCCCGTGTTCGATGGCAAAGAGAATCAAATCCACTGCCTCCTCCAGCGACATGAGAAAGCGCGTCATCCCCGGCTCCGTCACCGTGAGGGGCTGGCCCCGGCGCAGCTGGTCAATCCACAGCGGAAGCACCGAGCCTCGGCTGAACATCACGTTGCCGTAGCGGGTGCAGCAGATCTTCGTCCGGCGGGCGTGGCGGGACTTGGCCACGGCCACCCGCTCCTCCAAGGCCTTGGTGAGACCCATGACATTGACTGGGTACGCCGCCTTGTCGGTGGAGAGGCAGACCACACAGGCCACCTCCGCTTCGATGGCCGCCGTGAGGACATGCTCAGTGCCCATCACATTGGTCCGCACCGCCTCCATGGGAAAAAACTCGCAGGAGGGCACCTGCTTGAGCGCCGCAGCGTGGAAGACATAGTCCACACCGTGGATGGCGTCCTTCACCGATTGTAAATCCCGCACGTCTCCCAGGAAGAATTTCAGCTTCCCTGCCGCCTGGGGCATCCCGGCCTGGAAGGCATGGCGCATATCGTCCTGCTTTTTCTCGTCCCGGGAGAAAATGCGAATCTCCCCGATGTCCGTCTCCAAAAACCGGTTCAGAACGGCGTTCCCGAAGGAGCCGGTCCCCCCGGTGATCATCATGGTTTTCCCTGTAAACAAGCCCATCTTCTCTCCTCACCCGCTTCTTCCCTGCTTTGGTTCTTTCTTTTACATATACCACATTTTTCTTTGTTCCTCAACCGTCATCCGCCGCTTCAGGCACCTTTTCGGGTCTTTCGTCGAATTGGCGGTTGACGGCGGATTCTTCATTGGCTATACTGATAGTACTAAGAAAGGAAAGGATGAGTCTCATGCGGCGATCCCACGAGATCGATATGACGGAAGGCCCCATATTCTCTAAAATCGTCCTCTTTTCCCTGCCGCTGATGCTCACGGGCATCTTGCAGCTTTTGTTCAACGCCGCCGACGTCATCGTTGTGGGTAAATTCGCCGGCAGCCGCTCCCTGGCCGCCGTAGGTTCCAACGGAGCCCTGATCAATTTGCTGGTCAACGTCTTCGTCGGTATTTCCACGGGCGCCAATGTGCTGGTAGCCAATTTCTTCGGCCAGCGGGACGGGCGCGGCGTGGAGCGCTGCGTCCACTGCTCCATGGGCCTGAGCGTCGTAATAGGCGTCTTTGTCAGTATCCTGGGCTTCTTCCTCTCCACCCCCATGCTCCAAATGATGAACACCGACCCGGATGTGCTGCCTCTGGCGTCGCTGTATCTCCGCATCTACTTCCTGGGCATTCCCGCCACGGTGGTGTATAACTTCGGCGCCGCCATCCTCCGGGCCATCGGCGACACTGACCGGCCGCTGATGTTCCTGCTGATTTCCGGCGTCATCAATGTGATCCTCAACCTGCTGCTGGTCATCGTCTTTCATCTGGATGTGGCCGGCGTGGCCATTGCCACCGCCGTCAGCCAGTATGTGGCCGCCATTCTGGTGGTGCTGTGCTTGGTCCACTCCGAGGGTTCCTACCGGCTGAAAATCCGGGAGATCCGAATCCACAAGGATATGCTGGCCCTGGTGGTAAAAATCGGCATCCCCGCCGGCCTTCAGAGTATGATTTTCTCCCTGTCCAACGTCACCATCCAGAGCGCCATCAACTCCTTCGGCTATGTCACCATGGCCGGCAACTCCGCCGCTGCCAATCTGGATGGCTTTATCTATATCGCCATGAACTCGGTTTACCACGCCGCCCTCTGCTTCACCAGCCAAAACCTGGGGGCCCGGCGGGTGGATCGCCTGGGGAAAATTTTCCGCAGCTGCATTCTGCTGGTCATCGCCATCGGCGTGGGTGTCACCGCCGTCATCTATCTGCTGGGGCCGCAGCTGCTGTCGCTCTATATTTCCGGGGCCGACGCGGACCGGGACGCCGTCATCGCCGTGGGCATGACCCGTCTGTCCTTTGTGGGGCTCCCCTACGTGCTGTGCGGCCTGATGGAGGTTGGTTCCGGCGTTCTCCGGGGCCTGGGCCGCTCGTGGCTGCCGCTCATTATCTCCGTAATGGGCGCCTGCGTGCTGCGGATCATCTGGGTCTACACCGTCTTCGCGGCCTTCCCCACCCTGGAAATGCTCTACCTCTCCTACCCGGTCAGCTGGTTCGTCACGCCGCTGGCGCACTTTACCGCACTGCTCTTCGTCCACAGGAAGCTCAAAAAGGAGCATATCCTGGCATAATTGCATCGCAAAGGCCGGAACGGACGTTCCCGTTCCGGCCTTTGCAGCGCATGCTAAGCCTTGCTCCGGCGGCGGTTGAGATAGCCCTCGAGAATCAGGGAAGCCGCCACGGCGTCCACGGTGTTCTTTCGCTTTCTGCCCCGCACGCCGTTGTCCGAGAGGATGCGGTGGGCGTCCACCGTGGTGCGCCGCTCGTCCCACAGCTCCACCGGCAGCTCCGTCGTCTCCCCCACCAGCGCCGCAAACGCCCGGCACAGCGCCGCCCTGGGACCCTCGGTGCCGTCCATATTCCGCGGCAGTCCCACCACCAGGACCTCCGCGCCCCGCTCCCGGGCCACCTGCGCCACTGCTGCCGCCGCCTTCTCCGGCGTGTAGGCGTGGACTACCGTGGTGAAGCCTGTGAGCATCTCCAGCGGGTCGGAAATGGCAATGCCCGTCCGGGCGTCGCCAAAGTCAATGGCCATAATTTTCATAGAAATCTCCTAACATGATATTGTTTTCCCCGCAGACAGCAGAACGTACGGATATGATCAAGAGAAGCATATAAAAATGTGCCTAGCGTTCTGAGAAATTTCACATCCGCGAAGCGCTTGTGTATACAATTTATCCGCTTTGTTTGTCTCGGCGCTGCTTACCTTGACAAGCAAAGTAGATAGCGAGAAGGATCATGGTGGGGATATTCCCAATCACCCAGACAAGGCATAACTGAAGCAGAAACGCTGCCGTTACTCCCTGGGACGGTACTACCATATTGAGCGGGAATAGAAGGCTGAGCAGGAATGCGATGATCGGCAGCACAAGTCCCGGCCATTTGCGTGCGCTTTTGGAAAAAAACACTTGCAGTATGATCACAACGGCAATAAACAGCAATAATACAAATGCTCTCTTCATCTCTGATGACCTTCCCTTCCCGCGGCGCTCCAAGGCACCTCAAAATCAATCCCTGCGCCTGCGCGGAGGGCATATTCCACAGGGCGCGTCCGAGACGGCATCTGCGCCCCATGTGCTTAAGAAGAGTATAACACATCCCCGGAAAAATGGAAACTTTTTCTCCGATGGGACGCAAAATAGGCTTGACCCACACAGGAGGCTGTGATATAATGGCTTCACCTGTGAAAAAGGGCTTATTTTTTTGCGCCCTTTTCCTTCCGGGGCAACTATAATTCTCACCCCGGCTGATGCAGGGAGGCAATATTAAGGAGGTGCCGATAATGCGCGTGAAAGTCACACTGAGATGCTCCGAGTGCAAGCAAAGAAACTACAACACCATGAAGAACAAGAAGAATGACCCTGATCGTCTCGAGATGAAGAAGTATTGCAGATTCTGCAAGAAGCACACCGTCCATAACGAGACGAAGTAATCTGAAAGGGTGAACAGCATGGCAGAAGCCAACAAGAAAGAGAACTTCTTCGCCCGCACCGGTAAGCGGATCGCCCGCTGGTTCCGGGAAAT
>DVHE01000027.1 GCA_018712245.1 Candidatus Avoscillospira avicola | reverse complement strand
CACAACAACACACAAAACATCGGGAGGTATCAGCCTATGCCAAAAGTTAGAAAAGACAACAAAGGCCGCAACCTGCGGCCAGGAGAAACACAACGCTCAGACGGCAGCTATATGTTTGTCTATAAGCTGGGTAAGAAGAAAAAGTACATTTATGATTTTGACCTTGCCAGCCTGCGGGCCAAAGAAAAAGTTCTCAACCGTGACAGCGAAGACGGTATTCGCACCCAGGAGGCTATGAAAATCACCCTAAATGATATGTTCAAAGTCCTCATGGATACGAAGATCCAGTTAAAGGCTTCTACACGGGCGAATTACGAATATCTTTGGAGCAACTATGTGAAGGATGAGCCGTTTGCCAACATTCCCCTGCCCAACATCCGAAAGAGCGACATCCTGACATTTTACACGAAGCTTTTGAAAAAAGGCTTTGCGATCAATTCCTTGGAAAGCATCAATAACCTGATTCACCCCACGCTTGAATTGGCGGTCGATGATGACTACATCCGAAAAAATCCAAGCAAAGGCGTCTACCGCTCTCTCAAAACAGAGGGAGCCGGGGCGCCCCCGAAGAAAAGAATCGCGCTGACTATGACACAGCAGAAGAACTTCCTTCGGTTCATTTCCAAGTCACCGATGTATAGCCACTGGCTGCCTGTCATGGTCGTGTTGCTCGGTACGGGAATGCGTGTTGCGGAATGTACTGGCTTAACTAAAAATGATGTGGACCTGGAGAACAACACCATCTCTGTCAATCACAACTTGATCTATCGTGTGATCGATGGGAAAGCAGGTTTTCATATCACCACCCCTAAAACAGCCAGCGGCACCCGCACCATCCCTATCCTGTATCCGCAGGTTGCTGAACAGCTCCGCACATTGATTGAAGTCATGGACACCCTCTATCCAGAAGACCTTGTGATGAATGGGTATCACGGTTTCCTTTTTAGGAATCGGGAAGGTTACTTTCTCAGTGCCCATAATATCAATCGGGCCATCCAGCGTATCTCCATCGCCTACAACGCCGAAGAAATGGATCAGGCTGAACTGGAAGATCGTGAGCCGGAGCTGCTGCCGCATTTTAGCGTACATAACATGAGACACACATTCTGCACGCGGCTCTGTGAAAGCACGAACGACATCAAGTTTATCCAGCAGGTGATGGGCCACGCTGATTTTTCCACAACTATGGATATTTATACGCATATTACGCAAGAAAACATGAGGGAAAAAGCAGAGGCAATCAAGGGTAATTTGGTGCTAATGTGAAAATTGCAAAAAAGGGCAAATCCGCATAAAAAACACGGATTTGCCCTTCATTTTGGCCCGTCTGATGCCGTCTGATTTCAAGCAAAAGTTGTAGAAAAGTTGTAGTTGTAAGCCCTTTTTACTACATCTTGTGCCGTCCTGTTTCGTCAGACGCTATATATTGTGGAATTTTAGTCCAAAGGCTTCATCGTGGGGAATAGGAGAAGGTACCGGAATAGTAGGTGTACAGCTCCAGGGGCTTCTGATACTTCAATACGGAGTAGGTCGTCACCAGGCACAGCGCCATGGTGAGCCCCCAGGCGAAGCCCCGCTGGAGCTTGGCAACCCGCCGCCGCTGCTTCGTCTCCAGGCTCATGCGCCCGGTCATCGGCGTCCGCACCGCCGCCTGGAAGGTGAGCATCCGCATAGCCGCCACGCCCAGCACCCACAGCAGGACCGTCACCGCCACAGCTACCCAGGGGATAGCCACCACTACGGCCACAGAGCCGGAGAAGACCAGCAGCCGCAGCAATCCCGCGGTACCTGCCGCGCCCAAAGCCGTCCCCAGCGCCACTGCCGGAACGGCCAGCAGCACCGTCTCCAGGAGCAGCAGCCGCCGCAGCTGCATCTTTGACGCGCCGAGGCTCCGCAGCCGCACGATCCGCCGAACGTCGCTCTGGAGCTCCAGCAGATAGACGGCTACGACAGCCAGCAGCGTGATGACCAGAATCAGGCCCACATAGAAGGTGTTGTAGTCCGCCAGCAAATACACCGTTCCGGCAGAGAGGTTGATGCAGCCGGAAAAGTCCTCCTCCGCGCTGCGGGTGGCGGCCAGATGGCCGTCCACCTCGTCCCGCAGGGTCTCCTCCATGCCCTCCATCGGCGTATAGAAGTAGGACGTGAGCGGCGGGCGAACCAGGCCGGACTCGTAGGAATCGGCCCGAGCCTGGGCTTCTGCGATGATGGCTTCGCCGTCCTCGGGCAAAATGATGGCGCTGTTGAGCAGCCGATCCTGTGCATTTGCCTCCAGAATCCAGATGTGCGCATACTCATGCAGCACGCCGGTCAGAACAAAATCCCAGGACACGAGCAGAAACGAATCGGGGTCCTCGGCCTGGGGGATATACATCGGAACACTGATGATCTGCCCGACCGTAGGCTCATAGCCCAGGGCGGCAATCAGGTCCGCCTCCATGGCAATCTCCCCGGGTTGCTCCGGCAGGCGGCCTTCGTCGAGCCGAATGCGGCCCAGTTCCAGAAAGGTCTCATCCACAGATCCCACGCCGCTGACCGGAGTCGTAACCCTGACCCGGCCATAGTTGACGCTCTCCCCTAACTGGTCCAACCAATCCCGCTGCTCCAGGAAGGCGCGGTCCTCCGCTTTCCCGTCGGGAATAGCGCCGTACCAGCCGCCGTAAGTATTTTTGAGCAGCTCCGCGTTGGTACGGTCCATGCTGCCCATCACCGAGAGCATCATCACCGCAAAGGCGAAGGACAAGAGCAGCACCAGGAAAAGCAGCAGGGAGCTGCGCCTGCGCCGCAAAATGCCCTGCCGCGCCAGTGTGAATAGATCATGGTTCATGGGATCTCCGCCTCTCTGAAAAAGAAATTGGGGGTCAAGCGAGACGCGAACCGGCCCCGCTGCAGATGCTTTGTATGATGGAATGCTGCTTTTATAGCGCATTCCCCGCCGTCTTCGAATCACTGGATATACCATGTTTTGATACATATTTGCTTGCATCGCTGGGAAATACCTGCACATGCAGTGTATCAGACACGTTGAGTTTCACCGGTGTCACCGCAAATAACAGATCATATTGTTCTGCCAATGCTTGTACATCCTGGAACATCTGTTCCGCATCCGCAGTGGAATCTATGCTGACAAATCCTTCGCACTTTTGCGAATAATATATTTCCTGATAATATGCATTCACATCATCTGTCGGTTCATATGCAATATCGTAAAACGGCACAATGATGTGCTGATCGAGCGGAATATCCATATTAAATTGCAGCACTGCGTTCTTTTGCAGGAAACCGATCACCTGAAATGTAAGAGGCTGGGTATGCAGAGACAACGCAAGCATATCGCCGACGTCGTAGATTTCCAAATAATCATAACCCAGAATGACTGGAATGACATCTGTCACTGCTTCGACTTGAAAGTCCTCCTCTTGAAAATTAGAACCAATTTCAACTACATTGTCAAATGCGCCGTATATAGATTTGCCGATCATCAGTGTTTTCAGCTGCGTGTGGCAGTTATTGTCGTCGCCCATGCCATTGACGGAGCCGTTGGCCGAAAACTTCACATCCCCCGTGTAGGTACCAACATACTCCAAGGATTGGGGGTGATATTCCACCCGATCGAAGGTCTTGTTCAATTCCCCATAGAATTCCTTCAACCGGCTCAGACCATCCGGGGCATCAAACAGCGATGAAAAGCTCGGATTATCTCCCATTCCATATAGAGAACCCATAAAATAGTAGTCCAGATCAACCGGATTTGCCGGTGCTTCCGGCAGTGGTTCCTCCACCCCCTCTTCCAGCGGCGCTTCTTCCGCAGGTTCCGCTGCATGCTCCCCGGCAGACGGCGCCGCGGCAGGCTGTTTCTCTTCCCGCCCCTCCTGCGCATCCTGGGTCTGCACCAGCTCGGCGTCTTTCTCCGGCGCGAAAGACTGCCGGCATCCGACTAGAAGAACCACGGCACACAGAAAAGAGAGTGCAGCAAACCATCGCAGTTTGTTTGTCATAACTGATCCATCCTTTCCAGGTCACACAGAAAGCGCTGCCCCCAATCCTGGGAATCGCATCCATTTTCTGGCCTACAGAAAAAGACGAAGCCTACGGCACCCGCGTTGCGGGTTCGGCGGAGAAATCAGCCCCGGAAAATTGGATACCCTGCACAATGTCGCGGCAGTGGGCCCGCGGACGGGGTTGATTTTTGGAACGGGACGTGGTATTATTGACATATGTCGAAAACAAAGGAGGCGGCGGGATGGCACGGCCCTGCAAGCGCCGGCGGGTATGGATGGAGCCGGAGTACAGCCGCTTTCTGCCGGATGGAACACCGGCGGAGGGCTGCGAGGTGCTGACGGTGGACGAGTTTGAGGCGATCCGGCTCCTGGACCTGGAAAGCCTGACCCAGGAGCAGTGCGCCCAGCAGATGGGCATTGCCCGGTCCACCGTGGCGGACATCTGCGAAAGCGCCCGCCGGAAGATCGCCGGCAGTCTGGTCTACGGAAGGCCCCTGGTGATTTCCGGCGGACATTACCACATCTGCGGCGCCGGCGACGGCGCACCCGTTCCGCCTCTGACAAGAAAGGAAGCAGTGCAAATGAGAATCGCAGTCACCTATGAGGACGGCATGGTGTTCCAGCACTTCGGGCACACCGAACAGTTCAAGCTCTATGACGTGGAGGACGGCCATGTCACCGCTGCCCAGGTGGTGAACACCAACGGCCAGGGCCACGGCGCGCTGGCGGGCTTTCTGACCGCGGCGCAGGTGGATGTGCTGCTGTGCGGCGGCATCGGCGGCGGCGCCCAGGCCGCCCTGGCTGAGGCCGGCATCCAGCTCTTCGGCGGCGTCACCGGCGCGGCGGACGAGGCCGTGGCCGCCTACCTGGCCGGGACGCTTCACTATGTCCCCGGCATCCGCTGTGACCACCACGGCCACGGCCATGACCACGACTGCGGCAGCCACGGCTGCGGCGGCGGCAGCTGCCATCACTGACCCATGCACCGCAATCTCTGACTGCGGGCCAAACCAAACAGGCGCTGCCTCCCAAGAGAGGCGGCGCCTGTTTGTCAGCGTGTCAAAAACCTCCGAAAGCAGAAAATAAGCCTCGCAGAGTTTCGCCGCCTCAGCGGCGAAATAAAATATAAATCGCGATTTCCGGGGACATGCGCATCGGAAATCGCACTTTACGCCCCAAAAGGTTCGACAGTTTTTCGAAGAAAACCGAGAACCTTTTGGGGTGCAATCTCTTTTGTCAAAAAAGCAACGCTTTTTTGACAGTCTGAGGCGCTGCCTCCCAAGAGAGGCGGCGCCTGTTGTTATTCGCCGGGTCAGGCCGGGAGGATCCTGCCGTCCTCGATCTGGATCACCCGGTCGGCCAGGGAGGCCACGCTCAGATCGTGGGTGACCATGACCAGCGTCTGGCCGAACCGGGCGGCGCAGTCCCGCAGCAGGGCGACGGTGGTTTCGCCGCTCTTTTTGTCCAGGTTGCCCGTGGGCTCGTCGGCAAAGATCAGCTGGGGCTTGGCCAGCACCGACCGGGCGATGGCCACCCGCTGCTGCTCGCCGCCGGAGAGCTCGTTGGGGTACTTCTTCAGCTTGTCGTCGATGCCCAGCAGCTCCGTCACTTGGCGTAAAAACTCCTTGTCCGGCTTCTTGCCGTCCAGCTTCAGGGGCATGGCGATGTTGTTGAGCACCGTGTACTCGTCCAAAAGGTTAAATTGCTGGAACACAAAGCCCATGTTCCGGCGGCGGAAGGCCGCCATCTTGGCGTCGGAATAGGCGTATAGATCCTCGCCGTTGAGGATCACCTTGCCCGAGGTGGGCTTGTCCAGGCCGCTGAGGATGTGCAAAAGCGTGGACTTCCCCGAGCCGCTACGGCCGATGATGGCGTAGAACAGCCCGGCCTCGAAGTCGGCGCTGACGCCGTTCAGAGCGTGGACCTCGCCGGAGGCGGCATAGTAGGTCTTGTGAATGTCCTGTGCAGATAAAATAATACCCATATTCTCACCTCACCGCTCCTGAGAGAGCATTTCCATCAGATTGAGCTTATAGAGCCTTCCCTTGGCCGCGAAGTACAGGGCAACCACCAGCAGGAATTCCCCCAGGAGCAGCAGGGGGAGGAACCAGGTGTAGCGCAGGTTTTCCAGCTGCCACACCAGGAGCTGGAGAAGCGCCGGGACGGCTTCCTCATTCCGCTGATAGACGAGAACCGCGTCCCGCACGCCGAAGATTACATAGACCCCGCAGCTAACGGCGATGGCCGTCACAGCCTGGAGCGCCGCTTGCCGGGCCAGGGCCAGGTTCTGCTGCCGCCGGGACATCCCCAGGGCCCGGAGGATGCCGTACCGCCGCCGCTCTCGCTGCGCCTCCAGCTCCAGGGTGCTGAGCAGGAGCAGCGCCGCGATCAGACCGACGCACACCCCCGTACCCGCCAGGGTCAGCATGGTCTGGAGATAGCCCTGGATGTCGGCAGCGTACATCGTTCGGAAGATCCCAATGCCCAGCTGATACCGCCGGGCCAGCTGCGCCACTGCGTTGTCGGTGAAGAGGTACTCGGCGTTGGCGTCGGCAAATAAGTATAGTTCCTCAAAGCCCATCAGGCCGCCGGCCCAATAGGGCCCCAGCTGGCTGCCCTCCGGCAGCGTGTCCAGCACCCGCTGGATATACCCCGGCGAGACCAGGACAGAATAGAGGTCGTTTGCGCCAAAGGGCAGCCCGAAATTCTGTTCCGAACCATAGCCATACTCTGCCACAGCGCCCACCACCGTGGGGATTTGCAGCGTCTGGGCCTGCATGGACTCGCCGCCGTCCGCCTCCTCCCGGAGGACCGCCGCCAGCGCCAGCTCCAGCGTGTCTCCCGCCGCCGCCGTGACTTCGGCCTCCGTCGTCTCATAGGAATACACCGTTTCTCCCTCCGCGTTCTTTTCCTGAATTTCGGTTGTGAAGTAGG
Organism: Candidatus Avoscillospira avicola; assembly: GCA_018712245.1. Lineage (GTDB taxonomy): Bacteria > Bacillota > Clostridia > Oscillospirales > Oscillospiraceae > Avoscillospira > Avoscillospira avicola. The sequence continues at coordinate 2,949 of DVHE01000027.1, read as the reverse complement.
CCGTCCCGTCCTGCTGCACCGCCACCACCAGCACGGCCAGCTCGCCGCGGCGGTAGGCGTCCAGGTCGACGCCGTCAAAAAACGGCGCGCCGTTTCGCTCCATCCACTGCGCCGCGTCCACCACGTAGACCTGGGCGTCCTGTTCCTCCACTGTCTCGCCGCGCAGGCGGCAAGACAGGCACGTGATCCCCATCTGCCCGGTGACGCCGGGAATCTCCAGCAGCAGCTCCGTTTCCTCCGCCGTCATGACCCCGGGCACCTCTCCCGCGGCAAAGAGCGGAGAGGACTCGGTGCGGTATACGCTATAAGCGTGTTGGCCGGAATAATAGGTATACAGCACCCAAGGCAACTGGTACTCCAATATGGAATAGGTGGCGACCAGGCACAGCGCCATGGAGAGGCCCCAGGCAAAGACCCGCTGGAGCTTATGGACCCGCCGCCGCTGCTTCGTCTCCAGGACCATGCGCCCGGTCATCGGCGTCCGCACCGCCAGCTGGAAGGTCAGAAGGCGCATCAACCCCACGCCGAAAATCCACAGAGCCAGCGCCGCGGCCACCGCAGACCAGGGGATGTCTACCACGATTTCCACGGAGCCGGAGAAGACCAGCAGCCGCAGCAGTCCCACCGTGCCCGCCGCGCCCAGGGCCGTCCCCAGCGCCACCGCCGGAACGGCCAGCAGCACCGTCTCCAACAGCAGCAGCCGCCGGATCTGCGTCTTCGACGCGCCAATGCTCCGCAGCCGCACCACCCGCCGGACGTCGCTTTGAAGCTCCAGCAGATAGACGGCCACCACCGCCAGCAGGGCGATGACCAGAATCAGCCCGACGTAAAAGGTGTTGTAGTCGGTGGCGGCGTACGCGGCCCCGGCGGAGACATTGACGCAGCCCCGGCGGTCCTCCGCCGCGCCGCGGGTCTCGGCCATGTGGGCGTCCACCTCCGCCCTCAGCCTCTCCTCCATCCCCTCCAGAGGCGTGTAGAAGTAGGACGTGAGCGGCGGGCGAACCAGGCCGGACTGGTACTCGTCGGCCATGGCCTGGGCTTCGGCCAGGATGGCTTCGCCGTCCTCCGGCAGAATGAGGGCGCTGTTGAGCAGCCGGTTCTGGACGTTATTCTCCAGGATCCAAAGGTGCGCATATTCATGCAGCACGCCGGTCAGGACAAAGTCCCGGACTACGAGCAAAAATGAAGTGGGATCCTCGGCCTGGGGGATCATCATCGGGACGCTGACGGTCTGCCTGACCGCCGGCTCATAGCCCAGGGCGACCAGCAAGTCCGCCTCCATGGCAATCTCCCCAGGCTGCTCCGGCAGGCGGCCTTCGTCCAGCCGGATGCGGCCCAGCTCCAGGAAGGTCTCGTCCACAGACCCCACGCCGCTGACCGGCGTCGTACCCCTGACCTGGCCGTAGTTGACGCTCTCCCCCAGCCGGTCCAGCCAATCCCGCCGCTCCAGGAAGGCGCGGTCGCTGTCCTTCCCGTCGGGGATGGCTCCGTGCCAGGCGCCGTAGGTGTTCTTGAGGTATTCGATGTTGGTGCGGTTCATGCTGCCCATCACCGAGAGCATCATCACCGCGAAGGCGAAGGATAAGAGCAGCACCAGGAAAAGCAATAAGGAGCTGCGCCTGCGCCGGAAGATCCCCTGCCGCGCCAGGGGCCACAGGTCGTGGTTCATGCGTTCCCCTCCCCATCCTATAAAAATGCGGGGCCGGTTCACTGGCTGCCCGGCCCCGCGCATTGTCAAGTAGGCGCTGTCATGCTATGGTGAAATATGGAACCAAAACACGCTGGGATCATCTGTCAATGTCCCCTACAATACTTAAGGCAGCACCGCACAATTGTGTCTGCGGCCTTCAATGTCTTCACAAAAAGTCCTCCTTTTCAAGTCAAAGCTGGGTTTGGCTTCTGCGTTTGGCTCTTCTTAAAATAAAACCGGGGTATTTTGTGCGGCCCAGACATCCATCAGCTGATTTCTGATTTTAGTATATCCTTTTTGGTATTCTCTGTCAATTTGCAATACCATACAAATTGAGATAGGAAAAATTGTAAATGACGCGCCGCCACAGGCTGCGCGGGCGGGAGGCTGCGTATGCCGCCCCATTTTGCGGATAAACCTTCACGCGCCCGGCGCGTACCGGGAAAACAGGCAAAGGCCTGCGGCGCATGCAGTTTTACGCGTATATGGGCCGTCCCGGCCCATGCGCTTTGATTTCATGGCCGTGCCGCGTTTGCGGCACATGGAAAATGATCCCCAGCTTCTCACCTCACCGCTCCTGAGAGAGCATTTCCATCAGATTGAGCTTATAGAGCCTTCCCTTGGCCGCGAAGTACAAAGCGAAGAGCAGCAGGAATTCCCCGAGAAGCAGCAGGGGGAAGAACCAGGTGTAGCGCAGGTTTTCCAGCTGCCCCACCAGGAGCTGCCCCAGCGCCGGGACGGCTTCCTCATTGCGCTGGTAGGAGAGAATCGCGTCCCGCACGCCGAAGGCCACATAGATGCCGCAGCTAACGACGAGGGCCGTCGCGGCCTGGAGCGCCGCTTGCCGGGCCAGGGCCAGGTTCTGCTGCCGCCGGGACATGCCCAGCGCCCGGAGAATGCCGTAGCGCCGCCGCTCCCGCTGGGCCTCCAGCTCCAGGGTACTGCGCAGGAGCAGCGCGGCGATCAGGCAGATGCAAATGCCGCTGGAAGCAATGGTCAGCATGGTCTGGAGAAAGCCCTGGATGCTGGCCACATAGTGCTCCCGGAAATTTACCATGGACATGCCGTGTTGTCTGGCCAGCTCGGAGACGGCCTTGTCGGTAGAGAGGAACTCGGCGTTGAGGTCGGCGAAGAGCTGGACCGTCTCAAATCCATCAGGCATCCCCGCCACATAGGGGCCCAGCGTACTGCCCTCTGGCATCTGCTCCAGCACCCGCGTCACAAAGGCAGGCGCGACCAAAACCGAATACAGGGTCTCG
>DVHE01000026.1 GCA_018712245.1 Candidatus Avoscillospira avicola | reverse complement strand
TTTTGTTATCCGCAGATAACAAAAAGGCCGCACATTTTTGCCTGGTTGTCAAGTCTTTTTTGGGATATTTACAAAAAAGATAGACCCCGCATTCCTGCGAAGTCTATCTTTTCTTAACTTAATGACATTGCGCATTTTGCGGCAGTCCCGTTTGCTTGTGCCCCTGTGCGCTTGCGGCGATTAGACCTGCCAGCCACCCGTCTCCATCGTAGGGGCCGATGCCTACATCGGCCCGTGCCGCGTCAGCGGCCTTTCGTGGAGGGTACGGTGGTTGCAAAAACCGTTTGTACCGCCGCACTGCCAAGGCCCCCCTTGTGTAAAGGGTTCGCAAGGGAGCGCCGCCAGTGGCGGAAGAAGCGACCGCAGCGGATGGGCAGCCGCTTGCCTTGGCGGGCCGCAACGCGGGCCGGGAAGGCTTAGCGGCAACCCGGAGCTGTCATGGCGTAAGCCATGACTGGGGGATTGTCAACCTGCTGTAGCCTCAAGTTCTGATCCCCTCCGGCGCTTCGCGCCAACTCCTCTTGGGCACCAAGGGGAGGCTTGGGGCCGCTTCGCTCGTCGATAGCGCTCCGGCACCGCAAGCTGGTGTTGCCTCCGGCGGGGAACTTTTCACCGCAGAAAAGTTCCCAAAATGCGCCGGGGGCTTCGGCCCCCGGTCCCCTGAGAGGCTCCGCGGCGTGCATCCCAAGGAGCGGCATTTTCCCAAGCCGTTACGCTCCACCAGACTGTCCCATTCGGTACCACCTGCCCCTTCCTGGCTTCGCGTGACCCAGTAGATTCGGCCAGCCGCTGCGGCTACAGAGGTTTCCTCAAAGGCCGCACGGACTACCTCGGAACATGGGATAGTAATTGCACACGGCAGTTTTTGCGCACGAATTTTCTGCCCCATTCGTAGGGGCGGCTATCAGCCGCCCGCCTGGCTGCGTTGTTTGAGCGCCTCCGCCGAACAGACCCGCCTCTGGCGGGTTCGGGCCGATGAGGGCATCGGCCCCTACGCCCCCCCCTACGATGGGAATATGGGGTGCAGCGAAAGCGTTCAGGCAACGCAGCATAAGCGAACGCGCGATGTGCGCCCCCACAGCGTAACCGGTGATAACGTGCGAAAACACCGGGATGCAGCCGATGCTGCATCCCGGTGAGACGGTCATAAAACTTTGCCGCCCTCAGCTTGCGGGCTGTGGGCCTTTGCGCCCTGCACCTCGACCTCCAGTTCGGACGCCGCAGGCGCTTCGCTGTCCGGTTCGGCGTCCCCTTCGGGCTCTTCCTCCGCCTGGGGCAGCCGTTCGTAGAGCTCCATCTGCCGGTGGAGCCGCTGGGCCAGGGCCGGGGAATCGAAGCCCGGCAGGGCCCGCCACTGCCAGTTGTGCCCCACGGTGGAGGGCTCGTTGATCCGGGCCTCGCTGCCCAGACCCAGCAGGTCCTGTATCTGCACGATGGCCAGGTCGGCGGGGCTCATCCAGATGGCGCGCATCATGCTCCAGTGGACGCCCTCCCACGGGTCGGCGTGGACGTACTCCAGCGCCAGGGCCACGTCGTCGGGGTCGGCGGTTTTGCACCAGCCCTGGACGGTGTCGTTGTCGTGGGTGCCCACGTAGGCCACGCAGTTTTTGGGGTAGTTGTGGGGCTGGTACTCCCGACCGCCGCCGTCGCGGCTGTCGAAGGCGAACTCCAGCACCTTCATGCCGGGGTAGCCGGTCTCGGCGAGCAGCTGCCGGACCGAGGGTGTCAGGAAGCCCAGGTCCTCGGCGATGATGGGCCGCGGTCCCAGCTGCCGCTCCAGCTCCCGGAAGAAGCCGATGCCCGGGCCGGGCCGCCAGCGGCCCCGGCGGGCGTTCTCGTCGCCGAAGGGGATGGCGTAGTAGGAGTCGAAGCCCCGGAAGTGGTCGATACGGAGCATATCGTAAAACCGGAACTGGTGGGCGATGCGCTGCATCCACCAGCGGTAGCCGGTCTTTTCCATCTCATCCCAGCGGAAGAGGGGGTTGCCCCAGAGCTGGCCGTCGGCGGTGAAGGCGTCCGGCGGGCAGCCGGCCACCTCGGTGGGCCGGAGGGTCTCGTCCATCTGGAAGAGGCTGGGGTCGGCCCAGACGTCGGCGCTGTCCTCGGCCACGTAGATGGGCAGGTCGCCCAGGATGGCGATGCCCTGCTGGGCGGCGTAGTCCTTGAGGGCCTGCCACTGGCGGAAGAAGAGGAACTGTACGCCCTGCCAGAAGGCGGTCTCCCGGGAGAGGCTGGCGGAGGCGGCCTTCATGGCGGCGGACTCCCGCCGCCGCAGCGCCTCAGGCCACTGGTGCCAGGGCACGCCGTGGTAGTGGTCTTTCAGGGCCATGAAGAGGGCGTAGTCGTAGACCCAGTCCCGCTCCTCGTGGAGGAACCGGGCCAGGGCCTGGCCCTCCCGCCGCCAGAGCCGGTCAACGGCCTTGCGCAGCACGTCAAAGCGCTGGCGGTAGAGTAGGCCGTAGTCCACCCGCGCCGGGTCGCTGCCCCAGCTGAGGGACTGGTAGTCCCACGGGTCCAGGAGGCCGTCGGCGCAGAGGTCGTCCAAATCGATGAGGTAGGGATTCCCCGCGAAGGAGGAGAAGGATTGGTAGGGGGAATCTCCGAAGGAGGTGGGACCGATGGGAAGAACCTGCCAGCAGGACTGACCGGACTTTCGGAGAAAGTCTACAAAGCCGCGGGCGGCTCTGCCCATGGTGCCGATCCCCCAGGGAGACGGCAAGGCGGTAATGGGCATTAAGATACCGGCACTTCGCATAGAACTCGACCTTTCTATACAAAACTTCGGCTGCTCCTGCGCAGTCGTGATGGAATTGGGCTTCCATATTATATCACAGGCTGCGGTGTCCCGGCAATGGGAAGTTGACAAATTGCGGGAAAAGTGGGCGGGGATAAAAAGCCGCGCCGGGGGAAATACTTTGCCTGAGGCGCCAAGGGGCGCCAAGAAAGGCAAGGAGTGGTCAAATGCAGGGGAAAGTGGAGATCAGCGGCGTCAACACCGCCCGGCTCCAGGTGCTGAGCAACAAAGAGACCCTCGAGCTGCTGCGGCGGAGCAAGGCCGGCGACCGGGCTGCCCGGGAGAAGCTCATCAGCGGCAATCTGCGGCTGGTGCTGTCGGTGATCCAGCGCTTCGCGGGCCGGGGAGAAAACCCGGACGATCTCTTCCAGGTGGGCTGCGTGGGGCTCATCAAGGCCATCGACGGGTTCGACCTGAGCCAGCCGGTGCGCTTTTCCACCTACGGTGTGCCGATGATCGCCGGGGAGATCCGCCGCTACCTCCGGGACAACAGCGCCATCCGGGTCAGCCGGTCCGTCCGGGATCTGGCCTACCGCATTCTCCAGTGCAAGGAGCAGCTCCAGCTGACCCAGGGCAGGGAGCCCGGCCTGGACGAGATCGCCCGGCAGCTGGGGCTGACCCGGAGCGAGGTGGCGGGCGCGCTGGACGCCATTGCGGCGCCGGTCTCCCTCTACGAGCCGGTCTACGCCGACGGCGGCGATCCGCTGATGGTGATGGACCAGCTGCGCGACACCCGCAACACCGACGAGCATTGGCTGGAGCGCATTGCCCTCCGGGACGCCATGGGCCAGCTGGGCCAGCGGGAGAAGGAGATACTGGCCCTGCGCTTTCGCGAGGGCAAGACCCAGATGGAGGTCGCCCGAGAGATCGGCATTTCCCAGGCCCAGGTCTCCCGGTTGGAGAAGAACGCCCTGGGCTCCATCCGCCGGGCCATCGGTTCTTAACGCCCGGCGCCGCGCATAACCATCCAGTGGGAGGGATGGGTATGTATGAGCGCTTTTCGGCCCTTTGCTGCAAGGAAGTCATCAACGTCACCGATGGAAACCGCCTGGGCTATGTGGGCGATTTGGAGCTGGAGCTGGAGTGCGGCAGAGTGGTTGCGCTGATCGTGCCCAAGCCCGGGAAGTTCTTCGGCCTGTTCGGCAGCCACGAGATCTTCGTGATCCCCTGGGCCTGCATCCGCCGCATCGGCGGGGACTTGATTTTGGTGGACGTCAAGCCGGAGGAGGTCTGCCGTCCCCGGGAGAAGCGGAAGCTGTTCTTCTGACGCCCGGGGCGGGGATGGGGAATAGGGAATATGGGCTGAATGCTGCAAGCGGCGGATTTTACGCGCAGATATGGCCATTTCCCATCGTAGGGGCGGCTATCAGCCGCCCACCTGGCTGCGTTGTCCGGGCGCCCGCGCCGAACAGACCTGCTTCCAATGGGGAACTTTTTCGAAAAAAACACGAAAAAACCGCGATCTTCCCCTTGCGTTTCGGAGAGACATCGTCTATAATATTACCCGATGCGCTATGCGCAAATTTAGACCACACACCCGAGGATCTGTCCCCTTGTGCCGCAAGCGGTGGGGGATCGAGATGATTGGGGTGGAGGCAACAACAAAGGAGAAAAAAACTATGGCAGTCGTATCCATGAAGCAGCTGCTGGAAGCTGGCGTCCACTTCGGCCACCAGACCCGCCGCTGGAACCCCAAAATGGCCACCTACATCTACACCGAGCGCAACGGGATCTACATCATCGATCTCCAGAAGACGGTGAAGAAGCTGGAAGAGGCCTATTCCTTCGTCCGTCAGCTGGCCGAGAGCGGCGAGAGCATCCTCTTCGTCGGCACCAAAAAGCAGGCCCAGGACGCCATCAAGGAAGAGGCTGAGCGCGTGGGCCAGTTCTACGTCAACGCCCGCTGGCTGGGCGGTATGCTCACCAACTTCAAGACCATGCGCACCCGGATTGAGCGCCTGGCTCAGCTGAAGAAGATGGAAGAGGACGGCACCTTTGCCATGCTGCCCAAGAAGGAAGTCATCAAGCACCAGGGCGAGATCGCCAAGCTGGAGAAGTACCTGGGCGGCGTGAAGGAAATGAAGAAGCTCCCCGGCGCTCTGTTCATCGTTGACCCCCGCAAGGAGCGCAACGCCATCGCCGAGGCCCGCAAGCTGCACATCCCCGTGGTCGCCATCGTGGACACCAACTGCGATCCCGATGAGGTCGATTACGTGATCCCCGGCAACGACGACGCGATTCGCGCCATTCGCCTGATTGCCGCCACCATGGCCAACGCCGTGACCGAGGGCAAGCAGGGCGAAGAGACCGCTGCCGCCGCCGAGGCCGTCGAAGAGACTGCCGCTGAATAAATTCCCCACCAAAGACGAATAGGAGGAATATTCCCATGGCTTTTACTGCTGCTGATGTAAAGAAACTGCGTGAAATGACCAACGTCGGCATGATGGACTGCAAGAAGGCGCTGTCCGCTTCCGACGGTGATATGGACAAGGCCGTCGAGTGGCTCCGCGAGCGGGGCCTGGCCGCCGCCGCCAAGAAGTCCGGCCGTATTGCCGCCGAGGGCATGGTGACCGCCGTGGTCGAGGGCAATGTGGGCGCCATCGTCGAGGTCAACGCCGAGACCGACTTCGCTTCCAAGTCCCCCGTGTTCGTGGAACTGGTCAACGATGTGGCCAAGGTCGTCGTGGAGCAGAACCCCGCCGACATGGACGCTCTGATGGCCTGCACCTACCCCGGCACCGAGAAGACCATCGCCGACATGATCCCCGAGAAGGTCCTGGTCGTCGGCGAGAACCTGAAGGTTCGCCGCTTCGCCCGGTATGACACCGGCGTGACCGTGGCCTACAACCACATGGGCGGCCGTATCGGCGTCCTGGTGAACATGACTGTGGAGGGCATCGACCCCGCCGCCGTCACTGAGATGGGCAAGGACCTGTGCATGCAGGTTGCCGCTATGAACCCCTCCTTCTGCGACAAGTCCGACGTGGATCAGGCCACCCTGGACAAGGAGAAGGAAATCCAGATGGCTCTGGCCATGAACGAGAACGAGAAGGCCGCCAAGCCGAAGCCCCAGAACATCATCGAGAAGATGGTTATGGGCCGTATTGGCAAGTACTACGAGGAGAACTGCCTGATGCAGATGACCTTCGTCAAGGACAACAAGATGTCCGTGGAGCAGTACGTGGCCGCTACCGCCAAGAGCCTGGGCGGCAGCATCAAGGTCAATTCCTTCGTCCGCTTTGAGAAGGGCGAGGGCATTGAGAAGAAGGTTGACGATTTCGCCGCCGAAGTCGCCGCCGCTGCCGGCCTGAACTAAGTTTCTGTCAAAAAAACCGCGCCAGGAGTCATCCTGGCGCGGTTTTTTTGCGCCCTGCAGCAGCCAAGGCCCCCTTGCGGGCCACATCGGCCCACTGGTCTGCGCTGCGAGAGCGCTTTCGTCGAATGCAGCGGTCCAAAGCCTCCCCTGTGTAAGGGGCGCGAAGCGCCGGAGGGGTTGTAAGCTCCAACGGTACAGAAAATTCCTCTGTCAATCCCCCAGTCAGCCTAGCGGCTGACAGCTCCGGGTTGCCACTTGCCTTGGCGGACCGCGTTGAGGTCCGCCAAGGCAGGCGGCTGCCGGGCCGCTGCGGTCGCTTCTTCCGCCACAGGCGGCGCTCCCTTGCGGGCCCTTTACACAAGGAGACCTTTGGGTGCGGCGGTTCAAACGGCCTCCAAAACCACCGCACCCTTCACGAGAGGCCGCTAAAGCGACACGGGCCGATGAAGGCATCGGCCCCTACTTCCCCTATCCTCACCGTAAGGGCGCGCATCGCGCGTCCGATTGGCAGCCTCGCCTGAGCGTCACCGCCGAACGTGCCAGCCATCGGCCACATCGTAGGGGCGGCTATTAGCCGCCCGCTTGCCAGGCCGAGATCCCGGCAGACTGCCGCCGAACGCAGCCGGTTCCGGGCGGCTGATAGCCG
>DVHE01000004.1 GCA_018712245.1 Candidatus Avoscillospira avicola | reverse complement strand
ATCATATCTTATCATTCCAACAAATTATCGTTTAATCAATTGATTTTATAATATCATAATTTGTCTGGATATACAAGAACAGGCACAGCAGATTAAACTGTTGTGCCTGTCAACTGTCTTATGAGCACCGCCCATTTCCTGCCGGGGGCACTTTTTACCCAATCGCGTTATAGCGCTGTCTCGCCGGTGAAGGCCAGGGCCGCCGGGCCGGTCATCACCACGCCGTCCGACGTCACCTGGATGCGGAGGTTCCCCTCCTGGAGGCGGATCTCCACATCGTCGCCGGTGTAACCCGCCCGGTGGCACAGCACCGCCGTGGCGCTGGAGCCGGTGCCGCAGGCCAGGGTTCTGCCGCAGCCCCGCTCCCAGGTGCGCACCTCCACGGTGTGGTCGTCCAGGATGTTGGCAAAGTTGATGTTGGCCTTCTGGGGGAAGGCCGGGTCGGTCTCCAGCACCGGGCCGTACTTCAAGACGTCGGCATCCGTAAAGTCCCGGCCAAAGACTACCGCGTGGGGCACGCCCATCCGGCAGGCAGAGACGGTGAAGTCCCGGTCCAGCGCCCGCATGGTGATTTGGTCGCAGTCGCCCTCGCCCACCATGGGGATGGACGCCCGGTCCAGGCTGGCGCTGCCGATGTTGGCGGTGACGGCCTCGGCAACGCCGTCTTTGGCCGTGACGGCCACGGTCATCACGCCGGCCAGTGTCTCCACGGTGAAGACCTCTTTCTGCACGATGCCCCGGTCGTAGACGTGCTTGGCGAAGCACCTAAGGCCGTTGCCGCACATCTCGGCCACGGAGCCGTCGTTGTTGTAGAGGAACATGGCCACGTCGCAGCTCTGAGACTGCCGTACCAGCAGCCAGCCGTCGCCGCCGATGCCGGTGTGGCGGTTGAGGAGCCGGGCGGCCCGGGCCGGGGTGGCCTCCAGGGTGCCGTCCAGGTCCTCCGACAGCACAAAGTCGTTGCCGAGGCCGTGGTATTTCCAGAATTTCATGGTGTTTCCCTCGCTTCCTCCCGCGCTGCCGGCAGGGTGACGGTGACGGAGGTGCCCTGGCCGTAGACGGATTCGATTTGGATGTCGCCCTGGTGCTGGGTCAGAATCTCCTTGGCGATGGAGAGGCCCAGGCCGGTGCCGCCGGACTCGCGACTCCTGGCCTTATCCACCCGGTAGAACCGCTCAAAGAGCCGGGGCAGGTCCTTCTCCGGGATGCCGATGCCGTTGTCGGTGACGTTGACGAAGACCTGGTCGCCCCGGGTGCCGGCGGTGATGTCGATCTGGCCGCCGTCGGCGGTGTACTTGATGGCGTTGGAGACGATGTTCATGATGACCTGCTCGATCCGCTCCCGGTCACCGTGAATGGCGGGCAGGTCGGCAGGGCAGGTGAGGGTCAGGGTGTGGCGGTGGTTCTTGGCGTCCAGGGCCACGGCCTGGTGGACATTTTTGACCGCCTCGGCAAAGGGGAAGCGGGTGATGTTCATCTCCATCTTGCCGTAGTCGAACTTGGTCAGGGTCAGAAGGTCCTTGACGATGCGGGTCATCCGGTCCGCCTCGCTGACGATGACGCTGAGGAAATTTCTCTTCAGCTCCGGCGGCAGGTCGTCTCCGGCGTCCAGCAGCGTCTCGGCGTAGGACTTGACGTTGGTCAGGGGCGTGCGCAGCTCGTGAGAGACGTTGGCCACGAACTCCCGGCGGGTCTGCTCGCTCTTGCGCTGCTCGGTGACGTCGTGGATGACCACCATCACGCCGCCGCCGGTCTTGTCGGCGGAGAAGGGGGCCATGAACAGCTCCAGCTCCCGGTCCCCCACCCGCTTCTGGCACTCCAGATACTCCGAGCGCTTGAGCGTCAGGAGCTTTTCGAAGGAGGCCTCCCGGCCAAAGATGCCGTCGAAGGCCTCCTCGCCGGAGAGGCTGCGGGAGAGCATCCGGCTGGCGGCGGGGTTGTGGTGGATCACCTGGCCCGTCGGGCCGAAGGCCACCACGCCGTCGGTCATGTGGAGGAAGAGGGTGGAGAGCTTGTTGCGCTCGTTTTCCACCTGGGAGATGGTGCTTTGCAGCACCTGGGACATGTGGTTGAAGTTCCGGGTGAGCATACCGATCTCATCCCGGCTGGTGACGTCCAGGCTCTGGGAAAACTCGCCGGCGGCCACCTGGCGGGTGCCGGCGGTCAGGGCGCGGATGGGGGTGATGAGGATCTGCGAGAGCAAAAACGCCAGCACCACGCAGATGCCCAGGCCCAGCACCAGCGACTGGAGGATGATCGAGAAGAGGCGGCTGGTCAGGGCGTTGACGGTGTCTTTGTTGTCCAGCACGTAGACGATGTAGTCCTCACTGCCGCCCTGGATGGGCACGGCCAGGTCCATGATGTTGGAGGCGATGGACACGCTCTGGCCCACCTCGCCGTTCATGGCCTGGAGGATGTTGGAGGTGATGGAGACGGAGGAGGACTGGTTGGAGCTGTCCAGCACCTGCCCCTGGCTGTCGAGAATGTAGACGTTGCGGCGGGAGAGGTCGATACCCAGTTCGGACCGGGACATCAAAAGCTGTTTCATCTGGCCGGGGCCGTCGTCGGTGGCGGCCAGAGCCTGGAGCTGGGAGATGAAGTCCTGGGAGAAGGTCTGCTCCATCTGGACGTAGAAGTCCTCGATGTAGTAGTTGCCCACGCCGTTGATGAGGAAGGAGCCCACCACCGTCATCAGCGCCAGGATCAAAAGGACCATAATCATCACCATCTTGGTGCGGAGCGAACGCATGGAGTGGCCTCCTTTCTGAGTCAAATACCGAAACGCAAATTGTGTGAAGCATTGCGCCCCCTTGGGCGCTGTAGGGGCCGATGCCCACATCGGCCCGCACTTGCGCCACCATAGTACCCGCGATCAACGCAGCCGAGGCGCGATTTTTTTCGTAGGGGCGCGCATCGCGCGTCCGTGCCGCGTCAGCGGCTTCTCTCGGAGGGCACGGTGGTTGGATATGGCCGTTTGTTCCGCTCGTTTTGTAGGGGCCGATGCCTTCATCGGCCCGTGCCGCGTCAGCGGCCTCTCATGGAGGGTACGATGGTTTTGGAGGCCGTTAGTACCGCTGCACCCAAAGCCTCTCATGGAGGAGAGGGGCTGCCAACGAGGTGGCCTCCGGCAGCCGGGGCAGGGAGCTGCGCATCGACGGCCTTTCCACGGCCTCCGGCGGGGAACTTTTCACCGCGGAAAAGTCCCCAAAACGCGCCGGGGGCTGCGGCCCCCGGACTCCCATGGGGCTGCGCGGCGTGCATCCCCGGAAGAGGCATTTCGTAGGCCGTTACGCTCCACCGGGCCGTCCCGTCCCATACTGCCTGCCCCTTCCCGGCTTCGCGCGGGCCAGTGGAATCGGCCAGCTGTTACGGCTACAGAGGTTTTCTCTAAGGCCGCACGGACTGCCCCGGAACAGGGGCTGGATTTTGCACACGGCAGCTTTTTTGCATAAATATTGCAATTCCCGCCGTAGGGGCGGCCTATGATTCCGGCGGCTGCCGTAAAACGCAGCCGGTTCCGGGCGGCCATACAGGCCGCCCCTACAGAGGGACCGGGGGCGGGGCCGTAGGGGCGCGCATTGCGCGTCTGTGCCGCGAAGCGGCCTCTCTTGCCGGCTGCTGTGGTTGTGCAAGGCTGTTTTTTCACCGAGCCACCGTCTTCGCCGTAGGGGCGGCTATGAGCCGCCCGCTTGCCGGTCCGCGATTCCGGCAGGCTATCGCTGAACGCAGCCGGTTCCGGGCGGCTGATAGCCGCCCCTACAGAACCCCTCTTTCAGGCCTGCGGCAGAAACGGCGACCGCAGCAGTTCGGCTGCTGCCTATTCGCCGCAGTAGTAGCCTACGCCGCGGCGGGTGAGGATGATCTTGGGGGCGCCGGGGTCGTCTTCGATCTTCTCCCGGAGGCGGCGCACCGCCACGTCCACCGTGCGGGTGTCGCCGAAATAGGCGTAGTTCCAGACCTTCTCCAGCAGCTCCTCTCGGGTGCAGACCTTCCCTGGCTCGGAGAAGAGCCGCAGCAGCAGGTCGAACTCCTTCTGGGTCACGTCCACGGGCTTTCCGGCCTTGTAGACGGCCATGGCCTCCGGGTCCACCGACACATCGGCCACTTGCAGCACGGCCTTGGCTGGAGCGGGGGCGGCGTCCAGGCTGCGGCGGCGGATGTTGGCCTTGACCCGGGCCAGCAGCTCCCGCATGGAGAAGGGCTTGGTGATGTAGTCGTCCGCGCCGGACTCCAGACCCATGACCTTGTCGTTCTCCTCCTCGCGGGCGGTCAACATGATGATGGGCACGGCGTAGCCCGCCTCCCGCAGCGTGCGGCAGACGTCAAAGCCGTTCATCCGGGGGAGCATCACGTCCAGCAGCACCAGGTCCGGGTCGCGGGTTTGTGCCAGCTCCAGCCCGGCCTCGCCGTCCAGTGCCTCCAGCACGGCGTAGCCCTCCCGCTGGAGGTTAAACTTGAGAATCTCCACGATGGCCTTCTCGTCCTCAACGATCAAAACGGTTTTGCCCATGGTGGCTCCTTTCCATGCAATGATCTATCGTTCCGGCCGCGCTCCGGGCGGGGCGGGCCGCAGGCGAATCTACCATCTATTATATCACAGCTTTTCTCCGGAGGAAAGATGGCGCAGCGCCTTGGGGAAGTGATTCTTCAAGGTCTGGCCGTCGCCCTTGACCCAGCCCAGGGAGAGGCCGCCCACGGTGAGGAGCGTCCAGCCCCTGGCGGTGCCGGGGATGGCCTCGCCCCGGAGATAGGCGGCGATTTCCCGGCTGTCCGGGTCAAAGTCCGCCGTGGAGGCCGCGGTTTTCAGCCACAGCGCCCAGGCGTGGGCCGGTTCGAAGCGGTTTTTCTTCGCCTGGCCCAGCTCCAGCCCGGCCCGCAGCACCTTGAGACCCCGGAGGGCCGGCAGCCCTTCCGGCGCCAGGCACAGCGTCTCGCCGAAGGAGAGGCAGCCCCCTTCCGGCAGCGAAAGCGCCAGATCCCGGGCGAAGTCCGCCGCCGCCCGCGGCAGGGGAGAGAGAGGCTCGGCGGCAGTCTCCCGGGCCTGGCCGTCTCCCCGGCGTTCCAGCACCGCGGCGAAGTGGCCCTCGCCCCGGAGGCGGTGGGGCCAGAGACGGCAGGTGTTTTCCAGCTTCGGCGCCGGGTCGTCCACCCAGTCGGGCCGCCCCGGGGCGAACCAGGGCGCCTCCACCGCCGCCACGGAAAAGTCGGGGTGGGCCTTCAAAAACCGGCTGACGACGCCCTCGTTCTCCTGGGGCGCGAAGGTGCAAGTGGAGTAGACCAGCCGCCCGCCGGGGCAGAGCATCTCGGCGGCGGAGCAGAGGATTTCATACTGCCGGCCGGCGCACATGGCCACGGTCTCCTCGCTCCAGTCGGTGACAGCGGCCTCCTCCTTGCGGAACATCCCCTCGCCGGAGCAGGGGGCGTCCACCAGGACGCGGTGGAAGTAGCCGGGGAAGCGCTGGGCCAGCCGTTGGGGATGCTCGTTGAGAACCAGCGCGTTGGCGATGCCAAGCCGCTCCACGTTCCTGGCCAGGATTTTGGCCCGCTTGGGGTGGATCTCGTTGGCGACCAGCAGCCCCTGGCCCCGGAGCGCCGCCGCCAGCTGGGTGGACTTGCCGCCGGGGGCGGCGCAGAGGTCCAGCACCCGCATCCCGGGGCGGACGTCCATAAGCCCCGCCGGGGCCATGGCGCTGGGCTCCTGGAGGTAGTAGAGCCCCGCCTCGTGGAAGGGGGAGAGGCCGGGCCGGGCGGCGGGGTCGTAAAAATAGCCGTTTGGCTCCCATGGCACCGGCGTGAGGCCGAAGGCCGGCAGCGCCGGCGGCGCGTCGGTCTTCAGTGGATTGAAGCGCAGACCCACGTGCCGGGGCAGGTCGTAGGACGCGAGAAAGGCCGGGTATTCCGGCCCCAGCAGCCGCTCCATGCGGGTGAGAAACGCAGCAGGCAGCATAGAAACCTCCTATTTTTCATCAAACAGACATAATCATCGACCCCTGCAAAAGGCTTGCGTACACCGCCGTAGGGGCGCGCACTGCGCGTTTGCCGGGCCGCGTTGTCAGAGTACTTGCGGCAATGTGACCCGCCTGCGGCGGGCGCGGGCCGATGCGGGCATCGGCCCCTACAGTACCACAAGACTCCCGTTCTCATCGTAGGGGCGCGCATGGCGCGTCCGCATGGCCGCGTCGTCAGAGCGCTTGTGGTGACCGCAGCAGCCAAAGCCTCCCCTGTGCAAGGGGCCCGCAAGGGAGCGCCGCCAGTGGCGGAAGAAGCGACCACAGCGGTTGACAATCCCCCAGTCATGGCTAGCGCCATGGCTGCCCCCCTTTACACAAGGGGGCCTTGGGGCGCGGCGGTGCAATCGGCCTTATCAAACCATCGCGCCCTCCACGAGAGGCCGCTGACGCGGCACGGACGCGCCATGCGCGCTCCTACGATGTATCGTGGAAGTATTCGCATAAAAACCGCTGTGTGCAGCATTCGCCCCCCCGTTCCAGGGCAGTTCGTGCGGCCTTAGAGAAAACCTCTGTAGCCGTAACAGCTGGCCGATTCCACTGACCCGCGCGAAGCCGGGAAGGGGAAGGCAGTACCGGGCGGGATGGCTCGGTGGAGCGCAATGGCTTACGCAATGCCACTTCCTGGGATGCACGCCGCGCAGCCCCTATGGGAGTCCGGGGGCCGCAGCCCCCGGCGCATTTTGGGAACTTTTCTGCGGTGAAAAGTTCCCCGCCGGAGGCCGGAGAAAGACTGCCGATGCGAACTGGCCGTCCCGGCTGCGGAGGCCGCTAACGCGGCGCGGGCGGGCAGGCCGCCCCTACGGCGAGGACGGTGGTTTGGCAGGGACGTAGGGGCCGATGAAGGCATCGGCCCCTGCGAAGGGGCGGGGCGGCACAAAAACGGCGCCCGACCGACGAGGCCGGGCGCCGATGGAATCAGCTCAGCACACGGGAACGATCCAGCCGTGGGTGTCGGGGATGCGGCCCCACTGGAGGTCGGTGAGGTAGGTGTAGAGCTTGAGGCTCAGCTCGCCGATCTCGTTGCCGTTGATGGTCTGGACGTTGCCGCGGTAGTTGAGGACGCCGACGGGGGAGATGACGGCGGCGGTGCCGGTGCCGAAGACCTCCTCCACCTGGCCCTTCTCGCAGTAGGCCATCAGGTCGTCGATGGAGAGCTTCTCCTCCCGGACGGTGTAGCCCCACTCCTTCAAAATGGTGAGCATGGAGTCCCGGGTGACGCCGGGGAGGACGGTGCCCTCGCAGGGGGCGGTCCAGATTTCACCGTTGATCTTGAACATGATGTTCATGCCGCCGACTTCCTCGACGTACTTGCGCTCCTGGCCGTCCAGCCACAGGACCTGGCTGTAGCCCATGGCCTCGGCCTTCTCCTGGCCGATCATGGCGCCGGCGTAGTTGCCGCCGCACTTGGCAAAGCCGGTGCCGCCCTTGACGGCGCGGACGTACTCATCCTCGACGAGGATCTTCACCGGGTTGATGCCCTCGGCGTAGTAAGCGCCGGAGGGGGAGCAGATGATGCAGAAGAGGAACTCCCGGGAGTTGTGCAGGGAGAGCTGGCATTCGGTGGTGAACATAAAGGGCCGGATGTACAGCGAGGCGCCGGGCTCGGAGGGGACCCAGTCGGCGTCCACCGTGACGATGGCCTTGACGGCCTCGATGAACATCTCTTCGGGGAAGGGCGGCATGCACAGCCGGCGGTTGGAGTTGATCATCCGGCGGGCGTTCATCTCGGGCCGGAAGAGCTGGATTTTGCCCTCGGCGGTGCGGTAGGCCTTGAGGCCCTCGAAGGTCTCCTGGGCGTAGTGGAGGGCCACCGCGCCGGGGTCCATGGGGATGGGGCCGTAGGGGACGATGCGGGCGTCATGCCAGCCGATGCCCTCGGTGTAGTCCATCAGGAACATGTGGTCGGACATATATTTGCCAAACCCCAGGGCCTTCTGATCGGGCTTTTCCTTGGGGTTGGTGGTTTTGGTGATTTTGATATCCATGGTGGAATCCCTCCCAAATGACTTTCATCCATCATACAACAAAAGTGCCGCCGATGCAATAGCCGTTTTCGACGGTGGCTGCTCCCTGGTTGATCTGTGGAAAAGCTGTGGACGCCGCGGCGCTGCGCTGTGGAAAACCGGCAGGCTTGTCCCGAACGCACGGTCCAGACCTGCGCAAACGCAGCGTCCTGAAGCCGGAAAACCCGGCGTCCAGACTGGCGAAAAAAGCATTTCTTGACTGGCGAAAAGGGAAAGGGAATCAAAACTAATAGAATCAGACTGAGTATAACAATCCTAAATCGAATCAGATGCAGTTGGGCAGGGGGGAGGGGAGTGTGAGAGTGCGTGTGTGAAGAAATAGAAGGGGAGCGCAGGAAGGCGAACAACAAAAAAGCTCCCGCCACGGCAGTGGCGGGAGCCGAAAGATGCAGGGAAATTCAGCGCTTGGAGAACTGGGGGGCGCGGCGGGCGGCTTTGAGGCCGTACTGCGCGCCTTTTTGAGCTGATTTTCCTTGATATTCCGGGGTTTTCCAGCTTTCTGTTGCTCAGTTATCCTATGTGGTAACCACGAAAGTCAATGGCATCTCAATCAATGACTGTCTGATGAAAAGCGCTGTTCACAACTCCGAACAGCTCTTCAGGTTTATTATATTTCACTTTCGCATAAATGTCCATAGTTGTTTTGCTATTTTCATGTCCGGCAAGATATTGAACGGTCTTTGGATCAACCCCCGCATAGAGCAGGTTGGTGATGTAAGTATGCCGCAGCTGGTGCGGGGTCACATCAAAGTCCAACGTATATTTGATTTTCGGTTGATTTTTTTGTGTCATTCCCAGCGTTGGGGTAACCGTATATTTGATGCTCTGGCCATTCACATACTTATAGTAGTTGCGGGGCTTGGTGGACCGGACAACTACATACTGCCATACCCTTTGAAACTGCGAAGCGGCCAACGGCTCTCCTTTGCTGTCCGCAATCACATAATCCGATATGGAATTATCTTTCGCTTCCCGCAGACAGTCCACCAGGCACTTGGGAATCGGAATATCCCTTTTGGCAGCCTTGATCTTGAGCACCGTAGAAATCACGGGCCTGTTATGTTCTGTACGCCATGCTCGCCTTACCGATATATAAGGCGTAGACTCGTCCAGAAACACACAGTCCCATTGCAGCGCGAGAATTTCTTCCCAGCGCAGGCCGGAATACAAGCCAATCATAATAAACAAATACGGGGGAAGCCCCTTGACGGTATCCAGAAGCACTGCTACCTGCTGGTCCGTTAATGCTTCTCTCTTTTTCCCTAGCTTTCCGCCCTTGCCCGATATTCCCACACAGGGGTTGTGTTCGAGGATTTGGTTTCGCTCTGCTGCGTAAAAAACGCATTTGATGAGCATATTCACCGTACTGTATAATCCCTCCGATTTTTTCGTCAAAGGGACAAGCGCCAATCGAATATCGTCTGCGGTCACTTCCTCCATATACATCTCACCCAAAGGTTTGATGATATAGTTCTTCATGTCGGCGGTATAACCTCTCAATGTAGATGCAGAGACCTTTGCTGACTGCATCAGCAGCCACTTCTCGCAATACTCAGCTACCGTCGGATGCTGTCGATGAAAGATGATCTCATCCAGCTGGCGCTGTGCTTCCAACTGCTTCTTATACAATTCCTCGCAAGTGGTGGCATACAAATTCACCTGCTTGCCATCTGCATCCATGATCCGGGTCCTGTAATACTGGATTCCCTTTAATGTAATGGTGCCATATTTCGGGACCTCCGTTTTCTTTTTAGCCATCTTCGATCTTCCTTTCCTGATAATGTGCAGTTTCCGTATCTACACTTCCTTTTTATCAGAAAGCCTCTGTTTAATCAAAGATACGGCCGGTGTAAAACGAAGGGCCCGTCGCAAAAACAAAAAATACCAAATTGCAAAAAAACAGACTGGGCAGCCCCAAAAGGGTTGCCCAGTCTGCCTTTTTGTAGACGAATACCACCGGCTATGCCGGTGGTGCAAAAAAGTTCTACTTATGGATAGAAAAATAAGACCTCCGATGATAGAGTGAAAGCAGGTTCGCCAACCGCAGACACG
>DVHE01000025.1 GCA_018712245.1 Candidatus Avoscillospira avicola | reverse complement strand
CACCGGATCAGCCGTCCTGATCCTGGGGGTACTTGTTGTAGGACACCACCACACGGCGGCCCGGCTCGGTGCCGGTGGAGTGGGTGGAGACGTCGGGGTAATCCTGGAGCGTGGCGTGGATCACGTGGCGCTCATAGGCGTTCATGGGCTCCAGGGTGATGCTGCGGCGGTACTTGACCACCTTGCCGGCGACTTTCTGAGCCAGCCGCCGGAGGCTCTCTTCCCGCTTGCGGCGGTAGTTCTCGGCGTCCACATTGATCCGCGTCCGCTTGGAGCTGTCGCGGTTGATGGCGTAGTTGGTCAAGTGCTGGATGGCGTCCAGGGTCTCGCCCCGGCGGCCGATCAAAAAGCCCAGGTCCTCGCCCACCAGGTCCACCTGGTAGGTGTCATCCTCGCCCAGATAGGCGTGGGGCACGGCGTCGGAGCCCATATGCTCCAGAAGGCCCTTGATAAAGGTCTCGATCCGCTCCTCCTTGGAGCCGGGGGCCGCAGGGGCGTAGGTCTTTTCCACCTTGGGCTGGCGCTGGGGCTTTTCCCGCTTTTCCTCCGCCTTGGGCTTTTCGGCGGCCTTGGGCTTTTCCGCGGCAGGCGCCTTGGGGGCCTCGGCGGGACGGGGCTTGGCCTCCGCCTTGGGCGGGTTGATGGGATTGATGGGGTTTAGGGGCTTGTGTGCCGGGCTGCTCTCGGCCTTTTTGGGCTTGCTCCGGGAGGCGGAGGAAAGGGCCGGTGCGGGCCGGGTCTCCTCGTCGGGCGCCTCATACGTCACTTTTACCTTGGCCGGAGTGGCGCCGAATCCCAGAAAGCCGGATCTGGGATTCTCCAACACCTCGACAGAGACGCTGTCCCGATCCATTTTCAGCTCCCGCAGGGCTGCTTCAATGGCCAGGTCGATGGTCTTGCCGGTGGCGGTAATGAATTTTTCCATTTCCTAACTCCTTTTACTCGGCTGCATCGGAATCAGAAGCATTGCGCTTGTAGCGGTTGGGATCGTAGGCTCGGCCGCGGCAATAGGGCCGATCGGGGATGCCGGAGGGGCATTTTTCGGGATCGACAGCCTTTGGGGCATCGGGATCGATGCCGGCCTTTCTGGCGGCGAACTCCCGCTGGGCGGCCTCGCGCTCCTCCCGCTCCTTGCGCTCCTGCTTTTTCTTGCTGGTGTTTTCGGTGATGCCGTCGGGGTTGGCGGCCCGGCGCGCGGCGCGCAGCCGCTCCCGCTCCGCCTCCTCGGCGGCCAGCTTCGCCGCCTTCTCCCGGCGGACCTCATCCTCTGCCGCGTAGATCTTGCGGTAGCGGACCGTGAGCCAGGAGTCGATGATCAGGCTGAACACGGACTGGGCAATCCAGTATACCGTGACGGCGGCGGGCATGGTGAAGCCGATCCACACCGAGATCAGCGGCATCACGAAGAGCATGGTGTTCATGGACTGGGCCATCTTGGCCGCGTCCTTGTCCTGCTCGCCCTTGTCGTTGGTGGCGACGGAATTGTTGAGCTTCTGGCTGACCCACATGGCCAGGATGTTGGACCCGCCGGAGAGGATCGGCAGCAGGAACGCGCCGATGGCGTTCCAGTCGGTCAGCGACCAGAACTTCCAGTTGGGGATCTGCGAAAGGTCGATGCCCAGGAAGGAAAAGTCGATGGTCTGGAGGCCGGCGGTGGTGAGATCCGGGAGCTTTTCGAGGATCTCAGGGAGATACTCGCCGATGTGGGAGGCGGCGATCAGCTGGTGGAAGTAGGTGTTGCTTCCCAGGTCCACGTGGGACTTGATGACCTCCACGATCTGCGCCGCGGTCTCGGCGGGGATGTGCATCATGTAGGTGATGGGCTCGCGGATGACGTAGTAGAGGGGCCAGAGGATCAAGAGGGGGATGAAGCTCCACAGGCAGCCGCCGGTGGTAGAGACGCCCTCCTCTTTATAGAGAGCCATGACCTCCTGCTGGTATTTGGCCTTGTCGTCGGCATACTTGGCCTCGAGCGCCTTCTGCAGCGGGGCAATTCGGGACATCTTCAGCATGCTTTTTTTGCTCTTGGCGTTCATCGGCAGCAGCACCAGCTTGACGATGAGAGAGAAGAGAATCAGCGCAAGACCGTAATTGGTGGTGAACTGGTACAGCCAGTCCAGCAGATATCCAAAGGGGACGCGAATGATATCGCTGATGTTCATGTGTGTTCCTCCATTACGGGGAATTTAGGGGACTGGGTCGTAAGGGCACTGGTGGTTGAAGGGATTGCACCGCATAAGCCGCTTGATGGCCAGCCATCCCCCTTTGACCGCGCCGTACTTCTCGATGGCCTCCAGGGCATACTGAGAACAAGTGGGGGTAAACCGACACCTGGGCGGGAAAAAGGGGGAGATTCCGGTTTGGTAAAACCGGATCAATTTAAGAAGGCACCGTTTCATCGTTGGCCACCGCTTCCTGCAAAAGTCCCAGCTTGCGGGCCAGGGAGAGATACGCCCGCTCCAGGGACCGGTAACTGGCCGTCACCGCCCGGGACCGGGCCACCACCACCACATCCCATCCCGGGAGAAAGCTCGCCTCGTGGAGGCGGTAGATCTCCCGCAGGCGGCGGCGGACGCGGTTGCGCACCACGGCGTGGCCCAGCTTCCTGCTGACCGTAAGGCCGATCCGGTTCTCCTGGGTGCCGTTGCGGCGGCAGTAGAGGACCAGGTAGCCGTTGGCGGCGGAGCGTCCCTTGTGGTACAGCCGGCGGAACAGGTGACTCTCTTTCAGAGATTTGGAAAACTGCATCCTGACCTCCGATAAACGGACGGGGCGAACAGAAATAGTTTCCATCCACCCCGTAGCTAATCAATTTTTGGCGGTATACGCGGCCCCAACGTTAGGCGGACAGCTTCGCTCTGCCCTTGGCACGGCGGCGGGCCAGGACCTTACGGCCGTTGGCGGTAGCCATTCTCTTGCGGAAGCCATGAACCTTGGAACGATGGCGCTTCTTGGGCTGATAGGTACGCAGCATGGGTGTACACCTCCTAAAAAATATGCTCAGCAGCTGCCGAAGGCAGCCGTAGCTTGTAACGTTAGGCGCATCCGAAGGATACGCACGAAGTATTATAACAAAGTTTCCCGGAAGCTGTCAACAGAAATCTTTCCGAATTTGGGATTTTTTCTGGGAGTTTCCCGGGTTCTTCCCGCCGCTGCCGCGGATTTCCGGCAAGGCGCCGGTTATTCCCGGTTGAGCCGGGCGGCCCGGCGGAACAGCAGCAGGCCCGCCACGAACAAGATGGCGATGGCGCCCACGCCCAGGTTCATCCGGTCGGTGATCTGGGTGATGACGCTGACGATGGTGGTGCCGAAGAAGGCGGCGCCCTTGCCGCAGATGTCCATCAGGCCGAAGTATTCGCCGGAGCGCTCATTGGGCACGATCTTGGCAAAATAGGACCGGGACAGGGCCTGGATGCCGCCCTGGAACATACCGACCAGCACTGCCAGCACCCAGAACTGCCACTGGCTCACCAGGAACATGGCGAAGATGGCGATGCCCAGGTATGCCAGGATGCAGATGGTGATGAGGCGGCTGTTTTTGACGGTTTTGGAGAGGCGGCCGAAGACAATGGCGCAGGGGAAGGCGACGATCTGCGTGACCAGGAGGGCCAGCAGGAGGCCGGTGGAATCGAGGCCCAGGGCGGAGCCGTAGGCCGTGGCCATGTCGATGATGGTGTAAACGCCGTCGATATAGAAGAAAAAGGCCAGCAGGAAGAGGAAGATATTTTTTTCCGCCTTGACGTTTTTCAGCGTTTTCAGCAGCCGTCCAAAGCTGCTGCGGACGGGGCTGGGCTGCCGCTCGATGTAGTACGTCTGGCGGTAGCGCCGCAGCAGGGGCAGGGAGCAGCCCACCCACCAAAGGGCTACCACGGTGAAGCTCAGGCCCATGGCCACTTCCATGGTGAGGCCCAGGGGCTCGGCGCCCAGCACCAGCCCCAGGCACAGCAGGAACGGCAGGCAGCTGCCCACGTAGCCCCAGGCGTAGCCCAGAGAGGAGACGCTGTCCACCCGGGTCTCGTCGGTGACGTCGTTGAGCATGGCGTCGTAGAACACCAGGCTGGCGGCGTAGCCGGTCTTGGCCACGACGAAGATCACCAGGAAGGCCAGCCAGGCCTTGGCCAGGCCCAGGGCGACGCAGCCCAAGGCGCCCACGGCCAGCGCCACCAGGAAAATGGGCTTTTTGAAGCCCTTGTAGTCTGCCAGCGTTCCCAGCACCGGGCCGCTGAGGGCGACGATCAGCGTGGCGATGGAGGCGGCATAGCCCCAATAGGCCAGGTAGTTTTCGTCGCTGATGCCTGCGGAGGAGGCAAGATAGTTGAAATAGATGGGCATAATGGTGGACACCAGCAGCGTGAAGGCTGAGTTGCCCACATCGTAAAGAATCCAGGATTTCTCCAGCTTGGTCAGTTTCATGGCGCTTCCTCCTCCCCCACTCGGATTCCTTCAAAATTATAGGCATAGGCGCTGTGATCCAGCCGGGGAAAATCTTCGATCAGCGAGACCGCCACCGGCAGGGCCGCCTCATACATGGCCCGCAGCCGGGCCACCATCTGCCTGCAGGCCAGGCTTTCCCGGGTGGGCATCACCATCCCGGCCACGTAGTCCTTTTTGAGGAGCCGGGCGGCGCCTTGGAGCATGGTGCGCTTGGCGTGGCTGGTGGGAAGCAGCAGCTGCTGCACCCGGATCATATCCCGGACGGAGGCCTCCACCTCCCGCTCCGTCACCTGGGGGAAGAACGCGGCGATGACCCGGGCCGCCTCGGGCGAGGGCCTCAGGTGCCCGGTGGGGTTGACTCGCTCCGGGTCCAGCCGGTCCTCCACCAGGTACGAGCGGTCCAGCTGGGTCTCCAGCAGGGAGTGGCCCACGCCCAGGGCCTCCATCTGTCCCACGTAGCCATGGCAGGCACTGTCCAGGGCGAAGTGGCAGAGAAAGCCGTAGAGATAGGCCGTGGCAGCCTCCGACGGCGCCTGGCACAGCAGGGCCGCCATGCGGCGCAGCACCGTGGCGCCCGTCTGGCGGTGCAACGAATGGCCCATCCGCGCCACGGCGTTGTCCGTCAGAGGATGGTAAAAGAAGAAAATATCCGGCCCGTGGAGGCCGATGTCATAGAGGGCGCGGTGGCTGGCGATGATCTGCCGCTTCTCCGGCGGCAGCAGGCGCAGCACGTCCCGCCCAAAGCGGTAGTGGGTGTAGGCAGCGGGCATAATATCCCCCTCGATTCTCTGTAAATTGGAAGAGATTACGAATACTATAACACGTTACCGGTCACAATCCAACCGCTATTTTGTAAAGCGCTGGTGAAATTTTCTTGCTCTCCATCCCCGGCCGCGGTATAATGAGGGGGACTGCACGGGCCGCGCCGCAGGAGGGAACTGTGCGAAGATTTGAAAGAAAGAGGTGGACGCCATGGCCTGTACCGACCCCGTCGGCGTTTTTGATTCGGGCCTGGGCGGCATCAGCGTGCTGCGGGCGCTGCGCAACTGGATGCCCGGGGAGGACTTCCTCTACTACGGCGATTCCCGCCACGCGCCCTACGGAGATCGCCCGCTCCAGGAGGTGCAGGCCCTGAGCGCCGACGCGGCGGCGTGGCTCCTGGCCCGCGGCGTCAAGGCCATCGTCATCGCCTGCAACACCGCCACCTCGGCGGCCGCGGCGTTTTTAAGGGAGACGTATCCGGACCTTCCGATCATCGGCACCGAGCCGGCCCTCAAACCGGCGGTGGAGCGCCACCCCGGGGGCCGCATCCTGGTGCTGGCCACGGAGATGACCCTCCACGAGCAGAAGTTCCGCCGGCTGCTGGAGCAGTTTCAGGACCGGGCCGCGGTGGACCCGGTTCCCTGCCCCGGGCTGATGGAGTTTGTGGAGCGGGGCGTCTTCTCCGGCCCCCAGCTGAAGGCCTACCTCAAGGCCCATTTGCAGCCCCATCTCGCCGCGCCGGTGGATGCCGTGGTGCTGGGCTGCACCCACTACCCCTTCCTCCGGGGCGCCATCCGGCAGATCGTCGGACCCCGGCCGGAGATACTCGACGGCTCCGGCGGCATCGCCCGCCAGACCCAGCGGCGGCTCCAGGCCCGGGACCTCTCCAATCCCAGGCCCACCGGCGGCAGCATCACCCTCTGTAATTCCCTGGACGACCCGGCGCTGCTGCGGCGGATGGAGCTGCTGCTGCGCTGCCCGCTCTGAGGCGGCGCGGCACCTGCGAATAGGCCCCCCTTCGCCGCAGGCGCGGCGGACACGCAGGTTTGCGGGCGGCACAAAAAGGCTCCCCTGTGTAAGGGGTCCGCAAGGGAGCGCCGCCAGCGGCGGAAGAAGCGACCGCAGCGGTTGGGCAGCCGCTTGCCTTGGCGGACCGCAACGCGGGCCGGGAAGGCTTAGCGGCAACCCGGAGCTGTCAGCCGCAGGCTGACTGAGGGGTTGCTGCCCCCTCCGTCATGGCTTCGCCATGCCGCCTCCCTTAACGCCGAACGGCGTCAGGGGAGGCTTTGGCGCGGCGCGTTGCCGCAGGCCGGCGGCGAATCGGGCGTGCGGCACGGGCGACTAATAGTCGCCCCTACGGCGCGAAGCACTTCTTCCCTATTCCCTCTTCCCTCAACCGCCGCCCCTACGGTCCCCTGGTTTTCCATTTCTATTTCATCGCAATAGGAGGTTTTTCTATGAAATTTTCCGAGATGCCCTATACCCGGCCCGACCTGGACGCCCTGCGCCGGGCCGCTGAGACCGCCGTGGCTGCCTTGGACAGCGCGACGTCCGCCCAGGCCCAGCTGGAGGCCTACCGGGCCTATGAGACTGCCGCCGCCACGACCCAGACCATGTGCAGCCTCTGCGAAATCCGCCACACCATCGACACCCGCGACCCCTTCTACGAGGCGGAGCAGGACTACCTGGACGAGGTCAGCCCCCAGATGGAGGAGCTGGACCAGCAGGTGAGCCGGGCGCTGCTGCGCTCCCCCTTCCGGGCGGAGCTGTCCGAGGCCCTGGGGAAGCTCCTCTTCACCAACCTGGAAATTCAGGTGCGGAGCTTTGACCCGGTGCTGCTGCCCCTGATGCAGGAGGAAAACAAGCTGACCTCGGCGTACCAGAAGCTCTACGCCTCCGCCATGGTGGAGTTTGACGGCAAGACCATGCCTCTGCCGAAGCTGGGCCCCTACAAGGAGAGCCCGGACCGGGCCGTGCGCCGCGCCGCCTACGAGACGGAGGGCCGCTTCTTTGACGCCCACCAGGAGGAGCTGGACGATCTCTTTGACAAGCTGGTGAAAAACCGCACCCAGCAGGCCAAGCTGCTGGGCCACGACAACTATCTCCGGCTGGGCTATGATCGGCTGGGCCGCAACTGCTACGGCCCCAAGGACGTGGAAGCCTTCCGGGACCAGATTGCCCAGGACATGGTGCCCATCGTGGCCCGGGTCAAGGCCGACCAGGCGGCGCGGCTGGGCCTCGGCGGGCTGAAGCTCTATGACGATCCCATGCTCTTCCCCGACGGCAACGCAAAGCCCTTCGGCACGCCGGACGAGATTCTGGCGGCGGGCCGCGCCATGTATGAGGCGCTGAGCCCCGAAACCGCCGAGTTTGGCCGCTTCCTCTTCGACAATGAGCTGCTGGACGTCCTCAGCAAGGACGGGAAGGCCCCCGGCGGCTACTGCACGGACCTGCCGGATTACCAGGCGCCGTTCATTTTCTCCAACTTCAACGGCACCTCCGGCGACGTGGACGTGCTGACCCACGAGGCCGGACACGCCTTTGCCGCCTACCGGGCCTTCCGCAAGGGCTATCCCCGCAAGCTCCAGAGCCCCACCATGGAGAGCTGCGAGTGCCACTCCATGTCCATGGAGTTTTTGACCCAGGACTACCACGCCTCTTTCTTCGGCCCTGCCACGGCGAAATATGAGCTGGGCCACTGTGAGGATGCCCTGATCTTCATCCCCTACGGCTGTATGGTGGACGAATTCCAGACCCGGGTCTATGAGAATCCCGATTGGACGCCTGCCCAGCGCAACGCCTTCTGGCTGGAGCTGGAGAAAAAGTACCGGCCCTGGCTGGACCTGGAGGGTCTCCCCTTCTATGGCCGCGGCGCCGGCTGGCAGCGGCAGCTGCACGTCTATCTTTATCCGCTCTATTATATCGACTATTGCATGGCCCAGGTGGTGGCCTTCCAGTTCTGGATGGCGTCCCTCCGGGATCGGGCCGACGCCTGGCGGCGGTACCTGGCCTTTGTGGATCAGGCCGGCACGGCTACCTTCGAGGGCCTGGTGGAGACGGCGGGGCTGCGCCTGCCCTATGCTCCCGGCGCCATCAAGGCCATCGGCCGGCAAATCCTCCAGTGGATCGACGAAAATCCCCTGTAAAACAAAAAACGCCGCCCCCACGGGGGCGGCAGAAAAGAACCACAGTATGTTGAAGAATATTTCTGGGAAAACCCGCCGGGCACAGGCCCGGCGGGTTAATGTGTCGTTCCCGCAGTTTTTTAGATCAACTGGCAGAACCGCATCAACATTGCTGCAGTTTCAGCGCGGGTTGCACCGGCCTGCGGATCCAGCACCTGGTTCGGCTTACCAGTGATGATGCCGTTGGCAACAGCCCAGCCCAGCGCCTCCGAAGCATAGTCGGATACAGCGGCGGCATCGGTGAAGGAGCTCAGTGTATCGGTGGCGCTGACATCCATGCCGCGATTCTGCGCATACCGGTAAAGCATAGTGGCCAGCTGCTCGCGAGTGATGGAGGTATCCATGCTGCTGCCATCGGAAATTCCAGCTTCCATGGCCCAGTCGCGCCCCTTGTCGTACCAGTTGGTGCCGCCCTCGGTGTTTTCGCCCTCCAGACGAGCCAACACGGTGACAATCATAGCGCGGTTCGCGCTGGCATCGGGGCTGAACTGCGCGTCAGAAGTACCCTGGAAGAGTTCACGGCTGCTGACAAAGGCTACGGCATCGGAACACCAGCTGACTTCCGACACATCATCAAATTCCTTGGTATTGTCCACGATCTTCAAGGTTGCGCCGTCCTCTACCGTGAGTACCACGCCGTTCTCAGAGACAACGGAGGTGCGGACAATCTCCTCGGTTCCATCTGCTTTGACCAGCACCGCCACGGTGCCGGGGGTCACATCTTCCACCGGAACCTCCACCTTGGCGGTGGTGCCGGCGGGCAGCTTCACGGTGACAGTCGGCGCCTTGGCAGCATTGTCTCTCGCTGTCACGGGCTCCATGGGCAGCGCAACCGCCTCACCCTTGGCCGCTGTAATGGCCTGCTGCGGCACCTGCACAGTGACTTCTGCGGGCTTCTCCTCCTCCTGGGAGGGCTTGGTGGTTGTGCCGGGCTGCTCCGGCTTCACCTCGGGTTCCTCGGGCTCCTCGGGCTCCTCGGGCGCGTCCTCCCACTGGGCGTAGAGCGCGGTGACATCGTCCAGCGGCACTGCGTCGCCGGCTGCATAGTCATTGCCGTACCCGCTGCGGTAGGTGTTCCATCCGGCAAAACGCTTCCCCTCGGGCGCAACAAACATATTCTCCGCCGCGTTGACCGACGTGCCTGTAATGGAATCGACGAAGGCATAGGCTTTACCGTCCTGAGTGACGGCGCCATTGCCGAAATATTCAATGGCATTGCCCGTAATTTCCTCATAGAGCGCCCGGAACTGGACTACCTTGGAAGTGCCTGTCCGCTCGGCTTGGATCGCCGTCAGAACATCGGCGTTGAGGTCATAGATTTTCTTGGAACCCACGGCCTGATAGCCGGTCAGCACCGCCCCGGCTTTGTAGGGAACATATTCCTGGAACAAGAAATCGCTGGCAAAGCCGTCTGTTCCATCCGTGCAATAGACATAGTCATAGGGATTGCGCCAAGGGGCAAACCCGTATGCGCCGCCGTTGCCGTCCAGGCAGGCGTACAGCATATCTTCATAAGTTTCCGTTCCGTAGAACATGGCGCCGCTCTCTACTTCTTCAACAGTAGTGCCTGCCGGATACGATACTCCATTCAAATCCCAATAGAGCGCCTCCACGCCGCTCCGGATGGTTGTGGGCAGCGTAACCACTCCAGTTGCAGGAAGTTCTTTCACTTCGCTCCAGGAGCCATTGTCCAGACCGCCGGCGCTATATAGCTCATAAAAGTTTTCCGGCGCCTTTACAAATTGCCTGTACACATCCGCTGTCAGAGCAGCCCCGTCCAGCACATCAGAAACGGTTGAACGCTCGTTATATGTTTTTCCGGTGAAATCCGCTTTACTGTTCCAGCCAACGGGAACCCAAATGTCATCATTGTCGTAAATCCGGTTTCTCTGCGAATAATTGAGGCGATCATTTTTGCTGGAATACGCCTTATACGTAACCCCAGGGTATTCATAGAACGTAATATAGTAAGCGCCTTCCCCGGCCAGCCAGACGGTATTTCCAACTTCGGATGGCAAGGTGGTTGTTGCGCCGGCAAGGACATTATCAAATACCCGGCGTGATTGTGCTTCCCAGAGAAGTACTTTTTGCTCATCGGCAGTGGCAAAGGCATTAGTTTCCGGGAATGTGATTGTCCCGTCTTCGGCCGCCTCCACTACCACATAGTCCTTGTCGCCCGTCACTGTTTTCAACGTGGGCGAGATGCACAGCGCCATGGGATTTTCGCTCTGACTTGTATACTTTTCCGGCACAAGCACCGGTGCATTCTCCGGCGTCTTGGCGGCAATATTATTCGCCAAAGCCGTAAAGGTATATGTCTCGCTGTCGCAGGTGTAGCCCGTTGCCACGAAGTCATCTGCCGCCAGCACAGAAGTGGTGCCGCTATAGCCTTCGTGGTACAAGAACGCCTCGTAGAGCATAATGTCGCCCATGCTGGCCACGTTATAGATGGTGACCAGCTCCGGGTCTGCGCCTGCCTGCATCTGCACCTTGATGTACCCATTTTCGCCCCATTGCCAGTCTTCCACTGCGCTGGACGTCAGTGTCAGGCTGGGCAGAACCAGAAGCACCGCCATCAGGAGCGCCAGGTTCAGGCTCAACAGTTTCTTCCGCATTTCTGTTCCCTCCGTTTGATTCTCTTACATATATTTGTATCCCGTCTGCTCCGTCCCACCAGCAGGGCGAGGGTTAGCCAGAAGAACGGCGATACGAGAAACATTTCTATTCCAAAAAAGCCCTGGATGCCATATCCCAACAGCCCGGCTCCCAGGAGCGCAGTCACTCCGTCTGTGCTGCTGCGGCGGAGCCATTGCCAGGCCGCTGCTGCCAGCATACCCAGATAGGCAAGCAGCGCCAATATACCCTGGTGATAGAGAATGTTGAGATAAATGTTGTGCGCCACATCAATCTGCGAGACAATGGTGCCGCCCAAAGCCGCATCATAGCGGGTAAAGGCGTCGATCTCTGCATAGAGCATGGTATCAGGCCCCGTGCCCAGCAGCAGGTGTCCCGGTACGCGGGAAAGCACATTGCGCCATATGTAAAGCCGCCCGGAGCCAAAACTGTCGCTGGCTTGGCCGTGCAGCATAAGATGTATTTCATGGAACAGCCCACCGCCCAGATCCACCAGGAAAAGCAGCAAAAGTATCAGCAGAAATACGGCCGCAACCAGTAACCACAGCCATTTCCGGCGCTTTTTCTGCACCGGAAGCACCACCGGCAGCGTCAGCAGCGCGCCGCCAAACACACCCACCAGGCCAGCCAGCACATCCATCCACACAAGCACTGCCAGGCAAAGTGCCAGGGGCAGCAGCAGCCAAAAGCGCCAGCGCTCTTTCCGCCGCACCACGGCCACCCAAAGCATGGGAATTCCAAGCGCCAGCAGCCCGGCCAGCAGATCCACATTGCCGATGCTTCCCAGATAAAAGCCGCCATAGCGGATACCACCGTCGTAGTAGTTGCAGCCTGCCGGATAGAGTCCCAGAGGGTTGGCGCCGGCCAACTGCATGAGCGATAGCAAACAGCAGAGCGCCAAACCTGCGGCCCAAATCAAGAGGAGGGTCCGGCTCGCTTTTCCCCATCGTGCGACGAGCAGAAATGAGAGGCAGTACAAGGTAATGGTCAGAGCGCCTTCTTGGCGGCTGACGCCGGAAATTGTTTCCGGGAACCAGGGGGAAGCCAGGGCTGAAACCCAGGTCAGCAGCAGATATATGAGACAAAACCGCTCCGGCCAGGTGGTAGAGGCCAGATATGCGCGCAGGGACAAACCAGATTCTCCGATGAGGGCCCCTTCCGCTTGAATCAAAAGCGCTGTCAGAATATATCCGCCTGTGAGGATCCAAAATAACGGGAATTTTTCCGATGTGATGCTGCTGTAGCCACGCAAGCCAGGAAAGAGCAAATAGAGGCTGCCCATCGCCGCTAGGTACCCCGTCGTGACGGCGCAGGTCACATGAGAGATATTTCGTTTCTGCTTCACAAAACTACCTCAATTCAAGTGCCAAAATTTGGACATTCCTCATTTGCATTATACTTTGCCTTTGATGAAAACGCAAGACCCTACCTCCATATTTTTCCTAACATAAAGTGAAACTCCAGGTTGCTGAAAGCTGCTTCAACAGGGGAATAAATTGCCCTAATCTACGCGTTCTTTTTGAAGAAGCTGTGGATGAAGAGAGAACAGGGCAGGCTTCGAATCCGTGTACTCTCTAAAATGATTCTGTAGCTTCTCCGGAACCGAAAAGCTTTCCAGATTGACGCCAGCCAATGGCCCGGGGCTGGTTTTACAGCAATTTCCCCCATTTTAGTCGCTGAAGACAACAAAAAGCCCTTCGCAGAATTTCTCAATTCTGTGAAGGGCTTTCTATGTCTGCGCTGTTACAGCAGCGCCGTCATGGCCTCGTCCATTTTGTCGATCATGGCCTCTGCGGCGGCCATGGAGTCGGCAGCGGCGGTGTAGTAGAACTTGATCTTCGGCTCGGTGCCGGAGGGACGGAGGATGATCCGGCCCTGGTCGCCCAGCGTCAGCATCACCATGTTCTCGGTGGGCAGGCCCGTGGGCGTGGTCTCGCCGGTCTTGGTGTCCTTGATGGTGCCGGCCTTGAAGTCGGCCACGGCGGTGACGGCGTAG
>DVHE01000003.1 GCA_018712245.1 Candidatus Avoscillospira avicola | reverse complement strand
CATTCGGCCAAAGATTTTGCCTCATACGAAAGTTATAAAAGGGCGGGAATACTATATGTATTTCCCCCTTTTATAGCTGCACGGATGGGGCAAAAGATTGGGCGAAGGCCGCAGACACAATTGTGCGGTGATGCCCTAGAGTTAAGGCGGCGGCAGTATGCTGATGCTGCGATAATTTCGATTGAGGAGGGGTAATGTTGCGTATTTTGCTGGCAGAGGACGAGCGCTCCCTCTCCCGGGCCATTGTGGCCCTGTTGGAGCGGAACAACTATTCCGTCGACGCCGTTTACGACGGCGAAGAGGCGCTGGCGTATCTCGAATCGGGCAATTACGACGGGCTGATCTTGGATTTGATGATGCCCAAGCTGGACGGGCTGAGCGTGCTGCGGCGGCTGCGCGCCCTGGGCAACCCCATCCCGGTGCTGATTCTCACCGCCAAGTCTGAGGTGGACGACAAGGTGCTGGGCCTGGACTCCGGCGCCAACGACTACCTCACCAAGCCCTTTTCCACCCCGGAGCTGATGGCCCGCATCCGCGCCATGACCCGGGGCACCACCGGGCAGCTCCAGAGCCAGCTCTCCTTCGGCAATCTGACGCTGGACCAGGCCACCTTTGTCCTCTCCGGCCCCGGCGGCAGCTTCCGCCTGGCCAACAAGGAGTTTCAAATGATGGAGCTGCTGCTGCGCAATCCCCGGCAGCTCATCCCCACGGAGCGATTTCTGGAGCGAATTTGGGGATACAACAGTGAAGTAGAGCAGAACGTGGTGTGGGTGTATATCTCCTACCTGCGAAAAAAGCTGGCCGCCCTGCACGCCGACGTCCAGATCCGCGCCGCCCGAAACGCCGGCTACTCCCTGGAGGAAACGCCATGATGCGCGCGCTCCGGCGCAAGCTGATCGTCGCCACCATGCTCTCTCTGACGGTGGTGCTGACGGTGATTCTGGGCGGCGTCAATCTGATGAGCCGGCAGAAAATCGTGGCAGAGGCAGACGCCATCCTGGCCGTCCTGGCAGAAAACCAGGGTTCCTTCCCCCACCGTGGCTTCCCCCGGGACCCACTGCCCCAGCGTCCCACCGGGGCGCCGGGTATGTCGCCGGAGACGCCCTATGAGTCCCGCTACTTCTCTGTGCTGCTGGACGCCGACGGCCAGATCCTCCAGACAGACACCGGCCAGGTGGCCGCCATCGACGACGAGACAGCCAATGCCGGCGCCGCCAAAATTCTGGCCACCGGCCGCACCACCGGCTTTTGGGAACAGTATCGCTACCTTCGCAGCGAGGAGTCCGACGGCACCCGCCTGATCTTCCTCGACTGCACCCGCAGTCTCTCCAGCCTTCGCACGACTTTATTATATAGTATCGCCCTGGCGCTCCTGGGTCTGGGCACGGTGTTGGTGCTGCTGCTCCTCCTCTCCCAGCGGATCATCCGTCCGGTGGCCGAGAGCTACGAAAAGCAAAAGCGCTTTATCACCGACGCCGGCCACGAGCTGAAAACGCCCCTGACCATCATCAGCGCCGACACGGACCTGGCTGAAATGGAGTGCGGCGAGAACCAATGGCTCTCGGACATCCGCCGCCAGGCCCAGCGGCTCACCGCTCTGACCCACGACCTGATCTTCCTCTCCCGGATGGAAGAGCAGCCGCAGCTGCAGCTGCTGGACTTCCCCTTATCCGACCTGGTGGAGGAGACGGCCCAGTCCTTCCTGGCTCCGGCCAAAAGCCAGGGGAAGACGCTGTCGCTTTCCATCCAGCCGCTGCTCTCCTGCACCGGCGACGAGAAATCCCTGCGGCAGCTGCTCTCCATCCTCCTGGACAATGCCCTGCGCTACGCCCCCTCCGGTGCGGACATCGCCGTCGAGTTACAGAGCAAGGGCCGCAGCATCCTCCTGCGGGTCTCAAACCCCATGGCCCACCCCCTGGACAAAGCCGCCCTGGAGCATCTCTTCGACCGGTTTTACCGGGGCGACGCCGCCCGCAGTGCCGGTGGCTACGGTCTGGGGCTCTCCATCGCCAGGAGCATTGTCGCCGCGCACCGGGGCAAGATTCGAGCCGAGTGCCCCGACGGCGTCACGCTGACGATGGCCGTCACGCTGCCCGCGGGACAGACCGCCGGGCTGTGAAAAATCTAATCCTTCTTTGCGGCGTTCTGCCTGCTCTTTCACTGGGAGCGGTACTTCCCCGCCCGCAGGTCCTTCAAAATATCCGTGTCCGCCGGGCAGAAGGCATAGTCGCCGATCTCCTCCACGGTGATCCACTTCAAGTCCTGATGCTCCAGCTTTTTCGGCTCGCCGTCGGCAATCCGGGCGGAAAACAGCGTCAGCGCCACCGTCAGGTCCGGGTACTGATGCACCACCCGGCAGCACACCTCGCCCACCGTCAGCGCCACGTCCAGCTCCTCCCGGCACTCCCGGATCAGGGCCGCCTGGGGCGTCTCCCCCGGCTCCACCTTGCCGCCGACGAACTCCCACAAAAGGCCCCGGGCCTTGTGGGCAGGCCTCTGGCAGATCAAAAACCGATCCCCGCGCCAAATCAGCGCCGCCACTACTTCCGTCATACGCTGCCTCCTTCCGCAGTGCGCTGCGCCGGCAGCGCCTTGAGCCGGTACCGCCAGTAGGCAAAGGCGGACAGGGCCGCATTGCTTTCATCGGCGATCGCCCGGCCCCGGTCGATGCCGTACATTCAGATCAGCACGATGATCTGGCTGATGATGGTGGGCGTCACCATCGTCCTGAGGGCTGTCGCCACCGGCAGCTCTTCAAAAATCCGCTTGCTGGACGCTTCCTGTTCCAATTTCTTCCGCCTCTTCCCCATTTTTGCGGTAAATACCGAAATTATCTCAGGGTTATTATAGCAACACTCTCCCGGAGACGCAACCCAATATCAGTTATGCCCGGGCCAGTAAGGCCCGGGCATTGAAAATACGATATCAGAAGTGTTCGCGGTTGTAGCGCTGGATTTCGTCGTCGATGATCGGGTCCACATGGGGGAAGATGGTCCCCTTGAGGCCGTAGGTGATGCAGGGGATGAAGTGGCCGCCGGGGGCGTAGGTCTCACAGGCGCGGCGGACGTCGGCGCGGATCTCCTCCTCGGTGGAATCCACCCGGTCCACCACAGAGGCGTCCAGGCCGCCCATCAGGGTCATCCGGCCATCCAGCAGCTTCTGAATCTTCGGGATGTCGTTCTCGGGGAGAACGCCCTGCCAGATGTCGATGCCGATTTCCACCATATCCTCCACGATGGGCTCGCAGAAGGAGTCTGCATGGTGCATGACGATGACGCCGTGGTCCTTCATATAGCCGTAAATGCGCTTGTAGTGGTCCTTGAAGTAGTCGCGCCAGATGTCGGGCTTCATAAAGAGGCTGGTCTTGGAGCCCCAGTCGTCGTGGGACAAGATGACATCGGGCTTCAGGTTATCCACCAGCAGCTTGGCGTACTGGAAGCGGTACTCGGCGATGGCGTCCACCAGATCGTGCATATCGTCCGGCTCCAGCAGCAGGTTCACCAGCGTATCCTCAAAGCCCATCAGGTAGTGGCACTGCTCGAAAATGCCGGTGCCCATAAAGCCCATGGTCAGGTACTGGTCGTGGTCGATGGCGGCGGCAGTGGCGATGGCCTCCTCCCAGCCGTCGGAGCAGTTGGCCACCAGGTCCGGTACCTTGACGGTGTCCTGCCAGCAGGTGATGTCCGGGCAGACCTTGTTGCTGTTGGTCACATGGGGCATCGGGCCGGGGGCGTCCTCGGGGAAGAGAATCTCCGTGCCCCACTTGTCGTAGCTGGTGACGCCGCGCTTGCGGTTGCCGCGGGTGTACTTCTGCAGCGGGTCGTTCATCACCGGCACAAAGGCCTCGTACTGGCACAGCAGCCGCTCAGGCTTGCCGTCGCGCTTGAGGGTTTCCAGCAGAATTTCCTTGGGTGTCATCGTACCATACCTCCTGTTTATATGCATTGTTGAAGGCCGTCTTGTCCGGCGGCAGATTCTATTCCGTTTTCTTCCTTTGCACCCAGTATAGCACCTTTCCGCACGGCCTACAATTCTACAATCCGTTCTGCTGCCGCAGGAGATCACTGTACGGAATGTAGGATGCTCTTCCTCCCCGGATATGCTATAATATCTCTGCGAGTTTACACGCCGCTGTCTCCCACCAAGTGAGATCGGCGGCGCACCATTGCACCGACGATGAAAGAAGGAATCCTATGTACGAGGCGTTGTATTCCCCCCTGCCGGACTGTGCCGCCTACGCCGCGCGAATCGGTGTTTCCTGGCCGATTACCCCGGATTTGGCCACACTGGATGAGATTTTATTCCGGAATCAATGTGCCATTCCCTTTGAAAATCTGGAAGCCTACGCGGAGAAGCGCGTCCCCTCGCTGGAGATGTCCGCGCTGTTCGACAAGGTGGTGACGAACCGCCGGGGCGGCTACTGCTTTGAACTCAATGCGCTATTGTGCGCCTTCCTCCAGGGGGCGGGTTACGACGCCTGGTCGGTCTCCTGCCGCATCCTCCGGGGCAAGGACTTTATCCCGCCCATGCTCCACCGGGGCATTCTGGTGCGGCTGGACGGTCAGACCTACTACTGCGACGTGGGCTACGGAGGCCCGCAGCCCGGCGGCGCCGTCCCCCTGGGCGGCCAGCGCACGATCCTCGGTGAGACCTTCCTCATCGAACGCCGGGGCGATGCCTGGTGGGGCCTGGACCGGATCACCAGTCAGGGCGTCCGGGAAAAGGTCTTTGAGTTCTGGGAGTTTCCCCTGCCCGCCTCGTATTTTGTGCCGTATAACTTTTACTGCGCCAGCAGCCCGGAATCCGTCTTCACGCAGAAGCGGATGCTCAACCGCCGCACACCCCAGGGCAGCTTGGCCCTCACCGGCGACGTGCTGACGGAACACCGGGATGGGCAGGTTTTCACCCAGCAGGTGAAGAGCCGCGAGGCGCTGCAAGAGATCGCCGCGTCGCGCTTCGACTTGCCGCTTCCCCTGGAGGCGCTGACCCCCTCTGAATGATGCAACATTTCTGAAGACGCAAAACCGGCGTCGCGGATTGTGTTCCGCGGCGCCGGTTATTTTGTCCTGCCTTTCCCCTGGGCGGGCCAAGCCGCCGGGCCGGTCAATTGCCCTGGGCCTCGGCCCGGCGCAGGAGGTCCTCGATCTGCGCCGGGGAAAAGCCGGCGCCGGAGAGGATTTCCGCCGTGCCGTTCTCCCGGAGCTTGGTGGTGGGTTCCTTTTCAATGGCCCGGAGAATCTCCTCCAGGACGTCGTCCATCTGCGCCCGCTCCTCCTCCAGGAGCATGGGGTAAAAAGAGGGCCGCACGAAGGTCTCATCGATGGGCTGGGCCACGTACCGGGGAAACGCCTTGAAATCCCCGTGTTCCACATAGCCCTCCAGGCCATAGCGGGCCTCATACTGAATCAGGGCCGCCCGCAGGGTGTCCCGCCGGGTCAGTACGGCGGCGTCCGGCGCGCCGTAGAGGAGGTTGGTGGTCTCTCCTGGGTCCTCCAAGAGGTCGAAGAGTTCCTCATCGCCGCCGTAGTAGTGGACGAATTTATACCGCGCATCCCGCAAAGCGCACCAGCGCTTGCTGCCGTGCTGATGCTCGATGTACTGAAAAGCCCGGTTTTTGCGGCCCTGCGCCGTCAGCAGTGACTCTCCCGGCAGATCGTATCGGGCCGGGTAAGAGAGTCCCGCCGCGTCCAGGAATGTGGGCAGCAGATCATTGAGGTCCACCAGCCGCTGATCCACGGTGCCGGGCTTCAGCTGCCCCGGCCAGCGCAGCAAAAGCGGAATCTTACTGGAGGCGTCATAAGGCAGGAATTTCTGGTACGTCCCCAGATCTCCCAGCATCTCGCCGTGGTCGCTGGTGAACACCACCAGGGTGTTCTCCGCCAGGTCCAGCGCCTCCAATTCCGCCAGAATCCGCCCGATCTGCTGGTCGGCAAAGGAGATGGCGCTGGCGTACAGCTCCCGCACCCGCTGGATGGCCGCGGGACTGTGGAGCCGCGGCAGGCCCTTGTTCTCTTCGGCCAGGGCGGAGAGGGGTGTCCTGGTCTCCAGCGGCGGCGGCACCTGCCCGCAGTACAGCTCCGCCCAGCTGTCCGGCACGTCCAGGGGCGGGTGGGGATGGATAAAGCCGGCCCAGAGCAGGAAGGGCTTGCGTCCCCGGGTTCGGCGCAGATAGGCGATGGACTGATCCGCCACCCAGGCCGACCCATGAAGCGCCTCCGGCAGCAGCGAACGCTGCGGCTGCATATAGAGGCAGCCCCGCAGGCCGTGGATGCCGTTATGACCGCCGTAGCCCCGTTCCCGGAGGAACATACTGTACTCGTCCTCCTCCCGGGTCGGCGGGCACTCGTTCATATTGTAAAAGAAGTCGAAGCCCGTGGCGCGCCGCTCCGGCATGAAGTGCATCTTGCCGATGGCGGCGGTCTCGTAGCCATGGTCGTTGAGAATCTGGGCAAAGGTGGGCAGCTCCCAGGGGCAGACATGGGAGCCGTCAAAATAATTGTCGTCAAAGCCGTGGTACCGGGCCGGCAGGCCGGTGATGAGGTTGTGCCGCGCCGGGATGCACACCGGGTTGGGCGAATAGGCGTTGGAGAACCGCACGCCCTCCCGGGCCAGGCGGTCCAGGTTCGGCGTCTTCATAAAGTCCGCGCCGTAGGCGCCCAGGTAGTCCGCGCGCAGCTGATCGCAGGTGATGAGCAGAATGTTGGGCTGGTCGGCAGATTGCTTCATGGCAAGACCTCCTTTACCGACAGTGTACAGGACTTGTCCGCAAAAAGCAAGACGCCGCACCGGGTTCGGTGCGGCGTCCTGTGCAGGTCAGGTTCGAAATCAGCCGTTGCGGGCGGCGATTTCGTTCTGGTACTGGATGACCTTCTCCTTGGTCAGGTTAAAGCCGAAGAGCAGGAACACACCGGCGGCGACCAGGGCGATGGCGGGGATAATCATAAAGGCAATGCAGATGGCATTCTGCAGCTCGGGAGCCACGTTGGCGATGTCCACCTTGTCGGCGTTGTAGCCGACGGCGCCCAGGACGGCAGGGATGACGATGCCGCGGGCCAGGACGCCCAGCTTCAGCGGCACGTTCTGCAGGCCGGAGATCCAGCCGGTGGCGTTCTTGCCGGTCTTCCACTGGGAGAAGACGATGGTGTCGGCGTAGAGGGCGGGAGTCAGGGAGTAGCACACGCCGTAGCCGAACAGGGCCAGGGACATGAGGACCATGACCATGGTGACATTGGTGTAGAGGAACCGGGATGCCACCAGCACCACGGCCATGATGAAGAACATACCGATGGCGGTGTTCCGGGCGGAGAACTTCTTGGCGAAGGTCTTGGCCAGGTAGGAGCCGATGACGCAGCAGATGTTGGTGATCAGAATGTAAAGGGGATATTCCTTGAGCAGGTTTACATCTTTTGCAATGTATTTGAAATAGTAGTAGGCAGCGCCGGCGATGACGAAGTTGAAGAGGAACTTGGCGATGTCGGCCAGCAGCAGGGCGATCAGGGGCCGGTTCTGGAGCAGGGCGCGGATCAGGTCCTTGCCGCCGGTGCGGTCGGCGCTCTTGGCCTTCTGGGCGGACCTGGCCTTCTCCAGCTCGGCGGGATCGACGGTCTCGTAGCCCTCGAACATCTTGAAGTGGGCATAGTAGAGGGCGGCCATGATGGCGCCGAGGATGAAGGCGACCGCGCCGTACTGGTTGACCTCGCCCAGGAGCTTCACGCCGAGGGTGGCCAGCAGGGGGCAGATGTAGGAGAAGACGACCTTGGAGAGATTGGCCCAGGCGCCGCGGGTGGAGGCCAGCTGGGACCGTTCATCCGGCGTCTTGCCGGCCACGGAGATCATGGACACGTTGGCAACATACGGGAAGTTCCAGCAGATATGGCTGGAGACAAAGGCCAATATGATGACGATGGCCGAGACGACCTCGCCGCCGACGCGGATGAACTGGAAGGCGTAGAGGAACGGCACGATCCACGGCAGCATAATCAGCCAGGAGCGGTAGCGGCCCCACTTCTTGGGCTTGACCGAGTTGAGGATCGCGCCATAGATCCAGCTGAGGCAGGCGTCAATGGCGGTGGTCAGGGTGCCGATCAGGCCGGACAGGAACGGTGAAAACTTGGCAAAATCGGTCAGGAAGGACGTGAAATAGTAACTTTCGACGTTACTCATCAGGGTAAAGCCGAAGTCGCCGACGCCGTAAAAATATTTAAGCGCCGTGCTTAATCCCTTTCTCTCTTTCGTGGGCTTACTCATGGTATGCCTCCTAAAATAGTTAGATTTGACGCAGCCCAAACTACCGCATCTTGTCTATTATTATAAGCCCTGGTCAAAAAGAGACAATCCTACACCCAGACGAATTCTGGCAAACATGGATTGAACGGATTGTAGTAGAAATAGTGCAGCAATTCGCCCAAGCTGAATTGGATAATCCGCACAAGCCATTTGCCTTTTACCCGGTAGATATGGTACAATATACCCGGGCAAGCCGCGCCGATGCAGTACACCGTGCCCAGATCACCCCCGATGTAAGGAGGCAATTTCCCATGAGCAGCGCCTATATGGAGCGCCCGCCCCAGCGATACCGGCTGAATATGCAGGTTTTAGCCGACGAATTGGAGGCAAATCACGTTTCCATCCAGTTTTACTGCCGCTCCGAAGAGGCCACCCTCAACGGCGTGCGGTTTTACCATCCCGACGAGCCGCTGTCGCCGTCGTATGTGTACCTTTTGTCCCAGGCGGACCAGGGGCGGGATTTCCGCGCCCGGGAACAGGTGAACTTCGTGGTGCTGGGGGATGTGAGCCTGGATGACTTCTCCTTCACCAGCTCCGTCATTGAAATTCTCTCACCCCTGGAGTCCCGGGAGCTATACAATCTGCTCCAGGATATTTTTGAAAAATACGCCGTCTGGGACGAACAGCTCCAGTGGGCCCTGCAGAGCGAGAAGCCTCTGGAGCAGATGCTGACCGCCAGCCGCGGCATCTTCGAAAACCCCATGTTTATCCACGACACGGATTTCTATGTCCTCTCCTGCCCCCGGTGGGTAGAGGGGATGCTCCAGTGGGAAAAGGAGCCCCGGACCGGACGAGACATGGTGCCGCTGGACCTCATCAATGAATTCAAGATAGACCAGGAATATCTCTCCACGCTTAAGGCCAAACGCGTGACGATGTTCTCCTCGGCGATCCGGGGCTACCGCATCCTCTTTTCCAACCTCTGGAACCAGGACCGCTACGACGGGCGCATCCTGGTGGACGAGCTGGAGCGGCCCTTCCGCAAGAGCGACTACCTTCACCTGGAGCATCTGGCCCGGCTGGTGACGCTGTGCCTCCAGCGGCAGAAGCTCTTCTGGCTCTCCCTGGGCAGCGACATCGACCAGTTTTTCACCCAGATGCTGGAGGGCGAGGGCTATGATCCCCACGCCGTGCAGGACTACCTGCGCTACCTCCAGTGGAACCGGGAGGACAAGTATCTGATTCTGAAGATCGCCCCGGACCGGGAGGACTACAGCGCCATGACCCCCGCCGGCCTCTTCGGCTACATCGAATCGCAAATTCCAGAGAGCCGGGCGCTCTTGTTCCACCAAAATATCGCCGTGATCGTCAACCTCACCGCCGGCGACACCGCCGCCGCCACCGTCTTGAGCAGCCTCGCCTACATCCTCCGGGAGGGCCTCTTTAAAATGGGCGTCAGTACGGAGCTGGGCAGCTTCCTGGACATCCACGACGGCTTTGTCCAGGCCTCCATCGCCCTGGAGTACGGCAAGAAAAGCTCCAGTATGCTGTGGTACTACCACTTTGAAAGCTACGCCCTGCGCTTTTTGCTGGACTGCGCCCGCAAAGAGCTGCATCCCCACCTGCTGGGTTCGGAAAAGCT
The DNA here is from genome assembly GCA_018712245.1 of Candidatus Avoscillospira avicola. Classification (GTDB taxonomy): domain Bacteria; phylum Bacillota; class Clostridia; order Oscillospirales; family Oscillospiraceae; genus Avoscillospira; species Avoscillospira avicola. The sequence goes on along the minus strand of DVHE01000003.1, from coordinate 49,150 downwards.
GCGCAAGCTCAAGGAGTACGACCGGGAGAACAACACCGAGCTATACCACACGCTGGAGGTCTATCTCCGGCTGGAGCGCAACGTGGTGCAGACCTCCAAGGCGCTGTTCATCCACCGCAGCACCCTCTTTTACCGGCTGGCGCGGATTCAGAAGATCGTGGAGCTGAACTTCGAGGATGAACTGGAGCGGCTCTACCTGGAGCTTTCCTACGAGCTGGACCGCCTGAGCGAGACCTGAACGTCCTGCAACGCAAAGCTGCCCGGGGGACAAGGCATTTTCCTTGTCCCCCGGGCAGCTTATTGCTAGGGCAGCACCGCACAATTTGGCAAGAGCATTCGGCCAAAGATTTTGCCTCATACGAAAGTTATAAAAGGGCGGGAATACTGTATGTATTTCCCCCTTTTATAGCTGCACGGATGGGACAAAAGATTGGGCGAAGGCCGCAGACACAATTGTGCGGTGATGCCCTAGTCAATGTGTGCGATGTGGTCAGTCCTCCGCTGCCAGCTCTGCCACGGCCCGGGCGGCGGCGTCCACCTCCGCCTCGGTGGTATACCAGGAGAAGCTGAAGCGCACCGCGCCGCGGGCCTCAGTGCCCAGCGCCTGGTGCATCCGGGGCGCGCAGTGGCCCCCGGCCCGGGTGGCGATGCCGTAGGTTTCGCTGAGGGCGTCGGCTACGGCGGCGGAATCGTAGTCGCGGATGTTCAGCGAGACGATGGCCCCGTGGGGGCCTTCAAAGTCGCCGTAGACCGTGACGCCGGGAATCGCCGCTACGGCCTCGTAAAATCGCCGGGTCAGCGCCGCTTCGTGGGCGGCGATGGCCGCCAGGCCGGTCTCCTCCAGGAAGTCCACAGCGGCGGAGAGGCCCGCGATGCCGTGGCTGTTGAGGGTGCCGGCCTCCAGCCGGGTGGGATACGCCTGGGGCTGGTGGCGATCAAAGGAGTGGACGCCGCTGCCGCCCCGCTGGAAGGGCTTTAGCTCCACGTCCGGCCCCAGCAGCAAACAGCCGGTGCCCTGGGGGCCCAGCATCCCCTTGTGGCCGGTGAAGCAGAGAACGTCGATGCCCATGGCTTCCATGTCGATGGTCTGGGACCCGGCGGTCTGGGACGCGTCCACGAAGAGCCTGAGGCCGTGGGCCCGGGCGAAGGCCTCCATCCGCGTTAAGTCCACCAGGTTGCCGGTGAGGTTGGAGCAGTGGGTCGTCACCACGGCCCGGGTGTTGGGCCGCAGCAGCCGGGGCAGGGCGTCGTAGTCCAGGCGGCCCTGGCGGTCCGCCGGCAGGAAGCTCACTTCCACGCCCCGCTCCTCCTCCAATGCGTAGAGGGGCCGGAGGACGGAGTTATGCTCCAGATCGGTGGAGATCACGTGGTCCCCCGGCGAAAAGGCGCCGAAGAGGGCGATGTTCAGCGCCCCGGTGGCGTTCTGGGTGAAGATCACCCGGCTTGGATCGCCGCAGCCGAAGAGCCGCGCCAGCTTCACCCGGGCGCCGTAGATCTCCCGGGCAGCCCCCAGGGAGGAGCCGTGGGCGCCCCGGGCGGCGTTGCCCAGAGTCTCCATGGCCCGCACTACCGCCGCAATCACCTGGGGCGGCTTTTGAAGCGTAGTGGCGGCATTGTCCAGATAAATCATCTCACACCTCCAAAAGCGCGGCCCCCGACCAGCGGACGCCGGCGGCGTCCAGGGCGGCGAGAACCTGCGCCCGGGCCTCCGGCGGCGCCTTCCACGAGAGGCCGCAGCCGGCGGTGATCTCCCGGGGCACCGGGATCAACCGCCCGGGCAGGCCCATGGCTGTCAGCCGCGCCTCCGCCGCCAGGGCCTGGACTGTCTCGTCAAAGGTGACGATCAGGGAAAGGGTCTTTTTCAGCATGGCTCACGGGCAGACGATGTGGTCCGCCTGGGTCATCTTCTCCACGATGGTGTACATATTGGTGACTTCCCCCACCTGCAGCTGGTCGGTGAGGCCGTAGAAGTTCAGGCAGGTGCCGCAGGTGAAAATCTCCACGCCCATGGCCTGGAGCGTCTTGAGGTCCTCCAGGGACGGCGAGTCGGTACAGGTGATGGCCGCGCCGCCGTTATAGAAGAGGATGGTCCTGGGCAGCTGGTCCTGCTGGCTCAGGGCGTAGAGGAAGCCCTTCATCAGCGCCGCGCCCAGCTCCTCGCTGCCGACACCCATGGTTTTGGAGCGGATCACCACCACGGTGTTCTTCTCCCCGGCGGGTTTGACCGGGCAGACCGTGGGCTCGTCCTGGGCGGGCAGCGCCGCCTCGGGGCCGACGGTCATGGTGACCTGGTACCGCCCCTCCCCCAGCTTTTCGGCCTGGACGCCGTAGCCCTTCTGCCGGGCCATCTTCTGGAGGTTCTGCACGGCGATCTCATTGTCCACCAGCGTCACGACAGTGCCGGCGCCGCCCAGCTCCCGGATGGCGTTTTTAGTTTTGACGACGGGGATGGGGCAGGCGTCCCCCATGGCATTGACTTGAATCATCGGTATTCCTCCTATATTTCCGGTACGACCAGGATTTCCGGGTCGGTTTTTTCTGTGATGCGGCCCACCACGTCCGCCGGCGCCCCGGCGGCCCGGAGCTCCCGGAGCAGCGGCGCGGCCTCCGCCTCCCCTACGGCCACCAGCAGCCCGCCGGAGGTCTGGGGATCGAACAAAAGCTCCTCCATGGCAAATGGTACGCCGTCAAACCGCACGGCCTCACCCACATAATTGCGGTTGCGCTGGGCCGCGGCGGTCAGGAGAAACTCGTCGGCGTGGTGGAGGGCCTCGTCAAAGCGCGGCACGCGGTTTGCGCCGACGACGGCGCTGTAGCGCCCGCCCAGCATCTCGTGGAGGTGGCCCAGGAAGCTGAAGCCCGTAACGTCGGTGCAGGCGTGGATGTCGTAGCCCCTGAGGCACTGGGCGGCGTATTTGTTGAGGGTAGTCATCGAGTCGTAGGCCGCCGCCAGGGCCTCGGCTGAGGCCTCCCCCACCCGGCTGGCGGTGCAGAGAATGCCCACGCCCAGCCGCTTGGTGAGAATCAGCGCGTCCCCCACCCGGGGCGTGTCGTTGCGGTAGATCCTCCGGGGGTCCACCACGCCGGTGACGGAGAGGCCGTATTTGACGTCGCTGTCGGCGATGGAATGGCCCCCGGCCAGGACGCCCCCGGCCTCGATGACCTTCTCGCCGCCGCCGCGCATGATCTCCCCCAGGATGTTGAGGTCCATCCGCTCCGGGAAGCAGACGATATTCAGCGCCGTCTTCACCTCGCCGCCCATGGCGTAGATGTCGCTCATGGCGTTGGTCGCGGCGATCTGCCCAAAGAGGTAGGGGTCCTCCACCATGGGCGGGAAAAAGTCCAGGGTCTGGACAAAGGCGAGGTCGTCGGTCAGGCGGTAGACCGCCGCGTCGTCCCGGCTGTCGTAGCCCACCAGCAGATTGGGGTCCTCGGCCCCCCGGGGAATTTTGGAGAGGACCCGGCTGAGAATTCCGGCCCCCAGCTTGGCGGTGCAGCCGCCGCCTTTACAAAAGAGGATTGGCTCCCCCATCGGTCATGCCTCCCATGCGTTATTCTTTTGCTAGTATAACAAAATTGACGTGAAATTGCAACGGCGGTTCCGTTGACACCGCCGGAATTCCGATGTATAATCGACGAAATCACGGAAGGAGGCTGCTGCTATGATGATCACGGAACGGACCCTGACCCTGCGGGATGGCCGTACGGCGGTACTCCGCAGTCCCCGGGAAGCGGACATTCCCAGTCTGTTGGAGCTGCTGCGGCGCGTTACAGAAGAAACGGATTTTCTCATGCGCTACCCGGAGGAAGCCGGCGAAATTACGCCGGAACAGGAGAAGGCATTCATCGAAGATGTCAATGGGCACGCCCACAACGCCATGGTTCTGTGCGTAGTAGAAGGCCGAGTGGTGGGAAGCTGCTCCATTTCCACCAGTCACCGAATCAAGCTCCGCCACCGGGCCGGGATCGGAATCTCCGTCCTGCGGGACTTCTGGGGCCAGGGCATCGGCACTGCGCTGCTGGAGACGGTCATCGAGGCCGCCCGGCGAAATCCCAACCTCCTGCAGATCGAGCTGGAATTCATCGAGGGCAACCACCGCGCCCGGCGGCTCTATGAAAAGATGGGCTTTCGGATCGTGGGCCTTCACCCCAACGCCATCCAACTCAAGGACGGCACACTGCTCCACGAATATCTGATGGCCCTGCCCCTGTAAAGCACAAGGCCCCGCCGCCCCCCACTGGGGACGGCGGGGCCTTGTCAACGTGTAAAAACCTACGAAAGTGGAAAATAAGCCTCGCAGAGTTTCGCCGCATCTCCGCGCTAAGAGCCGCCGCAAGCGGCGGTTGCGCTCCGAAACGCGCCTGCGGGCGCAGGCAGCGGGGAAATAAAATTGAAATCGCGATTTCCGGCTGTCTGCGCATCGGAAATCGCACTTTACACCCCCAAAGGTTCGACAGCTTTTCGAAGAAAACCGAGAACCTTTGGGGGGTGCTATCCCCTTTGTCAAAAAAGCAACGCTTTTTTGACAGTCTCACCGGGCCGACTGCTTGCGGGAGAGGTCGTTGGTATCGATGGACTTGCGGAAGACCACCAGCCGGTCAAAGAGGTACTCCAGGACAAAGTTGGCCACCATGTTGAGGATCGTCACCACATACTCGTTCCACAGGAGCGTGTCGGCCAGGTAACTGCCGAGGACCGTGGAGACCGGCGTAAACACGCAGTAAAATCCGAAGACCTGGGCCATGGCCTTGGGCACGTTGTTGGCCGACTGGAAGGTATAGCGCCGGTTCAGCGTAAAGTTCCACAGGACCGAGAGGACCAGGGCGATGAGATAGCAGGGCCAATAGCTCCAAGTCGTCAGCTCGTTCAAAAGCGTGAAGGCGACGATTTGGATGACCCCGGCGGAGATGGAAAAGGCCAGGAATTTCAGGGAGCGGATCAGCTCTTTTTTTGACATAGTGCTTCCTCCTTGGCGCCCAGGCCGTTTATGAGCCGAAAGCTCTTCCGGTTGTCCCGGTACAGGCGCTTGAACGCGGCGTAGTAGGGCGCATAGGCCCGGAATTTGGCCGGGTCAGGCTGATAGCGGGTCGAAACGGGGATAAACTCCCCCACGGCGTCCAGGCTTGGGATCAGCCCCAGGCCCACGGCGATGACTGCCGCCGCGCCCACGGCGCCGACGTTCTGGGGACTCTCCACCACCTCCACCCGGCGGCCGGTGATGTCCGCCAGGCGCTGGCAGGTGACGTCCGACAGCGCGCCGCCGCCGACAAACCGCACCGGGTCGGAGGTGCGCAGCTTCTTCTCCTGGCACTCCAGCATCCACCTTAGGTGATAGCACGTCCCCTCCAGGACGGCGTTGATGAGTTCGGTCTTCCCGGTCTCCAGCCGGATGTTGAAAAACATCCCGGCGGCGTTGGGGTCCTCAAAGGGGCAGCGGTTGCCGTGGAGCCAGGGGGTGAAAATCACGCCGCCGCTGCCGGGCGGCACGTCCCGGACCGTCTCAGTCATATAGTCGTAGAGGCTGGTGTAAACTGCCTCCTGGCTCTCGGCCACGTCCTGCTTGCTGAGGTAGATGCCGATTTCGTCCAGAGCCAGGTGGTCCTTGACCCACTCCAGGCACTTTCCTGCCGTCTCCATCTCGGCGAAATAGTTGAACCGGCCCGGCTGCGCGCCGACGATGGCGGCGATCATGGCCGTGACGTCTACCATCTGCCGGTCCGTCACGGTGATGACCCAGCCGGAGGTGCCGCAGTAGATGTGGGTGTCCCCCACCCGGGTCGCCCCGGCGCCGACGCCGATGAGCGTGGCGTCGCCTCCGCCGCCGAAGACCGGCGTGCCGGGACAGAGGCCCAGGTCTGCCGCCGCCCGCGCCGTCAGGCCCCCCGCAGCGTCGGTGGCCTCGCAGATGCGCGGCAGGTGCGCGGGGTTTACGCCGAACATCCGCGTGAGCGTCTCACTCCAACCCTGGTGGCCGGGGCGGGTGTCGTAGAGGAAGGTGGCGTAGGCGCTGTCCCGGGTCATCACGGCCTCGCCGGTGCAGCGGAGGATCAGATACTCCTTCACGTCCAGCCACTTCCACACCCGGCGGAAGTTCTCCGGCTCGTGGGCCTCCACCCACTTGTACTTCCACAGTGGGTCCTTGACGCTGCTGGACACCGCGCCGGTCAGCCGCAGGCTGGTGATAAGCTTGCCCACATTGGCCCCGGCGATCTGGAGGCCATGGGCGATGCCGGCCTTCAGCTCCGCCTTGGCCCGCTGGTCCATGTAGCTCATGGGGTTTCGCACCGGCACGCCGTCCTGGTCCACCAGCACCAGCCCCTGCATCTGGGAGCAGAAGGAAATGCCGGCCACCTGCTCCGGTGTCACCGGCCCGTCCTTTAGAACCTGGCGGGTGGTGGCGGCCATGGCGGCCCACCACGCCTCGGCATCCTGCTCCGCCCCGCCGTCGGGGAGGATCGTCAGGCCGTAGCCCTGCTGGGCGCTCTTCAAAAGGGAAATGGTCTTGTCCACGGAAAAGAGACAGGTTTTCACGCCGGTGGTGCCGACGTCATAGGCAATCACATACGTCATGGGGCTTCTCTCCTTCTTCCCGGTGGGAAATGGCGGCACGCTCCAGGGTGAAGGCAGACTCCAGGAATTTTAATAGCTCCGTCTCCACCAGGGCGTCATCCCCGGCATCCGCGCCGCAGTATAGGGCAAACCGCGCCCGGTAATAGTCGCAGCAATGGGAAAATTGCAGCATCATCAGGAGATTATCGAAGAAAAAGGCAAAAAAACGTGGGTCCATGTCCCGCCTCAGATCCCCCGCGGCCTGGGCCCGGGCGATGTAGGCGGTGTAGAGCCGGGCCGTCAGGCCCTCCACCTCTTCGGCCAGGCGGCGGGCCGCCGGGCCGCTGGAGGCCGTCAGCTGGTGGTAAAGCCGGATGTGGTTGGGATGCGCCCGGGAAAAGGCCTGGAGCCCCCGGATGATCCCGGCGGCGTACTGGAGGAGCTTGTCCTCCCGGGCCGTCACCGTCTGCAGGAGCGCCTCCAGCGACTGGAGGCTGTGGCCCAGGCAGGCGTTGAAGAAGTCCTCCTTGTCGGCGTAATACTTATAGAGGACGCCCACGCTGATCCCCGCCGCCCGGGCGATCTCCTGCATGCTGGCTCCGTGGAACCCTCGCTGGGCAAAGGCGTCGATGCCCGCTTCGAGGATTTCCGCCCGCTGGTCGTCGGTCAGCTTCTTCATGGGCGGGCGTCCTTGCGCTTGGCGTAGCGGGTCACGTAGATGAAGCGCATCAGCCAGGCGTCCCGCCGGTCCAGGGCGCTGCACCCCGGCGTCACAGCGCCGTAGCGCCAGGCCTTGGCGCCCTTTTCCAGCAGCATGGCCACGGTTCTGGCCTCCTCCAGTGTCTTGCCGGTACAGATGGCCCCCAGGCCCCGCAGCAGCACCGCGTTGCCGGCCACCAGTCCGGCGGCGGCCCGGCGGGCGCTGGGCTCCACCGCGAGAATCTCAGCCCCGGCGATCTGGGCCAGGTCGTCCAACATGGGCCGGAGTGTCCTGGCCGCCCGGCTAACGGCCACCACATCCTCCGCCCGGCAGTGGACGACGGCTCTGGCGCCGGTCAGACGGTAGATGGCGCCGTGGAGCGCCGCCGCGCCCCGGAGCCGCGGATCGCCGGGATGATAGGTGCTGACCTGACCCCGGCGCTCCAAGGTGAAGGTCGCGCCGCAGCGCGTACTCTCCCCCAGCTCCGGCACCGCGGGGGCGGCAGCCGGCGGCAGCGCCGCGGCCACCTGTGCGCCGCAGACCGCCTCCAGGGCCTCGGCCACGGCGAAGGCTTGGTCCATGTCCCGGCCCAGGCACAGCGCCCCGTGGCTCTTTAAAAGGAAGGCCTGGCTTTTGGGGTGGGCCGCCGCCTGCTCCTTCACCGCCCGTCGAAGGGTATCGGTGGAGGGCAGGCCGTAGGCGGCGCAGGGCACGTAGCCGCCCAGCAGCGGGTGGTCTGTCACAAATCCCCGACCCTGGACACTGCGGATGCTGGCCATCTCCTGGTGGGTGTGGATGACGAAGCCCACCTGGGGCCGGAGCCGGTAGGCGTCGGCGTGGATGCCCTTCTCGCTGGAGGGCTTCCCGCTGCCCAGGGCGCTCTTATCCCGCAGGTCCACCAGCACCAGGTCCTCCGGGCGAAGGGTGTCGTAGCCGCGGCCGCTGGGGGTGATGACGAAGTGAGTCTCAGACACCCGGGCGCTGACGTTGCCCCAGGTGCGCTCCACCAGGCCCCGGGCCAGGAGCCGGCGCCCAGCCTCCACCACGGCCCGGCGGGCCGCTGCCTCGGCGGGGCGCATCTCAGACCTCCAGCGGGCCGCAGTTGGCAAAGACCCGCTCGAACCGGCTGAGGACGTCGTCGATCATCTCCTCGGTGTAGGCCGCGCTGGTGTAGAGCCGGGAGCCGGCCAGGGTGACAATGCCCTCGGCCATATAGGCCGCGCCCATATGCTCCATCTCCTTCTGGCGGATGCCCGTCTCCTTGAGAATCTGCGGGATGGTCCAGGGCTTCTTCCAGTTGATGGCGAAGTGCATGGTGCCCACGCTGTCGAGGTGGCAGATGGAGCCCTGGTTGAAGGCCACAAAGGGCAGCTTGTACTGCTGAATGAGCTTCTGGAGGCCCTGAGTCAGACGGTCGCCCATGCGCCCGGCCACCTCACAGGCGTTGGTGCGCTCAATTTCGCACAGGGCGTAGTAGCCCGCCACGCAGGAAATGGGCGTGGCCGCCATAGTGCCGCCGCACATGGCCTTGGGCACCTTCTTGCCGGAGGAGTCGAGGCCAGCGCCCAAGTGGGCCATGCAGTCGGCGTGGCCGCCGATGCCGCCGGCGCCGGGGTAGCCGCCGGCGATGATCTTGCCGAAGATGGTGAGGTCCGGGTCCACACCGAAGAAGCCCTGGGCGCCGCTGAGGCCGATGCGGAAGCCCGTGACCACCTCGTCGAAGACCACCAGAGCGCCGTAATCCCGGGCCAGCTTGGCCGCGCCCCGGACAAACTCCCGACTCACCGGCCGGGTGCCGCTCTCAGGGCCCACCGGCTCCAGGAAGACGGCTGCGGTGCCGCCGTTGAGGCGGTTGGCCTTGAGCTTGCGCTCCAAATCCTCCAGGTCGCCGGGGAAGAACTCCTGGGTGTGCTGGAAGACGAAGCCCGGCACGCCCTTGGACAGGAGGCCCTTGGTGCCCGGCACGCGGATGCCGTAGGCCAGCTGGTCCGACCAACCGTGGTACGCCCCGCCCATTTTGAGGATGTTCTTGTGGCCGGTCTTCAAGCGAGCAATGCGCACGGCGCACATACACGCCTCGGTGCCGGAGCCCAGCATCCGGAACATCTCCACCGAGGGCACCAGGTCGGAGATCTTCTTGGCCAGCTTGTACTCATACTCGTGGAACAGGCCCGTGGAGGGGCCGCAGGTGTTGAGCAGCTCGATGACCGGCTCGCGCACCGCGGGCACGTTGCTGCCCAAAATCGTCGGCCCGCCAGCCTGGAGCAGGTCGTAATACCAGTTACCGTCCAGGTCATAGAGTTTGGCCCCCTCGGCCTTGGTGATGACGATGGGGAAGGGATAGTTGAAAGCGAGGTTGTGCTGCACGCCGCCAGGGATCACGCCCTTGGCCTGGGCGATCATGGCCTTGGACTGGGGGCACTTGGCCTCGAAATAGTCCTGCACATACGCCCGCAGCTGCTTGCGGCGGATGGAGTAGACCGGTTTTTGAATGAGTTCGTCCAGCCGCCGCGTCACCGCGGCCGCATCCAGATATTCGTCGATTGCAAATCCGTTGTACGCCATGAAAATACCTCCGTTCCCACGGGAAAAATGGTGTGAATATTAGTTCACATTGCACAATTCCAGGGTACCACAGCGCCCGGATACTGTCAACCTTTTCCTGGGAAATTCTACAGAGTTTTCGCATCAGGCGTTTTTCTCAGCGAAATGCCTGTGAGGCAAAACGCTTCCCCTGCAAACCAAAAAAACGGCTGTGCGCCGCTACCGCCGGGACAAAATCTCCGTCTATATAGGCGAGAATTCTCAAATCAGACCAAAGGAGGCAGACATGGCAACCGATCAAGAACTGCTCTCCGCCCTGCGGACGGGGAAGCCCCAGGGGCTGGAGGCCGCCATCGGGCAGTACAGCGCCTATGTGGCCGCCGTCATCGACTACCAGCTGGGCGACCTGGGGAGCAAAGCCGACGTGGAGGAGCTCTCCGCCGACGTATTCTACACCCTCTGGCAGTGGCGCAATCGTCTGAAAACCGACCATTTGCGGGGCTGGCTGGGGACGACGGCCCGGAACCTCGCCCGGGACTTTCTCCGAAAAAAGCGGCTCTCCACCGTGGCGGCGGAGGACTATCTCACCGTCTGCGACGCCCAGGCCCAGACCCTGCTGGAGCGGGCGGAGCGCACCGAGCTGGTGCGCCGGGCGCTGGACGACCTGGAGCCGGAGAACCGGGAGATCTTCCTCCGGTATTACTTTTATAACCAGCCCCTCGCCGAGATCGGCGAGGCCGCCGGGCTCAGCCAGGCCGCCGTCAAGAGCCGGCTGCAGCGCGGGCGGAAAAAGCTCAAGGAAATTTTGACGCAAGGAGGTTATCTCTGTGAAGATTGAACTGCAAGAGCTGCTCCGGGACTATGAGGAAACGGAGCTGCCGCTGACGCCCCGCCGGAGCGTCTCCCCCGAGGCCATCAGCCGCCGTGTGCAGGAGAAGCTGGACGACGAGCCCCGCAGCCGCTTCCCGGCCCGGAAGGCTCTGCTGGCCCTGGCCGCCTGCCTGGTGCTGGCCGGCAGCGCCTTTGCCTTCGCGCAGTACCGCGCCTCCCAGGTGAAGACCATCACCGCTGAGGACATCGAGACCTACGAAATGGCGGATTACTTTGAAGCCAACACGCTCTACACCGTTACCCCGGAGGCGGACGCGGCTGCGGAGGCAGACGTCCCCCACATCCTGGGCGTTCGGCCCGGCTACCTGCCCGACGAAGTCTGCGAAAAGGAAAGCTCCCTGCTGCGCCCCAAACTCGCTTACTGGGAGCAGGAGTACGGCCTCTCGCTGTTGGACAACACCCCCCTCTCCGAGGAGGAGCTGGAGAATACCTACACCCATATCTGCACCGGCCCGGTAGGTCAGGGCGTCAAAGACTGGTGGACCGTTGTCGTGGACATCTACTCCGCGGAGGACCTCCAGGACAAGGCCGTCATCGTCAACGGCGAAAACACCTCCCAGGAGGAGGGTACCTTCCTGGACATGGAGGCCACCTGGCTCACCCAGGAATTTGACGGTCTCACCACCTACAATCTCATTCTCTACCACCCGGCGTACCAGTGCGTGATCCTCCTGGGCGGCGTTTCCGCCGACGGCCACATCGATTTCAGCGTACTGGAGGAGATTGCCGCCGGTCTGGAGATCGTGGACACCGGCCTCCCCGCCGGAGACTACACCGATTCAGACTGGACGCTGTTCTCGGTGGCTCGGGGCTGAGTTTTTCAGGCAGCGAAAATAGCAGCCAAAAGGGCCGCTTCCGTGGGGAAGCGGCCCTTTTGGCGCTTTACGGACGGATGACGTCCCAGTTTTTCACGAAGTACTCCACACCGGAGTAGAGCGTCGTCACGGTGATCACCGCGGTGACTGCCCAGTCCAGCCACAGCAGCGGAAAGGCCATCATCAGGCACAGCCCCACCATGGTGGAGAAGGTCTTGAACTTGCCGCTCCAGCCGGCGGCGATGACCCGCCCGTTGCCCACGGCCACCAGCCGCAGGCCCGTCACGGCAAATTCCCGGGCCAGGACGATCATCACGGCCCAGGAGGGCATCCGGCCCCACTCCACGAAAATCAGCATACAGGCCGTCACCAGCAGCTTGTCGGCCAGGGGGTCCAGGAACTTTCCAAAGTCGCTGACCTGGTTGTAGTGCCGGGCCACGTAGCCGTCCATAAAGTCGGTGACGCTGGCCAGGATAAACACCGCCAGGGCCGCCCAGCGGTAGCCCAGCAGCAGCAGCACCATAAAAATCGGGATCATTGCCACCCGCACCAGGGTGATTTTACTGGCAGTCGTCATGCTTCCTCTTCCTCCAATTCTCCAATCAGCTCGCCGTCGTAGACGTCCGTCACGGTGACGCGCACAAATTCGCCGGGCCGCACCGTCCGCTCCGCGGCGAACCAGACCTTGCCGTCAATGTCGGGGCTGTCGGCGTAGGTGCGGCCATAGTAGGCCTCCTCTTCGTCGTCATAGCCCTCGCAGAGGACCTCCAGGGTCTGGCCCATCAGGCCCTCATAGTATTCGTCCATGATCCGGGACTGGATTTCTGCGATTTTCTCCGCCCGCGCCTGGGCCACCTCCGCAGGCGGGTATTCCATCATGGCCGCCGGGGTGCCCTCCTCCGGGGAGAAGGCAAAGGCGCCCACCCGCTCCAGCTTCATCTCCCGCAGCCACTGGCAGAGCTCCTCGAACTCCGCCTCGCCCTCGCCGGGCAGGCCCGCGATCAGGCTGGTGCGGATCACCAGGCCGGGAATCCGCGCCCGGAGCTTGCGGAACATCTCCGTCAAGAAGGCCTTGTCGCCCCGCCGATTCATCTTTTTGAGGATGGTATCGTTGACGTGCTGGATGGGGATGTCCAGGTATTTGACGATTTTAGGCTCGGAGGCGATGACATCGATCATCTCCTCGGTGATCTGGTCGGGATAGAGGTAGTGCAGGCGCACCCAGTGGACGCCCTCGATGGCGCACAGGCCCCGCAGCAGCTGCGGCAGCAGGTGGTCGTGGCCGGGAAGGTCCAAGCCGTAGCGGCTGATGTCCTGGGCCACCACGATCAGCTCCTTGACGCCGTCGGCGGCCAGCTGCCGCGCTTCATAGAGGACGTCGTCCAGCTCCCGGCTGCGGTAGCGGCCCCGGAGGGACGGGATGACGCAGTAGGCGCAGTGGTTGTCGCAGCCCTCGGCGATCTTTAAGTAAGCGTAGTAGTCGGGGCTGGTCAGAACCCGGGGCGTCTCGTCCAGCGGCGCGTCGATGTCGCCAAAGGATTGGACTGTGTTTCCAGCCAGGGTCTTCTCCACGGCGGAGACGATCTCATTATAACTGCCGGTGCCCAGGATGCCGTCCACCTCGGGCAACTCGGTGAGGATTTCCCCCTGGTACCGCTGGGACAGGCAGCCCGTCACCAGGATTTTGCCCAGCCGCCCCTCGGCCTTCAGCTGCGCCAGGGCCAGGATATGGTCGATGGCCTCGGCCTTGGCGCTCTCGATAAAGCCGCAGGTGTTGACGATGGCCAGGTCGCAGCCTGCCGGATCGCCGGAAATTTCAAAGCCCGCCTCCTGCAGCAGATAGAGCATCTGCTCGGCGTTGACCTGATTTTTGGCACAGCCCAAGCTGACCATGCCGATTTTCTCTCTCATATCGGTTCCTCCCTGCGCCCGCAGGGCGCAACTTTTCACTTTTCACGCTTCACTTTTCACTTACGGCTCGGTGCGTTTGCCGCAGGCGCGCAAGACACGCGGGTCGGCGGGCGGCTGATAGCCGCCCCTACAGGGTTGGCGCGGTTGCCGCTGGCACTCCGTAGGGGCCGATGCCCACATCGGCCCGAACCTGCCGCAGGGTCTCACCACCGCAGACGTTCTGGCAATGCTGCCAAGCGGACGCGCGATGCGCGCCCCTACGGCAACGTCGCACCCCGGCGCATATGCCGCAGGCGTGCGGAGATCGTCAGCCAGGCGGGCGGCTGATAGCCGCCCCCTACGGCCAAACCAGGAGCGGGAGCGTAGGAGCAGGCTTTATGCCCGCCCGTGCCGCACCGCCGGGTCGGATGCCCCCGTCGAACGATGCCGGCCCCGACGTCTGAGCGGACAGGCTCCCTTGTGCAAAGGGAGCTGGCTCGCGAAGCGAGACTGAGGGATTGTAGTCCTCCGGTCCCGCAGCCTCTGATCCCCTCCGGCGCTTCGCCATGCCCCCGGGTTGCCGCTAAGCCTTCCCGACCCGCATTGCGGTCCGCCAAGGCAAGCGGCTGCCCAACCGCTGCGGTCGCTTCTTCCGCCACGGGCGGCGCTCCCTTGCGGGCCTCCCCTTGGGCACCAAGGAGAGGCTTTGGCTTGCGTTGCCGCAGGCGCTCAATCTTCGAAGTCCCCTTCCAGGGACAGGTTGTAGCGCTGCAGGCCTGCGCGGATATCCTGATAGCTGTGGCCCCGGCGCAGCAGCGCGTCCACGGCCCGCTTGATCTCCTTTTCCTCCGGCTCTGTGCCGCCGAAGCGCCGCTCCAAAAAGCGGTCGATGGCCTCGTCCATCTCCGGCACCAGGGCCAGGGCCTGGTCCCAGTACTCCTTGGGGATGGACTTTTCGTAGAGGATCTGCCGGATTCGGGCCTTGCCGTAGCCCTTGGCCACGGCGGAACGGACCAGCTCCTGGGCCGTCCTGGCGTCGTCCAGCAGCTTCAAGTCGCTCAGCCAGTCCACGGCGGCCTGGGCGTCCGCCGCATTCTCCCCTTTTTGCACCAGCCGCCGCTCCAGCTCCCGGCGGGAGTGGCCGGCGGCGGAGATCATCCGCACCGCCCGGGCCTTGGCCGAGGCGCGGCCTACGGCCTCCAGCAGCGCCTGATGCTCTGCCTCACTCAGCGCCTGTCCGGTGAACAGGCCTTGCTCCGCCGCCACATAGTCCTGGGTTTTCAGCGTTGTGCCGTCGGAGAAGTGGATGGCCACCCAGTGGGGCCGCCGGGCCAGGGGCTCCAGCTTCTCAATCGTCATCGTTGAAGTCGTCGGCCTGGACGCTCACGGCCTTGGCCTCTGCCCGCGGCTCGGCGGCGCGGGTCTTGCGCCCGGTGAGCTTGGTGAGGTTGGCGCGAATCTCCGCCTCCACCTGGTCCGCGATCTCGGGGTTATTCATCAGATAGGCCTTGACGCTGTCGCGGCCCTGGCCGATGCGCTCGTCGCCCATGGAGAACCAGCTGCCGCTCTTCTGGATGATATCCAGCTGCACGGCCAGATCCACCATCTCGCCCCACTTGGAGATGCCCTCGCCGTACATGATATCGAAGACGGCCTCCTTGAAGGGCGGGGCCACCTTGTTCTTGACGATCTTGGCACGGGTGCGGTTGCCGATGATCTCGGTGCCGTTCTTGATGGCCTCGATCCGGCGCACGTCGATGCGCACCGAGGCGTAGAACTTCAGTGCGTTGCCGCCGGTGGTGGTCTCAGGGTTTCCGTACATGACGCCGATCTTCATACGCAGCTGGTTGATGAAGATGACCACGCAGTTGGTCTTGGAAATGCTGCCGGCCAGCTTCCGCAATGCCTGGGACATCAGCCGGGCCTGGAGACCCACGAAGGTGTCGCCCATTTCGCCCTCGATCTCCTGCCGGGGCGTCAGCGCGGCGACGGAGTCCACCACCACCACGTCCACGGCGCCGGAGCGGACCAGGGCGTCGGTGATTTCCAGGGCCTGCTCGCCGGTGTCAGGCTGGGAGACCAGCATACTGTCAATGTCCACGCCGATGGCCGCAGCATAGTCCGGGTCCAGGGCATGTTCAGCGTCCACGAAGGCCACCTCGCCGCCGCGTTTCTGGGCCTGGGCCACGATATGGAGGGCCAGGGTGGTCTTACCGGAGGACTCAGGGCCGTAGATCTCGATGATCCGCCCCTTGGGCACGCCGCCGATGCCCAGCGCAGCGTCCAGCGCCAGGGAGCCGGTGGGGATGGCATCCACCTGCATTTCCGGCTTGTCGCCCAGGCGCATCACAGTGCCCTTGCCGAAGTTCTTCTCGATCTGGGCGATGGCCGTCTCCAGGGCCTTCTTCTTGTCGCTCGCCGGAGCGGCGCTGTCAAATCCGGGCTTTTTCTTCTCCATGTCAATCCCTTTCTTTCTTTTGTGCCAGAATGGCCCGGGTGATGTCCCCGGCGTCCTTCTTCAGTGCGAGAATGTCGTAGTCCCAGGCCTCCAAAATCCAGGAGACCGCGTCCTCCTGGCCCATGCCGAACTCCAGGGCCAGATAGCCGCCGGGCTTGATGGCCGGTGTGAAGTTCTTGGCGATGGCCCGGTAAAAGTCCAGCCCGTCGGGGCCGCCGTCCAGGGCCATGGCCGGCTCAAAGTCCCGGACGGACCGGGGCAGCGCCGCCATCTCCGCCGCCGTCACATAGGGCGGGTTGGAGATCAAAACGTCGAACTGGCCGAGAAACCGGCTGGCGGGCACCATGGCGTCCGCCGTCAGGCAGGAGACCCGGGCCGTCAGGTGCTGGTCCACAGTGTTCTTTTTGGCGATTTTCAGCGCCCCCGGCGAGAGGTCTGCCAGCGTCACCCGGGCGGTTTTGATCCGGGCGGCCAGCGTCAGGCCGATGCAGCCGGAGCCGGTGCAGAGGTCGAGGATGCGGGGGTTTTGCGGCAGCAGGTGGCGCCGCTCCAGAATGAGGTCCACCACGGCCATGGTGTCGTCCCGGGGGATCAGCACCTCCGGCGTCACCGTATAGGTCTGGCCATAGAAATCCCACTGGCCCAGGATATAGGCCAGGGGTTCTCCAGTCAAAATGCGCTCTGCCAAGGCCTGATACTGCTCGGCCAGCTCCTCCGGCAGGAAGAGATTCTGCATGGCCAGCAGCTGGGCCGTGTCCTTGCCGGTGAGGTAGGTCATCAGCGCCCGGGCGGTGAAATCGGCCCGGGGACCCTCCTCGGCCTCCAGGGCCCGGGCCGTCTGGCGCATTAGGGCGCCGTAGGTCGTCACCATTGATCGGTCCCCGCTTTCTCGGGGATCACTTCCTCCAGCGCCCGGATGGCTACCTCGATCATGGAGTCGTCTGGCTCGTTGGTGGTGAAATTCTGCATCCACTGGCCCGGCGCCGTGAGGATGCGCGTGAACCAGTTGTCGTACCGGCCCACCAGGCGGTTGAACTCATAGCTCACTGCCACGATCACCGGCAGCATCAAAAGGTGCAGTCCCATCCGAAGCCAGGTGTTCTCCACCCGGATGAAGCAGCCGCAGAGGATGCTAATGCAGATGACCACCAGCAAAAAGCTGGTGCCGCAGCGGGGGTGCTTGCGGGTCATGGGCCGGACGTTTTCCACCGTCAGCGGCAGCTGCGCCTCGTAGCAGCGGATGGTCTTATGTTCGGCGCCGTGGTAGGAGAACACGCGGCGCATATCCTTCATCCGGGAAACCAGGATCATGTACCCCATGAAGAGGGCAATCTTCAAAAAGCCCTCCAGCAGGTTCCGGGCCAGGTAATTGGTGCGCACGCCGGGCAAAAGGCCCGAGAGGAAGGTGGGCAGCAGAATGAACAGGCCCACCGAAAAGGCCACGCCCAGCAGCACCGCCAGGTAGATCACGGCCTTTTCCATCTTTTCAGAGCCGATCTTTTTCTCCAGCCACTGGTCGAATTTGGAGGGCTCCGCCTCCTCCTCGGGGAAGAACTCCGCCGAGTACATCAGCGCCTTGACGCCGCTCACCATACTGGCGCCAAAGTTGACCACGCCGCGAATCAGCGGCCAGCCCAGAATGGGATAGCGCTCCTTCAGGGGGTTCAGGCGCTGGGTCTTGACCACCAGGCCCTCCGGGCCCCGGACGACGATGGACTTCTTCTCCGGGCCCTGCATCAAAATGCCTTCAATCAGGGCCTGGCCGCCGATCATCGTTTTGAATTTTTCTTGGTTATTTGTCTCTTGTTTCATGGTTGCCTCTATTCTTCCCCCGTCGGGAGGGAAATGGTCACTAGGGTGCCGCCGCCGGGGGCGTTTTCCAGCGTCAAGGTACCGCCGTGCATGGTGACGATCTCCTCGCACACCGCCAGGCCGATGCCGTTGCCCCGGGCCTTGGAGCTGCCCTTATAAAACTTCATCTTCACGTGGGGCAGCTCATCCTCGGGGATGCCGGGTCCGAAGTCCCGAATCCGCACCACCACATTGCCCGCCTCGTGGTGGATGGAGGCGGTGATCTTCTTTCCTTCGCCGCCGTGCTTGGCGGCGTTGTCCAGGATATTCAGGAATACCTGCCGCATCCGGGAGACATCGCAGGGAATCTCGGGGATGTCTTCGTCGTTCTCCTCGTACTCCAGCGCGATGCCCTCCTGCTGGAGGCGGCTGCCGTACATAAACACGGTGTCCTCAAACTCGGACCGGAGGTCCGCCTCTGCCATATTGAGGGTGAAGCGGCCGTCCTGCATCCGGGTGAACTCCAAAAGCTCCTCCACCATGGAGGTGAGGCGCCGGGCCTCCCGGAGAATAATGACCATGCCGCGGCGGGTCTCCACCGGATCGATCTGGTCGGCGGAGAGGATGGTCTCGCCCCAGCCGGTGATGGCCGTCAGCGGGGTGCGCAGCTCATGGGACACCGAGGAGATGAACTCGCTCTGCATCTTCTCCGACTGGGCGATCTTGGCGGACATATCGTTGATGGTCTCGGCCAGCTCGCCGATCTCGTCGTCCTGGTGCTTTTGGATTCGGGCACCGTAGGAGCCGGCGGCAATGCGCTTGGCCGTGGCGGTGATCTCCGACACCGGCACCAGAATGGAGCGGATGAAGAAGCGGCTGGAGTAAAGCACGAAGGCGATGAAAAGCGCCCCCACCAGCAGCGCCAGGCCCACAGCCATGGCGATCTGCCGATCTACATTTTTGAGGCTGGTGACAAAGCGCAGCACGCCGATGACCTCGCCGTTGACGTAGATCATCGGGCTGGAGACCGCCATGATACGCTCACCGGTGCTGGGGTTTCGCCCCTGGAACACCTCGGTGTCCCGGTTGGCGATGGCCTGGGCCACGTCGGACGTGCGGGGCGACTCTCCGGCCCACTGGCCGTAGGAGGAGGCGACGATCTTGCCGCTGGTGGAGATGAATTGCAGCTCCAGGGTGTTTTTCTCCTCAAAGGTCTGGGCGAAGCGGATGCAGGACTGGTAGTACTCGTTGTAGCTCTGGCTGAGATAGTTTCCAAAGAAGTCGGTGGTGGTTTTTGCCTTTTCCTCCAAGCCCACCCGGAGATTGGAGTAGCAATAGATGGAAAAGGACACCGAAAAAATCACCACGGACAAAACCACCAGGGCAATCATCAAAATCACATTGTTAAATATCCACCGGCGCTCGATCCCGGTAAATTTTTTAAAGGTCTTCAGGCCGGTTCACATCCTCTCAAAATGCCGGACAGGCAGGGGTGGCCGATGATAAGGCGGTCATGACGGGGCGGCAGGATACACCGATTCACGCTTCCCTATTCACGCGTCACTTACTCCCCCAGTTCATTTGCCGCAGGCGCTCTGGCGGCGCGGGCTAGCGGACGCGCGATGCGCGCCCCTACGAGGGAATTGCAGGTTATCATGTTGCCGCAGTCCTTCCGTAGGGGCCGATGCCCACATCGGCCCAAACCCGCCGCAGGCGGGTCTCATCGCCGCAGGCGCTCTGACGACGCGGACCAGGCGGGCGGCTGATAGCCGCCCCTACGTGGTTTGCGTTCGTCACGGGTGCGGCGGGATGCGCAGGTGGGCGGGCCGATGTGGGCATCGGCCCCTACGAGGTTTGCTTTCAGCGCACCTATTCCCTCTTCTCCCTTCTCTGCCCTTTACGCGCCCCACTTGTAGCCGAAGCCCCAGACGGTGGTAATGTAGGTGGGGTTGGCGGTGTCATCCTCGATCTTAATCCGCAGACGGCGGATATTCACGTCCACGATCTTCAGCTCGCCGTCGTAGTCCCGACCCCAGACCGCCGCCAGGATGTCCTCCCGGGAGAGGGCCCGGCCCGGGTTCTGCATAAAGAGCTTCATGATGGAGTACTCCACCTGGGTCAGCTTGATGCGGCGGCCCGCCTTGTCCAGGGTGCGGTTCCGGGTGTTGAGGACGAAGGGCCCCTGGCTCAGCTCCACGGCATCGGGGGCGGCGTCGCCGCCCACCCGGCGGTACAAAGCGTCGATCCGAGCCGTCAGCTCCGCCGGGGAGAAGGGCTTGGTAATATAGTCATCGGCGCCGGTCATCAGGCCCGTCACCTTGTCCATTTCCTGGCTGCGGGCGGTGAGCATGATGATGCCGATCTGTTTGTCGGTGGCGCGGATATTGCGGCAGACCTCAAAGCCGTCGATGTCCGGGAGCATGATGTCCAAAATGGCCACGCCCACGTCGGGGTTGTTCTTCAGCTGCTCCAGGGCCTCCATGCCGGTGCCGGCCTCGATGGCCTCGTAGCCGGCGCGCTTGAGGTTGATGACCACAAAGCTGCGGATGCTGACTTCGTCCTCCAGGATCAATACTTTCTTCATGGCTAAACTCCTTTTGTTGGACTCGAAATAAGGCGCGGCGGCGGAACCGGGCGGGATATCACGTCTCGCCGGAGTTCCAGTCCGTCTGAATCAAATGGAACATCGCCTGGAGCGTCTCCTGGGTGAGGTCTCCGGCCAGGGAGCTCTTGCCCAGGCTGGCAGCATAGGCAACCTCGCCCTTCTCTGCCAGCAGGAACCGTCCCTGGCTCTGGGCCTGGTCCAAGCGGTCGTCGCCGGTGATGATGTAAATGCTCAAAATCTCCTCGGGCGTGGCGTTCCGGCCACTCCAGCGGGAGAAGGTGTAGCACACCGTGCCGGTGGAGGGGGAGCTCCGAGAGACCGTCAGCTGATTGACCCATTGCTCCGGGATGGTCAGAAACCAGCCGCTGGTAGGGTTATAAAAGGTGGTCAGCTTCTTCACCCGGGTACCGCTGGTTTGAAGACCGTACCACTCCACCAGCCAGTAAGTCTCCTCGCCGGCAGTGGCGCTGGGCAGGGCCACCAGGGTGGGCAGCTCCACCAGGCCGTCCTCGTCGATGTCCGTGGCGTAGATCTGGAGGCTGCGCACCAGCTGGGTGCTGATGCCGCTCTCCCCGGACAGCGTCAGGTTGGAGAAGGTCTGGCCCAGGAAGGCCAGCACATCGGTGACCAGGCTGTCCTCCCCGTAGGTGCTGGTGACGAACACGCCGGGGATATCCTTGGTGATGTAGCCAGTAGTGATCCGCTCGATGCTGCCGGCACCCTTGGAGAGCTGCGCCGTCTGGAGCAGCTCCATCATACCGTCGTGGAAGGAGTAATACTCCGCCACGCTGTTGCCGGTATCGGCCTCCTGCCGGAGAATCAGCACGTCCTGCCGGTCGTCCAGGTTGAGGTCCACGACCTTATACTCCGAATAGCTGCTGTGCATCAGCTCCATGGCGCCGCCGTCCTCATAGGCGTAGACGCTCAGGGACTGCACGATCTGGTCACTCAGCTGCCGGCCCAGGATAATCTCCAGGCCCGGTGTATCGTCCACCTGGACGTACTCCACCGCGTCAAAGGCCGCGCCGTCCCCCTCGATGACCGTCGTCATGGAGAAGGAGCCGTCAATGGCGTCAAAAATATAGATTTTCAGCGGCTGCTCCCCGCTGGTTCTGGTGAAGGCCAGCGCCTCGTCCTCGCCGTCGCCATCCAGGTCCGCCAGCTGCACGGCCTGCTGGTTGGGGCCGGTCAGCGGGCCGGCATAAGCTGCATCGACGGGCAGCGCCGCGTCGATGGCATTTTGGAGGTCGTAATAGGTGTCCGACTGCCGCGGCAGGGCATAGAGACTGTCCGCCGACTGGACAAAGCAGCCGCTCAAAAGGCCGCACAGCAGCAGGCAGCCAAAGAGGACCGCCCCATATTTCCAGCGTCCCATGGGCCGCCTCCTTTCCGGGGATACTCATTCAGATTAGAATTATACCATACCTGGGGGGCAATTTGTAGACCAATTGTGAATTTTCCAGTTTCATCCCGGCTGGCGCGCATCCTGCACCACCACGTTCTCCGCGCCGAGGATTTCCCGGAGTTCCTCCAAGAGGTCCGCCTCCGGCAGGCAGAAGGTCTGGCGCCGGATTCGCGTATCCGCAAAGTACAGCACCACCGGCGTCTGGCCAGGGAACATATTCAGCACCGGCCGGACGCGGCGGTAGGCGCTGCCGGTCTCACTGGGCAGGCGCAGGTAGATTCGGCCCACCCGCGCTGGTGCAGCGGGCCGCGCCTGGGCTGACTGGGTGAAGTCGGCAATGGGCATGGCCTGGTTGACGATCAGCTGCGGTGCCTTTTCGTCCCGGACGGAAATCCGCCCTGTCACCACCACGGCGCTGTTCTCCGCGAGATACGCGCCGTACTGCTCGATGCTCTTGGCGAAGACCAGCAGCTCCATGGCGCCGGTGTCATCCTCCAACGTGACATAGGCCATCATGCTCTGGTTGCGGGTGGTCTTCATCTTGGTCTGCTGGACGATTCCGGCAATCTGCACCGTCTGGCCGTCGGAGAAGGCGTCGCCCTCCTCCTCAAAGCAGGCAAGAATCTCGCCGATGGCCTCCACACCCCGGACGCGCAGCGCCGCCCGGTAGTCGTCCATGGGGTGGCCGGAGAGGTACAGGCCCGTCACCTCCCGCTCCATGTTCATCCGGTCCTGGGGCGTCAGCTCCGGCAGGTCCGGCACCCGGACGCCGCCGCCCACGGCCTGCTCCGCCGCGCCGGTGTCGAAGAGGCCCAGCTGCCCCTCCACGTTGCGGCGTCGGCTCTGGGCCACGGCGTCCATTACCGGCTCGTAGATGGCCAGCAGCTGGCTCCGCCGCAGGCCGAAGCAGTCGCAGGCGCCGCACTTGATGAGGTTTTCCATGGCCCGCTTGTTGAGTTCCGTGCCGCACAGGCGGCTGCAAAAATCCTCCAGGCTCTGGTAGGGCCCGCCGCTCTCCCGCTCCCGGACCACCTTGTCGATAAAGCCGCGGCCGATGTTCTTCACAGCGGCCAGGCCGAAGCGGATGCCCTCCGGCACCACGGTGAAGTGGGCCGTGGACTGGTTCAAATCCGGCGGCAGCACCGGAATGCCCAAGTCCTTGCACTCAGCCATGTAGCCGGCCACCTTGCCGGCGCTGTCCAGCACCGAGGTCATCAGCGCGGCCATATACTCCTTGGGATAGTGGCACTTGAGGTAAGCCGTGTCGTAGGCCACCTTGGCGTAGCAGACGGCATGGGCCTTGTTGAAGGCGTAGTTGGCGAAGTCGAGAATCTCGTCGTAGATGGCCTGGGCGATCTCCTCCGGGACGCCCTGCTCGATGGCGCCGGGGATGTTCCGCGCCGGGTCGCCGTAGATGAAGGCGTGGCGCTCGGAGAGGATCACGTCCTGCTTCTTCTTGGAGATGGCCCGGCGCATATTGTCCGCCTGGCCCAGGCTGAAGCCGCCCAGGCGGCGGAAAATTTCAATGACCTGCTCCTGGTAGACGATGCAGCCGTAGGTGACTTTCAGGATCGGCTCCAGCATCGGGTGCTTGTAGCGGATGGTCTCCGGGTGCAGCTTGGACTGGATGAACCGGGGGATGGAGTCCATGGGGCCGGGGCGGTAGAGGGCCACGATGGCCGTCAGGTCTTCGATGGACTGGGGCTTCATATTGATGCAGACCCCGGTCATCCCCGCCGACTCCATCTGGAAGACGCCAGAGGTCTTGCCCTCGGAGAGCATCGCGAAGGTCTCCGCGTCGAAGTTGTCGATGTTCTCGAGAGAAAAGTCCGGCTCCCGGAGGCGGATATCCCGGACGGCGTCGTCCATGACCGTCAGGTTGCGAAGGCCCAGGAAGTCCATCTTCAAAAGGCCCAGCTGCTCCAGCGTCGTCATGGTGTACTGGGTGACGATGGTGTCGTCGTTGGTGGAGAGGGGCACGTAGTGGTACACCGGCTGGCGGGTGATGACCACGCCGGCGGCATGGGTGGAGGTGTTGCGGGGCATCCCCTCCAGGGCCTGGGCCGTGTCGATCAGCTGCCGGACCCGCTCGTCCTGGTCGTACATGGCCTTGAGCTTGGGAGAGACCTTCAGCGCCTCGGCCAGGGTGATGTGCAGCGGCATGGTGGGCACCTGCTTGGCCACCACGTCGGTCTCGGCGTAGGTGAAGTTCAGCGCCCGGCCCACGTCCCGGATGGCGCCCCGGGCGGCCATAGTGCCGAAGGTGACGATCTGCGCCACGTGGTCGTCGCCGTATTTCTGGCGGACGTAGTCCACCACCTCGCCCCGGCGGGTGTCGCCGAAGTCCATGTCGATATCCGGCATGGAGATACGTTCGGGGTTTAAGAACCGCTCAAAGTAGAGGCTGTATTCCATGGGGTCCAGGTCGGTGATGTGGAGCGTATAGGAGACCATGGAGCCGGCGGCGCTGCCGCGGCCCGGCCCCACCGGGATGCCCACGCGCTTGGCGTAGCGGACGAAGTCGGAGACGATCAGGAAATAGTCGGTAAAGCCCATTTTCTCGATCATGTCGATCTCGTAGTCCAGCTGCTGGCGGTACTCCGGGTGTTTTCCCTGGTAGCGCTCGGCAAAGCCCTGGTCGCAGAGTTCCTTCAGATAGGAAAGGGAGGTATAGCCCTCGGGCAGCTGGAATTCCGGCAGGTGGTACTTGCCGAAGGTGAATTCCACGTTGCACCGGGCCGCGATTTTGACCGTATTCTCGAAGGCGGCGTCCTCGTTGGGGAACAGCTCCCGCAGCTCCGCCTCGGATTTGACGTAAAATTCGTCGGTTTCGAATTTCAGGCGGTTGGGGTCGTCCACGGTCTTGCCCATCTGGACGCACATCAGGACATCCTGGATGCGGCTGTCGGATCGGCGGAGATAGTGGGCGTCGTTGGTGACGACCAGCGGCAGGCCCGTCTCCCGGGCCAGGCGGGTGATGCCCAGGTTCACCTCCCGCTGCTCGGGGAGGCGGTGGTCCTGGAGTTCCAGATAGAAGCAGTCGGGGCCGAAGATCTCCGAAAGCTCCAGCGCCGCGGCCTTGGCCCCGTCGTAGTCCTGGTGGAGCAGCAGCTGCGGAATCTTGCCCGCCAGGCAGGCCGAAAGGGCGATCAGTCCGCCGTGATACTGCCGCAAAAGCTCCAAATCCACCCGGGGCTTGCCGTAAAAGCCGTCCAGGAAGCCCTGGGAGACCAAGTAGCTGAGATTTTGATAGCCCTGCTCATTTTCGCACAGCAGCACCAGATGGTTGGCCTCCTGATCCACGCCGTGGACCCGGTCATGGCGCCCCCGGGGGGCCACGTAGACCTCGCAGCCGATGATGGGCTTGACGCCGGCAGCCTTGGCGGCCTTGTAAAAGTCAATGACGCCGTACATCACGCCGTGGTCGGTGATGGCCACGGCGTCCTGCCCCACCTCCTTGACCCGGTCCATCAAGTCCCGGATCCGGCAGACGCCGTCCAGAAGGCTGTATTCGGTGTGGAGATGGAGGTGTACAAAGGCCATAGCAAGGCTCCTTTCTTGCATCCGCTGTGCAGTAGGGGCGGCTATCAGCCGCCCGCCGCATCTAGGTCTCGTGGTCCGCTTCGTTCATCCTGGTAAAAACAATCCCGGTCCCAACGAAGCACATTGGTGTCAATGTATGCCCATATTTTCTGATATTCCGCGCCGTTTCGAACAACACGGTCATGGAACGATTTCTGCCAGACCTGCTTGCCAATCTGTTTGCTCACCGTTCGTTTCAGCTGCTGAACCACCTGTGAAACCGACACGCCGCTGTTTGTAAGCAGCAAAAGCAGGTGGATATGATTGGGCATCACCACATATTGCTCCAGCTGGACGCCCGGATAATGGCTGGGGATTTCTCGAATGGCCCGATCCACCATCGCGCCCCAGGGCGTAAGCAGGTGCGGCATCGCTCGGTCCGCAAACAGACATTGCTACCCGATGGTACAGCAAGTGATAAAATATGCCCCGTTCTCTGCATAATCGTAACCGCGTAAACGGTTGGGTTTTCTCGAGGGACGATCCATGGAAGCAACTCCCCTGAAAAACAAGATTGACTTACAGCGGGCGGCTGATAGCCGCCCCTACGGCGACATCGCAGCTTGCTGCGTTCGGCGCAAATACCCGGATATCGCCGGCAGCGGGCCGATGTGGGCATCGGCCCCTACGGCGGAAACGCCGGCGCTCAGGTACGGCGGCGCAGGCGGGCGGCCAGGCGGAACAGGGCGTAGCCCAGCAGCACGCCCAGCAGGTTGAGAATGAGGTCGTCCACATCGCCGCTGCCCAGAAGCGTGAAGAGCTGGGTGACTTCCACCAGCACCAGCAGGCCCAGGGACACCAAAAGGCACCGGGAGAAGCGGCGCAGTCGGGGAAACACCCAGGGCAGCAGCACGCCCAGCGGCACAAACATCGCCACGTTTCCCGCCAGGTTGATGATGGCGTGGCGCAGCAGATACGCCATGGGCGGGTCCAGCAGGATTTTGACGTACTCCCCGATGGTCCGAAAGGGTACCAGATTCAAGGACCAGCTGACGTACTCCCAGTACGATACCGCAGGC
The DNA here is from genome assembly GCA_018712245.1 of Candidatus Avoscillospira avicola. GTDB lineage: Bacteria > Bacillota > Clostridia > Oscillospirales > Oscillospiraceae > Avoscillospira > Avoscillospira avicola. The sequence goes on along the minus strand of DVHE01000003.1, from coordinate 22,900 downwards.
TGCATCCCCAGCCGCTGGCCGAACAGCAGCCAGAGCATCACCAGGGCGTAGACGGCCAGCAGAACACGGGGGAGCCAAAGGCGAAACCGCTCCACACCTACCCCTCCCCTACTGCTTGGAAAGCTCGATGAGCTTGCGCATCCGATGGTTGATGGCGGATTTGCTCACCGGCGGGTCCATGGACTGGGCCAGCTCCAGGAGCGTGGCCTCGGGGTTTTCTCGCCGGAGCTGCGCCGTCTGGCGGAGCTTGTCCGGCAGGTCCTGGAAAAGTCCCCGCTCCTCCAGGCGGCGGATGGCGGCCAGCTGCTCCTGGGCCGCGTCCACCGCCTTGCCCAGGTTGGCCGTCTCGCAGTTGACCCGGCGGTTGACGCCGTTGCGGAGGTCCTTCTCCACCTTGGCCTCCATGATCCCCATGGCGCACACCGGCGCGCCCAGGGTGGTGAGAAAGTCCTCGATCAAATCGCTCTGCTTGAAGTACAGCACGTGGCTCCCGGCCCGGTCGATGCACTTGGGCGCAAAGCCCATCTCGTCCATCAGGGTGCGCACCTCCCGGCTGACTCGCAGATGGGAGGTAGCCAGCTCCAGGTGGTAGCGCTTTTCCGGGTCGGTGACGGAGCCGCCGGCCATAAAGGCCCCCCGGAGGAAGGCCGCCCGGCAGCAGTCCTCCTCCAGAATGCCCAAATTCACCTGGAGCGCCACGTTGGTGGCGGCCTCCAGGCCGAAGACGTCGTAGATATGGCGGATCTTCCGGGCATCGTCCACGGTGAAGATCTGCTTGCCCTGGTCGCTCTCGGGCATCTGGTCAAAGGTCAGGCCAAAGGCCTTTTGAAAGAGCCGCGGCAGCCGCTGGGCAAAGTCCCGGCTCTCGGTGACGATGCGGACGGACCGGGGCGAAAAGGTATTGCAAAAGAGCAGGACGCCATAGCTCTCCGCCACGGCGCAGCAGCTCCTGCTGGGCGGGAGCTTGCAAAGCTCCTGCTTCACTTGTGCGCAAAAGGACATGGTGTTTCTCCTTCCTATGCCAGCCGGCTCTGCCGGTAGACCTCCATGATGGCGCTGGCCAGGGCATCGGGGTCGTGGCGCACGTACCGCCCCGCCAGGGCCAGGGGGTATTCCCGCACGGCGATGCCCAGGGCCTCGATCCCCTCCCGGTCCAGGCGCAGCGGCTCCACGCCCTCCTGCCGGTAAGGTATCAGGGTTTCCTCGGGCAAAACTGCGTTATTGGCGATGCACACGTCGATGATCCCCGGCGCGCCGTGGTGCAGCAGCGCCCGGACGTGGTCGGCGCCGGTGTAGCTCTCGGTCTCCCCGTCCTGCGTCAAAATATTCATCACCAGAATCTTCATGGCGCGGCTCCGGGCAATGGCCTCGGCCACGCCGTCCACCAGCAGATTGGGGATGATGCTGGTATAGAGGCTCCCCGGCCCCAGGAGGATGAGGTCCGCCTGGGCGATGGCCTCCAGGCTCTCCGGCAGGGGCTGGGGATGCTCCGGCACCAGCCGCACCTGCCGGATGCGGCAGTCGTTGACCTTTTTGGCGTAAAATATCTTGCTCTCCCCCAGGACGCGGCTGCCGTTGACGAACTCCGCCTCCAGGTGGACGCTCTGGTTCGTCACCGGCAGCACCCGTCCGGTGATGGCCAAGACGTCCCCCATGCGGTGGACCGCCTCGTCAAAGGAGCCGGAAATGCCGTTCATGGCCGCCAGGAAGAGATTGCCGAAGCTCTGGCCGGCCAGAGACCCCTCGGTGAAGCGGTAGTCCAGGAGCTGCTCCATGGTGGGCTCTGTGTTGGCCAGGGCCAGGATGCAGTTGCGGATATCCCCGGGGGGCAGGATGCCCAGCTCCTCCCGGAGCGTACCGGAGCCGCCGCCGTCGTCGGCCACGGTGACGATGGCCGTGATCTCCCGGGTGTAGCGCTTGAGCCCGCGGAGCATGGTGGAAAGGCCATGGCCGCCGCCGATGGCCACGATTCGCAGGTTCTGCGCACCGGGCACGTACAGCTTGAGTGTTTCCCGCATGGCGCTGCCTCCTTATCTCCGGCCCAGGTCTCGGTGGCTGACGGTGGTGACGTAGCCCCGCTGGGTGATGAAATTGCCGATCTCCCGGGCCACGGCCACGGAGCGGTGCTTGCCGCCGGTGCAGCCGATGGCGATGACCAGGTTGGTCTTCCCCTCGTCCACATAGTAAGGCAGGGAAAAGGCCAGCAGGTCCTCCAGCTTGGCCACGAAGTCCTTGGTCTGCTGGTAGGAGAAGACGAAGTCCCGCACCTCCGGCTGGAGGCCGGTCTTGGTCTTCAACTCCGCGATATAGTAGGGGTTGGGCAAAAAGCGCACGTCGAACACCAGGTCCGCCTCCATGGGGATGCCGAATTTGAACCCGAAGGAGATCACCGAGACGCTCATGGCCCGGTCCTTCAAATCTCCGGCCACCAGGTTGATGATCTCGCCCCGGAGCTTGGCCGTGGGCAGAGAGGTGGTGTTGATGATGGCGTTGGCCCGGTTGCGGATGGGCTCCAGGAGCTTACGCTCCCGCTCCACGGCGCTGAGCAGGTCAGAGCCGTCCCGGGTCAGGGGATGCTTGCGGCGGGTTTCCTTATAGCGCTTGATGATGGAGTTGGTCTCGGCCTCCACAAAGAGAATGGTAAAGCGCAGGTGCATCTGATCCAGGCTGTCCAGCGCCTTGAAGAGTCCCTCAAAGGTCAGACTGCCCCGGACGTCCGTCACCAGGGCCACCCGCTCATACCGGCCCTTGGTGGCCAGGCACAGCTGGGCAAACTGCGGGATCAGGTCCGCGGGCATATTGTCCACGCAGTAAAAGCCCAGGTCCTCCAAAAAAGAGGCGGTGGTACTCTTCCCGGCCCCGGACAGGCCCGACACAATGACAAATTGCATGGCTATTCCTCCTCTTCCATGCGCCAGAGCCGTACCTCCGGCTCCAGGGAAATGCCGCTCTGTTCCAGCACCGTCCTGCGCACCAGGTCCATCGTGTCCAGGACGTCCTGCTCGGTGGCGCCGCCCAGATTGACCACAAACCCCGCGTGCTTCTCCGACACCGCCGCGCCGCCCACGCCCCGGCCCTTGAGTCCGGCCTGGTCGATCAGGGCGGCGGCGTAGCCGCCCTGGGGACGCTTGAAGGTGCTGCCGGCAGAGGGCAGGTCCAGGGGCTGCGAGGCCCGGCGCCGCTGGGCCAGCTCCTGCATTTTTGCGGTGATGGCCGCCGGGTCTCCCGGCTCCAGGGCGAATTCGGTTTTTAAAATCACAGCGCCGCGCCGCTGAAAGGCGCTGTCGCGGTAGGAAAATTCCTGCGCCGCCCCTTCGGCCCGCCAGAGCGTTCCATCGGGCAGCAGCGCCTCGGTGGCCACGGCCACGTCCTTCAGCTCGCCGCCGTAGGCCCCGGCATTCATATAGATGCCGCCGCCCACGGTGCCCGGGATGCCGTGGGCAAACTCCAGCCCGGCAAGGCCTCTGTCCCGGGCGAAGGAGGCCAGCCGCGAGAGCAGCACACCGCACTCCGCCGTGATCCTGCCGGGGGCGGTCAGGGAGAGGTCCGCCATCTCCCGGGTGCAGAGAATCAGCCGCGAGAGGCCCGCATCCGGCGCCAGGACATTGCTCCCGGCCCCCAGAATCAGTGCCCGGCAGCCCCGCGCCAGCAAAAAGCGGTACATTTCCGCCAGCTCCGCAGCGCTCCGGGGAAAGGCCATGGGCGCCGGTCCGCCGATCCGAAAGGACGTGCGGTGTTTCAGCGGTTCGGCCTCCACCAGCTTCACGCCGGGAAATGCCTGGGAAAGGGCCTCAAAAAGTTCCTTTTGCATCATCAACGCCTCCGGGTGTTCAATACTTCTTATCATCTTACCACAACGCGACGGAAAAAGAAACTGCTTTCTGACGGAAACAGCCGGCGCGGGCCAGATGGCCCGCGCCGACTGCGTGTCGAAAAAGTTGCAAAAACGCCCTATTTATACTGCCGCCGGTACTCCACCGGGGTCATGCCCGCGCTCTTTTTGAAGAGCGTGGAAAAATACGAGAGATTTCCGAAGCCCACGTCGGCAGCCACCTCCCCCACCGGCTTGTCGGTGTGCTGGAGCATCTTTTTCGCCTGCTCGATGCGGTACTCGTTGATATAGTCCTTGAGGCTCACGCCGGTCTTTTTCTTATACATCTTGGCCAGATACTCCGGCACCAGGTAAAACTCCGCGCCGATCTCGCTGCGGGTGATATTCTCGGCGTAGTGCTGATGGATATAGTCGTTGATCTGCTGAATGAGACCCTTGGACTTGTCCAGCTCGTCCTCGTAGGCGAAAACCTTGTCCAGCAGGTAGTTCTCATACCGGAGCATATCGGCGGCGGACTGCTCCACCTTCTCGGCCATCTGCTGCGAGAGGCTGTCGCTGAGCAAGAGTGAAATCTGAATCCCCTGCTTGGCCAGGTGGGCATAGACTACCTGGTTGACCTCCCAGAAGATGGATTTGAGCATGGCGTCGTCCAGGGCCTTGGCCTTGACCCGCAGCTCCAGCTCCTTTTTGAGATAGCTGAGAAAGCCCTTTTTATCCTTCTGCTCCAGGAACTGCTCCATCTGCTCCATCTTCAAAACCGGCTCCCACTCCGGCGGATGGGTCTGGACCTGGTCCTCGGTGAAGATCTCCCCATAGAAGGAGATGCACCGGTCCAGCAGCTTGACGCCCTTCTCCAGCGCCTGGTGAAAGTCGCTGATCTTGCAGGGATTCATCATGCAGTAGGTGATGGTGGCGGAGAGGATTTTGGAGCAGTGCTGCTGCGTCAAGTGGCACAGGCTGCGGAGCTTGCGCTCGTCGGTCTCCCGGCAGATGGCCACCAGAATCGTGTAGCCGGGATATTCATAGGAGACGATATTGCTGTTTTCCGGCGTGCCGTAGAAGATCTCCGACTGGATATTGGTCAAGATAAACGACACCAGATTTTTCCCGTAGCTGTCGTGGTCCTGCTCCATATTGGTGATCTTGGCCACCACCAGGCGGTAATCCCGGCTCTCGTCGATCTGCAGTTCCGGACTGGTAGCCTCCTTCATCAGCTCCTCCCAGCTGCTCTTGGGCTGGCTGCTGAGCATCTGGCCCCACAGGGCCAGCCGCGCCTCCCGGATGTTGCTGACCATCCACTTGCCCAGGATATCGGCCTTCTCCTTTTCCCGCTCCTGCTGAATCTCCTGGACAAACTTTTGCAGCACCAGCTCCATCATCTCCACGTTGAAGGGCTTCATCAGGTACTCCTCGGCGTGGAGCTTGATGGCGGTGGAGGCGTAGCGGAAGCTCTCGTGGCAGGTCAGCAGCAGGAACTTCCCCCGCAGCTGCCGCTCCCGGTACCACCGCAGCAGCTCCAGGCCGGTCTCCTGGGGCATTTCGATGTCGCTGATGACGATATCCACCGGCTCGCGCAGAAGAATCTCCTTGGCGCTGGCTGCGTCCTGGGCCACGTCCACCTGGTCGATGCCCAGCTTGTCCCAATGGATGCTGCGGCAGATGTCCTCCAAAATCACTGCGTCGTCGTCCACCAATAAAATCCGCATAGCGCGCTCCTCTCTCATCGAATATCTGCCTCTTGGATGGTGTCGTGCTTCGTCTCGTTCACCGGATGGGCCGGGATATAGACCTGGTTCATGGCCCCGTGGGGCTCCACGTTGGAGAGGACGAACAGCCCCTTCCGGTCGTACATCAGCTCCAGCAGGCGCCGGATGCTGTAAAGTCCCACCCGGGTGCCGTCGCCCGCCGGCGCGGCCTCGTCCCCGTTGATCGACGCCAGCACCGCCGCGGGGAAGCCCTTGCCGTCGTCCTCCACCTGGATCAGCAGCATTTCTTCTCCCTGCCACTGGGCCTTTTGCAGCTTGATCAGCACCATGGTCTGCCGGCCCGGCGAGACGGCGTATTTATACTCGTTCTCCACCAGGGTGTGGATCAGCATTTGCGGCACCGGCCAGTCCCGCACCTCGTCGTCCATGTCCACAAAGTAGAGGACGCCGTCGGGATACCGCAGCTCCTGCACGGCAAAATAGTTCTCCACATGGCGAATCTCCTCCTGGAGCGGCACCGTGTGCAGGCCCGAGGAGAACATATACCGGATGTTCTTGGAGAGGGCGCCGATGTAGGTGGCGATCTCGTCGTTCTTCCCCACCCGACTCAGTCCCACGATGGTACTCATAGCGTTGAGGAAAAAGTGGGGCTTGATCTGGAGGCGGATGTACTTCTGCTCCGTGTCCAACAGCGCCAGCTGCTTTTCGTAGTACTGGATTTTCAAATTGACGATCTCATCCACCAATCGGTTGAAGGCATCCACCAGGGTCCGGAACTCCACGCTGTCGCTCTCGGTGGAGATGCGCAGGTCCAGCTGGCCCTGCTGGATGTGCTCCATCTCCCGGGTCATCTGCTCCATGGGCTGCAGCAGCTCCACCCGGACGCGCTTGGAGTAGTAGAGGCCAAAGGCCAGCAGGCTCAGGATAATGAGGAACAGCACCACCACATAGCTGCTCATCTGCTGGAAAAAGCCCAGCTTGTTCTGGCAGGCGTAGAGGCTCAGCTCCCCGGACAAAAGCTCCGCCTGGTGCAGCGTGTGGGCGGCGCGGAGGTCCTCCACCGTGTCGCCCACGCGCTCCTCCGCCAGGACGCCGACGCTGTCGAGGATGTTGCCCGCGGCGTCGGCGAGGAAGAAGCTGTTGTACTCCAGGTTCTCCACGGGGACGGTGCCCAGCAGCGTGTCGGTGGACAGCAGCGTCATCACCACCCGGCTCTCCTTGGTCAGCGCCCGGTAGAGGAAGATCTTTCCCTCGATGGGGACCACGTCCCAGGTCCAGAAGATGTCGCCCTTTTGCGCGCATTCCAGGGCAAAGGCCTTGATGGCCTCGTCCTCCTGGAGAGAGACGCTGCTGCCCTTGACGGCGACAATCGTATTCTGGTCGGCCTCCACCGCCACCAAGTAGTCGGGGCACTGGTTGACGCTCATCAGGCTGTACATATCGTTGAAGAGCGACACGGCGGCGTACTGCCGCTCCGCCTCCTGCTCGCTGCGCAGCAGGTCCAGGTCCGGGTTGTCGTACACCAGCTCGGAGAGAAGCGCCGTGGCCTGGCTAATCTTACCCTCGATCTGACTGCGGTAGATCTCGGCGTAGTTTTGAAGTTCGATCTTCTGCTGGCCCACAGCCCCGTTGTAGGAAGCCAGGATGAACACCACCATCACCGCGGCGATCAGGCAAAGCAGGATGCGCATCATCAGATTGAGGGTATGCAAAAAGGATTTTTCTTTCATGGTGCCTCCTGACCAGGCAGCGGCGTCACGCCTGCCGTTCCTCGGAAGTTGTTTTGCGGAAGACCCGGTATACGGCCAGATCCGCCAGATAGACGATCCCGGAAAAGCCCAAAAACAGCGAGAGCAGGGCGACGGCCGGGAGGGTGTTGGGAAACGAATAGACCGCCACCGGCACGGCCAGATAGATGGCGGCCATCAAAAGCGTCTCCGGCAGGTGCAAAATGGCCAGCAGCACGGCGTTTTTCAGCGTGCGGCCCACGGGGTTTTCGTACCGGGCCTGGAGCGGAAAGGCGTAGAGCAGCACCATCAGCCCCAGCACCGCCAGCAGCACCATGGACGCCAGCACCGCCATCCACAGCGGCTGGGGCAAAATCCGTCCGCCCACCACCAGGTCCACCACCAGCACGGCGGCCAGGGCCAGCAGCAGGAGCCACATGGCGGTGGCCTTGCGGAAATTGTCCCGGAAGGCGGCCAGGAACCCCCGGATCAGTGGCCCCTCCTCCCCCCGGAGCATCTGCAAAATGACCTTGTGGAGCGCCGTCAGCGATGCCCCCGCCGTGACAATGGGCAGCGAGCAGAGAATAAACAGCCAGTTGAGGATGATCAGATCCGCCACCCGTGATACCACCCGCATCACCGGGGAATCCAAGTTCAAAAAGTTCACTGCAATCTCCTTCCACATGGTGCCGCCGCACCCCACCGCCGCGATGGTCCCTTCCATCTCCGCCCGGGCGGGCCGCATTTCCCAGTTCCCCGGACGTCGAAGGCGCCCTGGGGACAACTCTCTTTTTTTGAAAAATAAGTCTCGAAATTTAAAATGCTTTGCCAAAGGGTTTGCTATACTGATCATAACAGAAGGAGGCGGTAGTATCAACGGAATTCTCATCACCCGGGCCGACGATTTCGGCTCGGCCAAAGCGGCCAACGCCGCGATTTTGAAGGCACTCTCCGCCGGGTGCCTGGTGCGCAATGTCTCCTGCATGGCAGTGGGCAGCCAGATCGAGTCCGGCGCCGAAGCGCTGGCACCCTGGGCCAGCCAAGTGGACCTGGGTCTGCACCTGACAGTCAACGCCGAGTGGGACAGTCTCAAGTGGAAGCCCCTCTCGCCGCCAGAGGCGATTCCCGCTTTGCTGGACGAGACCGGCAACTTTCATCAGACCAGCCTCGGGCTGGAGCGGGCCGCGCCACCCCCGGAGCAAGTGCTGCGGGAAGCGAAAGCCCAGCTGGACCGGCTCACCGCACTGGGCCTGCCCATCACCTACGTGGACGGGCATATGTTCCCCTATCTCTATGTGCCGGGTCTGGAGCCGGCGCTGCGGCAGTGGTGCCGCGAAAAGGGCCTCCTCTACGCCGCGGCCTACGACAGCCTTTACCAAGGCGGTCCCGCCTTCGGTCCCTCCTACGAGGCCTTTTCCCAGTCGGTGGAGCAGTGGCTCGGCACCCTGCACGGGCAAACACGGCTCTATGTCATGCACCCGGCCCAGTTCAGCCCCGAGACTATGGCCTTCGCCAACCGGGATTTCCCCGCCGGCGTGGTGGCCTGGGAGCGGGAGCTGGAGTACCGCTCCGCCATCGACCCGGTCTGGACAGAGCGGACGGAGCGCTTCGGCCTGACGCTGACGCGATTCCGGGATTTACCGGCAGCGCGAACCTGAAATGCCGGATTCAGCGCCGCAGCGTGTTCCGCCGGAACTGCCGCGGCCTTTTACAAGGAGAATCATCATGGAATGTAAAATCGTATCCCTCGACGGCCAGACCTGGCGCATCGAGGAGTTTGACGCGTCCAACAGCGTCTATCTCTATCTGCTGGCCGGTACGGAAAAGGCCCTGCTCATCGACACCGGCTTCGGCGAGATCGATCTGCCCGCGGCAGTGCGCAGTCTGACCTCCCTGCCGGTGGAGGTGGTCAACACCCACGGCCACTTCGACCACATCGGCGGCAACGGCGCCTTTGACCAGGTGCGGCTCCACCGGGCCGACGAGGCTCTCTACCATCTCCATCGCCAGCAGCAGGGCAAGCCCATGACCGAGACTCTAGTGTGGATGGAGGAGGGCGACGTCTTCCGCCTGGGCGGGCGCGACATCGAAGTCATCCACGCCCCCGGCCACTCCCTGGGCTCGGTGTGCCTGCTGGACCGGGCGCGGCGGTGGCTCTTCACCGGCGACACCTGCTGCAAAGCCGACGTACTGCTGTGCCTTCCCTACTGCACCACCGTGGCCGAGTACGCCGCCACCGTGGAAAAGCTCCAGGGCCTGCGGGACTGCTTCGACGTCACCTGGCCGGCGCACCACGCCGTGCCGGTCTCGCCGGACATCCTGGACCAGTTCGCCGCTGCGGCGGACCTGCTGCTCCGGGGCGAGGACCTGGGCCAGCCCATGGCCACGCCCTTCGGTACCTTCACCCGCCTTGCCTACCGGGACGTGGGCATCGTTTATAAGGACGAGGCGCTGCCTCGCGATCCAGCTTAAAAGAGGAGGCTATTACCATGGCCATTGTCACCACAGAATTCTTTTCCGCCTCTCTGCGGCGGTTCGTCACCTTCCGTGCCGTGCTGCCCAACGATCTGCCGCCGGAGATGGTGGGCAGCAACCCCCACTTCCAGCGCCCGACGAAGACGCTCTTTTTGCTCCACGGCTACTCCGGCAACGAGAACGACTGGCTCTACAACACCCACATCTCCCAGCTGGCCGGGCAGTACAACCTGGCGGTGATCTGCCCCAACGGCGGCAACAGCTTCTATCTGGACGGCCCGGAGACCGGGCGGCAGTACGGCACCTTTGTGGGCCGGGAGCTGCCGGACTACGTCCACCGGCTCTTCGGCCTGTCGGCGGACCGGGCCGACAACTTCATCGGCGGCTTCTCCATGGGCGGCTTCGGCGCCATCCGCACGGCTCTGGCCTATCCCGAGCAGTTTTCCGCCGCGGCGGGCTTCTCCGCGGCGCTGATCCACCGGAAGGTGGCGGAGATGACCCCCGAGAGCCAGGACGCCATCGCCAACTACGACTACTACCGGCTGGTGTTCCAGGAGCCGGCCCAGCTCCCCGAGAGCCGCAACAATCCCGAGCATCTGGTGCGCGAGCTGCTGGCCCAGGGCAAAGCGCTGCCGCGGCTCTTCTTCTGCGTGGGCACGGAGGACTTCCTCTATCAGGACAACCAGGCCTTCCGCGCCTTCCTGACGGAGCAGCACGTCCCCTTCCGGTACGCCGAAGGGCCGGGCATCCACGATTTCCACTTTGTCAGCGCCCATCTGGAGGAAGCGCTGGACTTTTTGACGGAGGCTTGAATATGGACGATCAAAAGAACGTTGCGGCTTTGAAGGCCGCGGTGGAGCGCCGCGCCTTCATCCGGCCCATCGCCCGCCATCGCCTGTCCGACGGCACGCTGGATGTAAAGGGCAATCTGGAGCTTTGGAACCGCGCCATGGAGGACTTTGAGAAGACGCCCCTGTGGCCCGACGGCACGCCGGGCTGGGATGACCGCGACCTCCTCCAGGGTGAACCGTATCTGGTATATGTGCCCGCCCCGGCGGGTCATGAGGACGCGCCCACCATTCTGGTGGCCCACGGCGGCGGCTTCACCTGGCGCACCGGCTGTGAGGGTCCCAACGTGGCCTGGTACTTCCACTGCGCCGGCTACCACACCGCCATTTTGAGCTACCGCCTGCTGCCCTATGACCGCCACGCCGCCATCGCCGATATGCAGCGGGCCATCCGGCTGCTGCGCTCCGGCGCCTTCGGCCCCGGCAACCAGGTCATCGCCATGGGCTTCTCCGCCGGCGGTATGCTGGGCGGCAACTGTGCCGTCTACGGCGACGACGGACAAGTCGGCGCTGCCGACGCCGTGGATCGCCTCCCCTCCCGGTTGGACGCCTGCGTGGTGGGCTACGGCGCCATGAGCAGCGTCTCCTTCCCCGGCCCCTTTATGGCCGATCCCAACGAGCCGGACCTCTTCGGCGTCAACGCCGCGGACCGCTTCTACCTGGCCACCGAGAAGCACGTCACCCCCGCCGCGCCGCCCTTTTTCATCTGGCAGACCCTCAGCGACGACGGCCGCCACGGCCTGTGCCTGGCCAAAGCCCTCCAGGACGCCGGGGTGCCCTACGAGCTGCACATCTTTGAAGGCGGCGTCCACGGCCTGGCCATGGCCGACGGCGAAAACGATCTGGAGGCCGACATCCCCCACATCCACCACTGGGGCCAGCTGTGCCTGGAGTGGCTCGCCCTCCACGGCTTGGGCGCGGAAGGCTAGGAGGTAATCTCATGCAGCAAGAAGTTCTGACCATACAAGTCGTTATCACCGGGGAGACCCGGGTGAAGGGCGCCGCCGGTGAGGCCGGCATGGTTGCCTTTACCGGCACGGTGGACTGCCCCAATTTCCACGGCGTAATCCTGCCCGGCGGCGTGGACACCCAGCGGATGGTGAACGGCCACCTGACCCTCTCGGCCCGGTATATGCTCGAGGGCACTGACGCCGACGGCAACGCCTGCCGCGTCTTCATCGAGAACAACGGCGCCACGGATGACCCCGCTCAGCCCATGACCACCACGCCGGTGATCTTTACCGACAGCCCGGCCCTCCAGTGGCTGGAGACCGCCGCGCTCCTGGGCGCGCTGGAGCCTCACGGCCCCGACGGCGTCATCATTCACATCTTCGCAGAGTGAACCCACCGGCGCTGCAAGCGCTTTCTTTTATGGAGATCGGCCCCGGGGCCTCCGCCGCATAGCAGCGGAGGCCCCGGGCAGACTGTCGAAAAGCGATGCTGCAATCCGCCGCGACGGAGCAGCAGGGCGAAAATGCTTTTTCGACGCGCTGCACGCCTCCCATCTAAGGTACCGCGTTCACAGCGCAAATTCCACGATCTCTCCGCACGCCGGCCGCGCCCCGCCGGTGACGGCCTGAATCATCATTCCGTGGCATGCCACGACCACACAGGGGTAACAGGCATAGCGCTCCAACACGCCTAAGGCACGGCGGCGCACCATTTCCGCGCTCTCCCACAGCGGCGCCTCTCCGGGCGGGTAGCGTCCGTCATTGGCCACGTAGGCACGATACGCCGCTTCCGCCGTCTCGTCCGGCTCATAGCAGTAGTGGTGATTTGCCAGCCACTCGTGCAGATCCGTCTCCACCGTGATCGGTGCGTCCAGCGCACGGGAGAGGATGGCCGCGGTCTGCAAAGCCCTGGTATAGGGTGAACTCAAAATCAAATCCGCCCCCAGCAGCCGCGGGTCTCGGGCGGATTGGAGAATCTGGCGCTCTCCCAACTCAGAGAGTTTGGCCAGGTTGGCGCCGAACCCCTGATAAATCTTGGTGTTTCGCTGGGTGTAGTCCGTTTTTCCGTGTCGGATCAAATAAAACATGGGGTTCTCCTTTCATCTCCGCTCCCTTGGCTGAAAGGGAAATTCACAGGGCCGCTGCGGTCATCTTCCCAGGACAGTTATCCCCGCTCTGACGTTGGCAGAGCGGGGATTGCTGCCGTACGGCGATGAACGGCCAACGCTTGAAGCCTCACCGGCCCTATCCCTCTGGGGAACCGGGCCGGTTTTCCATCTCCTCAGCGGGAAGCCAATATCTCCCGGAGCTTCAGCGCCTTGGGGACGTCCCCCTCCACCTTGAGCTTTCCCAAGGTGACAGCCAGCAGTGGGTCCAGCTTGCGGGCCGCCAGCTTGAAAAGGGTGTCGGCGGTACAGGTGAACTCCACATCCCGATCATCATAAGAATATGGTTCCACGCGCAGCTGCCCGTCCTTCACCTCGGCGTAGAACACGCCCTCCGCATCGCCGATGATGTGAAACTGGTAGGCCAGGTGATCTTGGATGTTGCTGACGTCGGCGCCGGCCAGATGCGAGCGCACCTGCGCGAACATCTCCTGAAATGTCATGGGATCATCCTCCTTGTCCAGTTTTCTCTAAGATATCACGAATCGGCACTGGAATCAATGGGAGGAGTTTTAGAAACCTCGAAGATATAGGGCGTAGGGTTGAAGTCCACATCCCAGATCTGGCAATCGTACCTCCGGCCCCCGACCGTCAGCCGGAGCCGGGGCGGATACTTCGCCGAGGAAGAAATGGCATAGAAATCGCCGCTGCGCGAGGTCCAGTAGAGTTCGATCTCGATGGTGGTGCCGAAGAGCGTGGTGTGCTGGCCGAAGCTGGTATGGGGAGAATCCGACCCGCCGGGGACGTAGAGCAGATAGTAGTAGTCTCTGCCGCCCTCTCGGGTATAGCGGAAGGCGCAGGCGGTGTTTTCCTCCAGCTCGGCGCTCTGTACCGCGTATTCGATCTGGTCCAGCTGTTCCGCGGTGACAAGCGTCTCCAGCTCCTCCCGGGTCACAGGCTGGAAGGACATAGACCCGCTGCTGGTAAGCGTCGTCCACCCCAGCACCGCCAGGCCAACGAGCAGCAGCGGAATCAGCACGATGGCAATGAGCAGCTTCCAAAGGGCCTTGTCCTTCCGGCGGACCGGCGCGGCGGCCTGGCGCGCCTCCTCCGGCAGCGGGACGGCGCACCGGGGGCAGACCTTCCAGTCCGGCTCCACCGGGGTGCGGCAGCTGGGGCAGGCAGCCCGGAGCGCCGCGCCGCACTGGGGGCACACCACATATTCCGCCGACACTGCCGCGCCGCACCGGGGACACGCCAGGTCCGCGTAGCCGCTGCGCACCAGCAGGTAGATGATAAAGCCGATGAAGGTGGGCGCCAGCACGGCCACCAGCGTCCACACCACGGCATTCATCCGCCGCCGCCGGGCATCCCGGTAGACATAGACGCCGATCAAAATTGGAACCAGCAGCAGGATCAGCAGGGTGGGAATCAAAACCACGATCAGCGCGGCAAGGTTCATGCTCGTACCTCCTTTTGGGCGTAAACAATGGCGATGGTGCCGCCGCCGGCGGCAGCCAGCAGCGGATAGAGCAGCAGCGCGGCGGCCAGCACCGGCACGTCCGGCCAGAGCAGCAGCCCCAGCAGCACGCCCGCGGCCTGGAGCAGTATCCCAGCCACGGCCAGCAAAACCGCCATCTGCCGCCGGCGCCGCTGCTCCAGCCGCCGGCGCAGCAGCGCCTCACTGCACGGCGGGGGCCGGTGGGCCTCAAAATGGTAAATCGTCTCCATGGGTCAAAACCTCCTTGAGCATGGCGCGGGCCTTGTGCAGCCGGGATTTGACGGTACCCGGCGGGACGTGCAGCGCCTGCGCCGCCGCGGCCACGTCCAGGTCTTCAAAGTAAAAGAGAATGACGGTCAGCCGCAGTTTTTCCGGCAGCTGATCGATGGCGTTTTGCAGGTCGGAATAGTCTTCCGCCCCGGGCGTCGGGGCCGACTGGAGGGCGTCCTCCAGGGCCTGGGTGGAGCGAAACGCGAGAAAGGGGCTGCGGGAAAGGCGCCGCAGCTGGCTGCGGTAGGTGTTGACGCAGATTCGGGTGATCCACGGCCCGAAGGGGCGGTTGGAATCGTACTGATGTATGGCCTGCAATGCCTTGAGCCACGTCTCCTGGTAGAGATCGTCGGCCTCAAAGGCCGAACCGGTCAACGCGCGGCACAGGCCGTAGAGCCTGGTGCCATATTGGGCTATATAGGAATCCAGCAACGGCCTCACCGCCTTTCTACTGAACCATACGTCCGGGAGCGCCGCTTGGTTCACGCTGCCCGTGTTTTTTTCGAGGGATATGGGAGCCGGACTGTTTTCGATCGAGCCAAAGGCGGGAAACAGGCGCGTCTGTGGTTGTGTGTTCCAATTTTTAGAAATAATTTTGGAGAAGTCTCCAAAATCTCTCCCGTCACTTTGACACTGCTTTCCCGCAGTGCTATGATAAAATAATATTTATGTATGTGTCGACTGGAAGGAGGTGGACATGATGTCGGAAGACACGCCGCTGGGAGTTTTGTCCGGCGGCCCCGGGCCGGCTGCGGCTCGGGCAAGCAGTTTCGGTCCCAGCTGGGACCCACCGAGAAAAGGAGGTATTCATGTCCCACCACATCCAGCATCACCACCACCGCAAACCCACTGCCACTGAGGCCTATGTCTGCATCGCCTTGGTGGGCATCCTGATCGTCGCAACGCTCCTGGTGGGTGCGCCCATCCAGTTTGGCATTCTGCTGGCTACCGCCGCGTCCTTCCTGATGGCGCTGCGGCTGGGCTTTTCCTGGGAGGAGATGGAGCTTGCCATCTGCGAGCGGCTGGGCCGCATGGGCTCCACCATGCTCATCATGTGGCTCATCGGCATGCTTCTGGGCGCGATGCTTTTCAGCGGTCTCATCCCCATGCTGGTCTACTACGGCTTCCAGCTGATCGACCCCCGGTTCCTCTACCTGGGCGCCTTCCTCTCCTGCACCATCATGTCCACGATGACCGGCTCCAGCTGGTCCGCCGCCGGCACCGCGGGCGTAGTGTGCATCGCACTGGCCCAAGGCCACCACGCCGACCTCGGCATCATGGCAGGCGCCATCATCGCCGGGTCGGTCTTCGGCGACAAAATCTCCCCCATGTCCGAGACCACCAACCTGGCCCCGGCCTGCGCCGGGACGGATCTCTGGTCTCACATCCGCTCCCAGCTCTGGACCACGATCCCTGCCTGGATTTTGGCCGCGATCCTCTTCACCATGCTGGGCATGGAATTTGCCCCTGCCAGCAACGCCCTGCCCGAAACTGCGCAGATCATCATGGAGCAGCTGGACGCCCTGTTTGTCTGGAACCCGGTGCTGCTGCTTCCGGTGGCGGTGCTGCTGATTCTGGCCCTCTTGAAAAAGCCTGTCATACCTACCATGCTCCTCTGCAGCCTCTTGAGCCTGGCGCTGGGCTGCCTGGTGCAAGGCTTTGACGTCTCCCTGGGCTGCAACGCCGCCATTACCGGCTTTACCGCCGATTCCATCGTGCCGGCAGGCTTTCAGCTGGACGAGACCGTGGCCTACATCCTCAACCGGGGCGGCATGACCAGCATGGTCTCCATCATTCTGGTATGCTTCTGCGGCTTTTCCATGACCACTGTATTAACGCACGGCGGCATTTTGGAAAAGGCCATCGAGCCCCTGGCACGGAACCTCAACACCCGGTGGAAAACCATGCTCACGGCGGAGATCGCCACGCTGGTAACGCTGTCCATGGGCGGCATCAGCTATGTCAGCTCTGTCTTCGTGGGCGAAGCATGGCAAAAACCCTTTATCCAAAACGGCATGGGCCGTCCGTGCCTCTCCCGGACGCTGGAGGACGTGGGCACCTGCGCTGCGGCGGTGGTCCCCTGGTGTTCCTCTGCCATGTTCTATGTGGAGACGCTTGGCGTCCCGGTCTGGGGTCCGGGGGGGTTCGCGCCGTACACCGTGCTGCCTTTCGTCTGCCCCATCGCGGCCTTCCTGCTGGCCTGGTTCGGCATCGGCATCAGCAAGCTGACGCCGGAGGAAATAGCCGAAGAGCTGAAGGATATCACCGAGGAAGAGGAAGAAGCTTTTCTGGAGTGAGCCGGCATATCATCCCCAGGGCCTGTTGCAAAAACAGAACTTTCCAGAATGCACTTTGATAAAAATTACCGTGAAACTCCAGTAATGAAGTTTCACGGTAATTTTTATCATGCAATCAATTTCCAGTTTGGTATAAAAACCATATTTTGCGGCAGGCCCTGTACCGCATGCGCGGATTATTCGGCAGAAATCAAGAAATAGTAGACGGGCTGGCCGCCGGAGAGCAGGTTGATTTCGGCGGCGGGGCAGCGCTGGGTGAAAAGCCGCAGCGCGTCCTGGGCCTGGTCGTCGGAAGTATCTGCTCCGTAAAAGATGTTGATGAACTCGCAGCCGGCCTCGGCGGTACGGGCGGCCATATCATCCAGCAGCTGGGCAAGATCCGGCGTCGTATCCAGCAGCCCGCCGTTGTAGAGGCCCAGATAGTCGCCCTGATGGATTTCTCTGCCGTCAAAGTCGGAATCCCGGGCGGCATAGGTGATCTGCATGGTGGTGACGCCGGCCAGGGACTCGGTCATGGCGGCGGTATTTGCCTCGGCATCCTGGTCAGGATCAAAGTTCAGCATTGCGGTGATGCCCTGGGGCACCGTCTTGCTGGGGATGACAATGACTCGCTTTTCCGTCAGGGGGACGGTCTGCTCGGCGGCCAAAATGATATTCTTGTTGTTGGGCAGCACATAGACGATCTCCGCCGGCGTGCGGTTGATGGCCTGGAGGATGTCCTCCGTGGAGGGGTTCATAGTCTGGCCGCCTTGGATGATCTGATCGACACCCAAATCCTGAAACACCGAAGAGAGTCCCGCGCCGGCGCAGACAGAGACCACGCCGTACTGCTTTTCCGGCGCCGCCACGGCCGGCGTCTCCTCCGGGTCCTCCAGATCGTCGGTACTCTGGGGCTTGCGCCCGGCGGCCATGTCCTCATACTGCGTGCGCATATTTTCGATCTTGGCGAGCTCCAGCGTTCCGTACTTCTGGGCCTCGGAGAGGGCCTCGCCGGGGATATCAGTATGGACATGGACTTTGAAAGCGTCGTCATCCTCGCCGATAACCAGGCTGTCGCCGATGGTGGATAGATAGGCCCGGAATGGTTCAATGGAGGCACCGGTGGTCTTGCGGACAATGAAAACCGTGTCAAACGTAAAGGTGATGTCCTCGTCGGTCAGGGCGGCAAAGTCGGCCCCGGCCTTGGTCTCCCCCTCGGCGGGCGGCTCGATGTCCTGGCCCCGGAGGGAGGAGAGCATCCCCTCGAGAATCGTCACAAAGCCCATGCCGCCGGCGTCCACCACGCCGGCCTTTTTCAGCACCGGGTTCTGGTTAACGGTCTCGGCCAGGGCGGACTTGGCCGCGTCGATGGCGCAGACCAGCGTGGCCTCCAGGTTGGCGTCCTCCTGGGCATATTCCGCCGCCGCCGCGCCGGACAGCCGGGAGACCGTGAGGATGGTGCCCTCGGCGGGCTTCATCACAGCCTTATAAGCGGCGTCCACACCGGCGTTGATGGCAGCAGCAAGGCCCATGCCGTCGGTCTCCTCCTGGCCCTTGAGGGACTTGGAAAAGCCCCGGAACAGCAGCGAGAGGATGACGCCGGAGTTGCCCCGGGCGCCCCGGAGCATGGCAGAGGCGGCCACGTCCGCCGCCTTGGTGAGGGTCAGACCTTCCATCCGCCGGAGGTCCTGGGCGGCGGTGTTGAGGGTCATGCTCATGTTGGTCCCGGTGTCGCCGTCCGGCACCGGGAATACGTTCAGTTCGTTGATGGCTTCTTTATTTCGCTCAATGGATGCGGCGGCGGAGAGCAGCATTCTCCGGTACGCGGCACCGTCCATGGTCTTAATCAAAGTATTACACCTCCATGTGTGATTGCATACTAGTCCGCAGTGATGGAATCCACATAGACGTTTACGGCCTTGACGGTAGTACCGGTGGATTTTTGGACGTTATACTTGACCTCGCTGATGATGGATGCACCGATGGCGGCGAGGTTGACGCCCCGGTTGACCATGATGTGCAGGTCGATGACGATGGAGCCGTCCTCGCAGAAGGCGACCTTAACGCCCTTGCTCATGGCCTCCCGGCGCAGAAGATGCACCAGGCCGTCGGTCATGGAACGCACAGCCATACCCTTCACACCGAAGCAGTTGGTGGCGGCGTGACCGGCGATGTTGGTATAAACGGCGCTGTCCACCGCGATGAGTCCCCGGTCCGTGGATAGACGAATCATTGAGGTACCTCCTTGTTCTGAACCGGGACCCCGGAGGGCCCCAAAGATCTGTCGCCCCGGAAAAGGCCCGGGCGCACAAAAACGCTGATAGGTAAAATTATTGTATCGTATTTCCTGGAAAAGCACAAGTGGGTAAATGCGAATTCTGAACGGAAGGCGGTAAAATGCCAAAAACCCCGCGGCAGATCGTCGATCTGCCGCGGGGAGACCCGGTTCTCAGCCGGCCCGGCGGTTGATGTCGGCCAGGGAGACGGACACGGAATGCTCGATGGGCTTCCACTCCACCCGCTTGAAGAGGGCGGCGAAGGAGATGGGGATGTACGTGAGCATAAAGAGGGGGAACGTAAATACGTAGAAGATCTTCTGAGCCGTGGTGGCGCGGATGTGCTTCCACTCGGAGAGGGTGGTGACGGCGCCGACGAAGAGCATCAGCAGATAGGAATTGACCAGGAACTGGGTAGCGGACCACAGGGCGATCAGCACATTCTGCCCGGCCAAGAAGCCCAGCACCGCCGCGGCGGCGTTGGTGCCGATGCCCACAACGGTCAGCACGATGGCTGGCATGATGGCCATGGCCATATCAAAGCAGGCAAAGCCGTTGCGCTGGGGAATGCCCTTGAGCAGCTTGAGGCCGTAGGCCTGGAAGACCTGCACGTAGCCCCGGGCCCAGCGCATCCGCTGGCGGCAGGACTGGCGGAAGGTGGTGGGCTGCTCGTCGTAGAAGACGGCGTCCTTGCAGTAGCCCACCCGCTCGCCGGCGACGACGTTGGCGATGGTAAACTCGATATCCTCGGTAAGGAGGAAGAAGTTCCAGCCGCCCCGCTGCTCCAGGATGCGGCGGCTGAAGCAGAAGCCGGTGCCGGAGACGGCGCAGCTGGTCTTCAGCAGGTGGCGGGGATGGTTGAGGAAGGCGGCCTCCCGCAGGAACCAAAGGGCATAGCCGGAGGAAACCCAGTTGTCGGCGTAGTTCTTGGAATTCCGGTAGCTGGTGATGATCTCATAGCCGTCGGAGAAGGTGCGGTTCATCTGCGTGATGTAGTCGGGCTCCAGCAGGTTATCCGCGTCGAAGACGAAGAAGCCGTCGAATACCTTGCCGTAGTCCCGATCAATGTGGGCCAGCAGCTCATTCATGGCGTAGCCCTTGCCCACCTTGACGCGGTTGAACCGCTCATAGACCACGGCGCCGTGCTGCCGGGCTACCTCCGCCGTCGCGTCGGTGCAGTTGTCGGCGATGACAAAAGTCGTCACCAGGTCGCTGGGGTAGTCCTGACCGCGGATGGAGTCCAGCAGATGGCCGATGACGGCCTCTTCATTGCGGGCGGAGATCAAAACGGCATAGCGGTGCAGCTTGGCGGGGCCGTGCGGCTTGTCCTTTTTAAGAAACGGGACGGCCAGATAGAAAAATTGATACGCATAGCACAGGACAAACAGAGCGGCCAAGGAAAAGTTTAGAATTCGAATGACTTCAATCGGCTCCATGATGATGTTCCTCTCTCATACGACAAATACGTTTGTAGATCAACAGGCCAATGGCGCTGATGACCAGGGTGACTGCAAAGATTCCAGCGGCTGTCCCCCACTCTCCACTGCCCAGCGCGTTGCCGCCTAACGTGGAGGTGACAACAGAGGGAATGCGGCAGAGGGTGGAAATCAGCACGAAATGGCCCAAGCGGATGGTGGTAAGGCCGGCGCAGTAGCAAAGCACATCTTTGGGCGTGCCGGGAAGTAGGAAAGCGACGATGGTGAAGGCGTAGATCCGCCGGGTATTTTGGAGAAATTTCAGGGACTGGATCTTTTCCCGGGAGAAAAACACCTCCACGGCCTTGACGCCGAAGCGGCGCACGAAGAGAAAGACCAGCGCGCTTCCGATGGCGGCGCCCAGCAGGCACAAGAGCGTGCCCTCCACAGCGCCGAAGGCGTAGCCCGCGCCGATCTCCAGCGGCTCGCCGGGGATGATGGCGATAAATACCTGCAGCACCATCATGCCCAAAAAGGCCAGGGGGCCCAGAAGGCCGTGACTGTCCACCCAGAGGCGGAACTTTTCCGGCTCCGAAACAAACTGCAAAAGCGGACGGCCGACGTACCAGAACACGGCCACCGACAATAGAAGAAATACCGCGATACCGGCAGCGTATATGATCTTTTTATGTTTTTCGCTCATTCTATCCTTTCGTTGTATCGGAAGTGCATCCTCGGCGGATGCGGGGCTGATTTCCTGTTTCCGCTCCCATTGTACAGGAAAACAGATTAAAAATAAATAAGGGAAAATGTTAAGTTTCCCTTAAGAACCGGCATAAAACTGTCGAGTTTGCCGAAGTACTCCCCTCTACCCGTCGAACGCCGCGACGGGCCCAAGCAGCTTGCCGCCCACAATCTTTACGCCTTATGCTGTAAGCAAATTTTCCAACTCCCTCGACGCCGCCTGGCATAAAGCCCCCGCCAATTTCAATTTGCATGAATCTTTGACGGCAGCATAAAAAGGGCCTTGCCGATTCGTTGAATCAGCAAGGCCCTTTGGGGCTCGTTATTCGTATTCGCTCCTGTCAGAAGTTTTCTAAACAGATTTGCTTATGGGTTTTGGTTCAGGGTATCGGCATTATTTTCATTATTCAGATAGTAGGGGCTATCTGATTTTTTGTTGCCATGGTGTTGCCAAGAGTATGTATTGAGTATAGAGGATTTAGAGATGAAATGCAACTGTCTAAGCAAACCTATTTCAGTAACAGCTGTTCTCCGTTCCTTATAATAGAGTTTTCAAGAGTGTGCAATGCCTTGTCCAATGTTTTTTCAATTTCTTTTCCAAGTCGATGTACGCCACATTGTCCCGCCAAAGCACGATACAAATCTTTTTTCTCCATCGGTCCATTGCACTTAAGAATTTCAAACATTCCCGCAGCCAATTCTTCAGGAGCAATATGTTCAATCAGCCGGGCAATATCCCCTGGTACTCGGAATTGAATATCTCGGCTGCTATCTAAGTACAAAAATCCTTTTTTGCGAATAATCCCATATTTTTGACAACCTCGCATTTTCAATTCGTAGTCATTCCATACACTACTTGTAACTCTTTTGCGGTCAAAGCACTGAACAATACGGCTCAGCAATAACGCTTCAGAAAGTGGAGCTTCTACCTCCAAGATTGCCTTTACCATCTCCTTAAAACCGTTTGGCAGATATTTTTGGATATAGACATCAATATCAACCGCTTGATACGACGGAAAAGAAGAAATACTTTCACACTGTTTAGGTTCTGTTTCCCCTGTCGGTTGATTTTCCAAGAGGGATAGCTGCTCTAATCCATTTGAATCTTGCTCTCTTTGGAGCCTCCCTTGAAGCAGTATGGTACTCGCATTATCTGGAGTTTCTGGGACTGCACTGATTATATCGTTTTTGGGGTCCAATGCAGCTGCAATTGTACCCATCTCAACTTCAGATACTTCACCGTCCTCATGAAGAATGGAGTATGCTCGCTGTTTTACGCGCTTCAACAGTTCTGTATCTCGTCCATCTATCTGCTGGGAAGTTCCAGCATCCTCTGGTTCAATCCCTGCATCAGTCAGTGCTGTTACAACCCGCTCCATGGTCTTTTCGGGATTTCGATAGTATTCGCTGCCGCGAATTCGGATAAACCGCCAGCCCAAACGCTCCAAGATTGTTTGACGTTCCATATCTTCGCGAATCTTATCCTCTCCGCTATGATAACGCTCACCATCGCATTCGATCACAATCTTCTTTCTCCCGCATACGGCAACCATATCCAAGCGATAAGCACCGACCTCCCACTGCTGCACCAGATGATACCCCCTGACCGCAAGGTATTTGGCAACAGCAGCTTCAAATGGAGATTCTGCTTTCTCTTCGATTTTAGCATTCAGCATATGGATTGATTCTGGATTTAATGAAAAATCAATCAACATCTTGCGAATATCGCCAGGTTTTAGGTCGTTTGCAGAATCAAGTGAGTCTACAACCCAAA
>DVHE01000002.1 GCA_018712245.1 Candidatus Avoscillospira avicola | reverse complement strand
CTGGGCATAGGCGATGGGCTGGTTGAAGGGCACCGAGAAGTTGTGGGAGCAGAGGATGGCCAGATTGGTGTTGTTGCTCTTGAGCTCCTTGTAGGAGTGGCCGTTGACCACGGCCAGATCGTTGTCGTAGTTCTCCTGACTGACGAAGCCGCCGGGGTTCTGGCAGAAGGTGCGGACCTTGTTCTTGAAGGGCTTGGGGTAGCCGATGAGCTTGGACTCATAGAGAACCTCGTTGACCTTTTCCATGATCTCATTGCGGACCTCCACCCGGACGCCGATGTCCACGGTGCCGGGCTGGTGGGCGATGGAGTAGGAGGCGCACAGCTGCTCCAGCCAGTCGGCGCCGCGGCGGCCGGTGGCGATAACGGTGTGCTTGGCGGTGATCTCCATGGAGTCCTTGCCGTTGGTGATCCGCACGCCGCGGCACAGATCGCCCTCCAGAATGAGGTCGGTGCAGGCGTAGCCGAAGATCATCTCCACCCCAGCGTTCTGGAGGTGCCGCTCAATGGAGAGGTACAGGTCCTGGGCCTTCTCGGTGCCCAGGTGGCGGATGGGGCAGTCCACCAGCTTGAGGCCGGCCTGGATGGCCCGCTTGCGGATCTCCTTGACCTCCTCGGTGTTGCCCAGGCCCTCCACGTGTTCGTCGGCGCCAAACTCCAGGTAGATCTTGTCGGTGTAGTCGATGGTCTCCTGGGCCAGATCCTCACCGATCAGGGTGGGCAGGTCGCCGCCGACCTCATAGCTCAGCGAGAGCTTGCCGTCGGAGAAGGCGCCGGCGCCGGAAAAGCCGGTGGTGATATGGCAGTAGGGCTTGCAGTTGACGCACTTCTTGGTCTTGGCCTTGGGACAGTGGCGCTTTTCCACCGGCTGGCCCTTTTCCACCAGGACGATCTTCTGCCGGCTGCCCTTTTTCAGCATTTCGATGGCAGTGAAAATGCCCGCAGGGCCGGCGCCCACGATTACGACGTCTGTCTCCATGTGAAAACCTCCATTGCACAGAAAAATACCCGCAGGGCCGTCAGCCCTCCGGGTAAAACAGGATTCATGTTTACCTGATTGAGTATAGCAGATTCTGTCCGGCGGTGCAAGTACTATTTGCATTCCACACCGGATTTGGGAACTTCGCCCGATTTTTCCCCGTTGTTCCCAGAAAAATCCCACTTTTTTGTTAAGTCTGCAAAAAATGCAGGGGCGGCAGCTCCCGCTCCCGCAGGAACTGGCCGGTCATATTGGGCACGGAGAGGATCTGGCTCAGCCGGCGGCACTTGCACATGAACACGTAGTAGATGTTGTAGCCGCAGCCGGCCAGGCACTCGAAGTTGCCGCTGCCCTTGGACAAGATCACGTCGGCGTGATCCATGGCGTCCTGGAGGGCATCGCTGAGGTAGCCCAGCTCGGTGCCGGAGATGGCGGAGCCGTTGTCGAGGATGGGCACCAGGCGGTCCATTCCCACGTAAGCGGCGTCTTCCCGGGTGGCGTCGTTAAGCGTGTTCTCCCCCCGGACGCAGTAGGCGATGGAGAGGCCGGGGAACCGCCGCAGCAGCGCCTCCACCAGCACGGTGTCGAAGGCGATCTCTCCGGCGTTGTCGCCGAGAATCAGCAGAGATTTGGCAGCGGCCAAGTCCTCCAGCAGGCGGCCATAGTGGACCGGGTCCAGCGTCATGGCAGGCGTCTCTGCCAGGGCGGCCTCCAGCGCGGCGTGGGCCGTCTCCGGCGTGAGGATGCCGAAGTCCAGAAAGTTCCCGGTGCGGGAGAACTGGAGGGCCATGGCCAGCGGGTCCTCGGCGGCGGCCACCTGCTCTCGCACCTGGGGCAGCAAACCCAGCACCAGGTCGTTGGAATCGCGCTTGAGTTGGGCGTAGGCGTCGTCCCCGGGCCAGTAACGGGCGTAAGCTCGGGCAAAGGCGCCGGTGAGCCAGGGCGCGGCCACGCCCCGGGGCGCTTCGAGGATGATCCGCAGCACGTCCCGGAGATAGGCGTCGGCCTTTTCTCCGTCGCCGTGGCGGCGGGCCAGCTCAAACTGCCGCCGGACCAGGCATTCGATACAGCAGGCGTCAAATTGCATGGGATACCTCCAATTGCGTGAGAAGCGCCTCGACGGTGAAGTCCGCCCCATCCATGGCCCGGAGGAACGCAGCGCGGTTTTCCTCGGAATGCTCCACTTCTTTGGAGAAGAACCGGGCAGCCTCCACCACCGTGCCGCAGGCCGGCGTCAGGGCAGAGACGGCCAGGACTGCCGCCGTCAGCGCGGCGGCCTGGCGATAGAGATAGCCGTTGCAGCTTGCCTTGCGCCACCACCGGAAGAGGTAGTAGACGGCAAACTGCTCCAGAGCCACAGCGTCCCGGGTGAGGTCGGGTCGGGTCATGGCGGCGTAACGCGCCGGCGCGTCGGGGGAAAGATGCTCCAGCGATTGAAAAAGCCGCCTGAGCGCCTCCGGCGATCCGCCGCCCCGGTGGCGGCGCAGATACGAAAGCCGCTTCTGCCGGTAGGGCGCCAGGCCGTAGCGGTCCGTGAGCCGGTGGGCCGCCGCCCAGCGAAGGCCGTCAATCATCGGCTCCAGCCGGGCTCCCAGCTCCAGCACCAGGGCAAGCCGATCCGAAAGGGGCCGGGACCGGTCCTGGAGCAGCGCCATGGCCGCGGTGCGGCTGTGATCCACCAGGGAAAAGAGGTCCGCGTCCAGGTCGGTGGGCTCCGGGGGCGTGTCGTCCCGGGTGGTGACAAAGGTCAGCGGCGCCTCCCGGGTCAACAGCAGCCGGGCAGCCTCGGGGCAGGAAACTGAAAGCATGGTCTCCCGGAGGCCGCCATAGACCTCGGTGAAGCGGGGGTGGGTGTGGCAGGTCTCGGAGAGGAAGTCCTCCCCCAGTTCCGTGACGATGGGGCACAGGCCCGCAGGCGTGAGCAGCGGGCAGCGGCCGCCTTGCAAGGCCATGCAGGTTTCCCCGTCCATAGAGGTCAGGGCAGCGCGGATGCGCTGCCCCAGCTCCCCCGGCACGGCCCGGTATCGGGCCTCCGCGGCCTCGTCCACCACGATCTCCCACTGGCCGCAGCAGGTGTCGGGACAACTGCCCGCGAGACAGTGGAAGTCGTTAAAATAGTCGGGGACGGTGGTAATCATCGTTTAA
This sequence comes from Candidatus Avoscillospira avicola, assembly GCA_018712245.1. GTDB lineage: Bacteria > Bacillota > Clostridia > Oscillospirales > Oscillospiraceae > Avoscillospira > Avoscillospira avicola. The sequence goes on along the minus strand of DVHE01000002.1, from coordinate 52,893 downwards.
AAGGCCCAGGTGCCGTCCCGGAAGATCGCCACCTCGCGGCCATCGCGGCAGCGGGCGGTGATGGAGAGGTCGGCGGTGCCGATCATAAAGTCCTCGTGGACCATGGAGTCGTTGATGCCCAGGGCACGGCACTCCTCCAGGGTCTTATTGTGGTAATCCTCGATGGTGTCCACAAAGCCCATGCCCACAGCCAGGTGGCAGCAGGCGTTCTCGTCGAAGAGGGTGTTGTAGAAGAGCAGGCCGGTCTCGTTGATGGGGCTGTTGAAGGGCACCAGGGCGCACTCGCCCAGATACCGGGCGCCCTCGTCCATGTTGAGGAGCTTCTGGAGCAATTCGTCGCCTACCTCAGCCTTGGCGTCCACCACCTTGCCGCCTTCAAACTTCATGTAGAAGTTCTCGATCAGCTGGCCCTCATAGCACAGGGGCTTAGAGGCATAGACGATGCCCTCGGCCTGGCCCTTCATGGGAGAGATGAAGCACTCCTCCGTGGGGATGTTGGGGTTGAAGCTAACGCCGTTGGCCATGGTCTCGTGGCCGCCGGCAAACCGAGCCTCAGGGATCATGCCCACGGTCAGGTCGGTGCCGTTGGATGCGGTGTAGTGCAGGGACTCGATGCCCAGGCCGTTGAGGTAGGCGCAGCGGGCCTTCAGGTCCTGGTTGTGGGCATTCCAGGCGGCGATGGGATCCTCGTCCACCCGGGAGGTGGAGAGGATGGCCTCCCAGAGCTTTTCCACAGCCTGGCCCTTGGAGAGGCCGGGGAACATCTTCTTGGCCCAGGCCACGCCGGGCACGGCGGCGATGCACCACTGGTGCTTGCCCTCGATCTTGTCACGGTAGGGCTTGATGATGGGGTACTTGGCCTGCTGGGCCTTGGCCATCTTGGCCATGTTGACGCCCTTGAGGCCGTCGGGATCCTCGGAGGTGAGGTACAGCCGGCAGGGGAAATGCTCCGCCCAGTACTGGAGCTTGGCCTCTTCAAAGTTCTCCAGGGTGCAGAGCGCCTTGACGCTCTGGTGGCGCACATGGAGCTTGGTCAGGGGCTGATAGCTGAAGTGGACGACGACCTTCCGGGCGCCGGCCTTGTAGAGTTCGTCCGTCACCATGGCCACGAACTCGGGCTGATCCAGCTCGGCCTCCACGAAGACGTCCTGGCCCTTCTGGACATTGCAGCCCATCCGGGCGATCAGCTGGGCATATTTTCTGAGTCTTGTCTTTTGCATAGAAAAAACCTCCTATTCTGCTTCGCCGCCGAGGGCGGGAAGGATGATGCAAGATGTATTCGTGCCCATGATAGCAAAGATTGGACAGGATTGCAAGGCTGTGGTATGATAGGGAAAAGCCAACGGCTCACTGCGGTGCGCATCGTTCGAGTCCGTTCCCTAGGAGGCGATTGTATGAAGTATCGGCTTTTTCCCCTGCTGCTGCTCGTGCTGCTGATTCTGGCCGGCTGCGGCGGCGAAGCACCGACGGCCACCGATCAGCCCTGGGCACTGGAGGTGGAGTACGGCGACAGCGGCGTCACCGCCGCGGTGTGGGAGTACCAGTGGAATCTCCGCGGCGAGGACGGCGTCTCCGCCACCGACGCCCAGGGCACCGACCCACTGGGCCAGCTCTCTCAAATTCCCTTTGTGAACAAGAGCAAGACCGGCACGTTGAAGCTGAAGTTCGCGATTCAGCCGGAAAGCCTGACTGTGGCCTGTTATACCAACGCCGACGGCTATGGCGAGGCCGTAACTGTGGAGCCGTCGGGGAAGGACAACGCCGTCCCCGTCCCCGCCGAGGCCGGGAGCTATCTCTTTGGAGTGACGGCCCAGTGGTCTGAGACCGAGGAGGCCCAGGCCTGGGGCAGCAGCACCTATTATTTCCGGTACCTGCCCGAGGGCGACACCGGTGAGCAGGTGGGTGAGCTGAGCCTTTACCGCCTTTTGAAGCTGGGCCCCGACGACCTCTTCGGCGTGGAGTTCTTCCACAACGGCGAGAGCGCCCAAAAGACCGTCACCACTGTGGCGGACAAGACCGCTGTCCTGGAGTTTTTGCAGCAAAACCTCTCCACGGACTTTACCCAGATCGCGACGCCCACGCTGGAGGCGGAGTTCGTCCTGCGGCTGGCCGTAACCGACGGCAGCCAGCTGACCATCGGCTACATTCCCCTCTCCGAAGGGGCCGGTATTCTGCTCAGCGGCGTGCCCTATGCCGCCGGCGAGATGGACCTGCAATCGCTGTGGGACAGCCTGGGGGCCCAGCCCGTCTCCCTGGAGGCCCAGGCACCGGAGGATGTGCTGGAGACCTCTGAGGAGGACCCCGGCGAGACCCTGGACGACAACTTCCGCTACGGCTATCTCCGGGCCATGGAGGGCCAGGTGACGGTGGACGAGATCGATTGGATCGAGGACGCCGACGCGCCCAACGGCTATCGCATCGAGCCGGGTGAGACTGGCCAGACCTATCCCCTGGCGGCGGACTGCCAGTTCTGGATCTTGCAGAACCACTTCAAGCCCTTCTGCCGGGTGGAGGCCGACACGCTCTGGGAGTGGGCCCAGACCACCGGCTGGGATGTCCCCTTCCGGCTGTACTTCAAGGACGGTGCCGTCGTGGCCATCGTCGAGCAGTACCGGCCCTGATGGAGACGGACAATCGGGCAGACGCACAACCGGCATCAAAGAGCGCCGCGGCGGAGCAAATTTAACTCCGCCGCGGCGCCTTTCTGTTGAAACCCGCGTTCAGCGCTCCAGGCCCAGCAGGCGCTGCGCATTGCCCGCCAGCAGCAGCGGCAGCACCTCCGGCTCAAAGGGCAGGGCCAGGAAGGCCTCCAGGCTCTGCGCCAGGGGCCGCACCGGGTAGCTGGTGGCAAACATCATGCGGTAGCGCATGAAGGAGTTGGCCGCCCGGACGAACTGATCCCCGAAGGGCATCTGGGGAATATTCAGGAAGAAGTCGGGATAGAAGTACACATTCTGGCACTTGAGGGCCATGCCCAGGAACTCCTGGACAAAAGGCCAGCAGCCGTGGGAGACGGCGATCTTCAGCGTGGGGAACTGCTGGGCCACCCGCTGCAAATTCAAGGGGTTGCAGTAGCTGAGGTCCTCCCCCGCCAGCACGCTGAGGGTGAAGGCACACACCAGCCCCAGCTGGGCACATAGGTCATAGATGGGGAAAAGAGAGAAGTCATCCACATACTTGGGCGGCATGGCCCAGCCCGGCTCCAGGCAGATGCCCCGGATGCCGTAGCGGGCATGGCAGCGGCGAATTTCCGCCACCGCGCCGGTGGGGTCTGCCGGGTCCATCGCCGGGAAGGCCAGGAACTTGTCCGGCCAGCGCTGCTGCATCTCACAGACATCGTCGTTGGACACCTGCGCCATTCCTGGCCGCACCCACCGCCCCTGCACCACCTGCAAGTCGATGCCGGAGCAGGACAGCTCTTTCCAATAAAGTTCCATATCTCCTGTCCGGGCCGATTCGATTCCCACGCTGCCCATGTAGATGCCGGGCACCTGCGTGGGATCGGCAAACTGGTCCTCCATGGGACGGGGGAAAAAGTTACCTTCCGTCACAAATCCCTTATACGGCGGACGCGTTCTGAAGTCAATAACCATTTTCCTGCCTCCAAACAGCAATTTCTGCCTTCACTATAATCCCGGGGAGGAATTTCAGTCAACTCTTTTGTTTTTCTGCCTTTTTACTTATTTTAAAAGAATAGTTCACTTTTCCACAGAAATGCATCAGTTTTTCCTATTTTTGTCCCAATAATCTCAATGCCTATAAGTAAATAGTTATCAAATATATCAAAATAAACTATTTTACATTATTGACTTTGCGGATTACAATGAATTTGTCAAAAACAGCGGCGGCAACCGGAAGAAATTGTGTAAAATGCATAAATTGTGTAAACGATTTTTGTACGGCACAGCTGCTGGCAAACAACCCTATGCAGTGTGAAAGACGCTGCACAAAAACGGAGGTTAAGAAATGAAAAAAGTGATCGCCCTTCTGCTCGCCCTTGTGATGGTGCTGGGCCTTGCTGCCTGCGGCGGCGACACCTCGACCACCAAGACTGAAACCGACCAGGATACCACCGCTTCCACCGACACGTCCGAGACCACCGAAGACGCTGATACCACCGACGACACCGCCGAGACCACCGATGAGACCGGCGACACCGCCGTGGCCGTCCCCGAGCGCATCGTTGTGGTTCTGCCCAACGTCCGCGGCGACGGCGGCACCCACGACCTGGCCTGCCGCGCTTCCGAGGCCATTGCCGCCGAGTCCGGCGCCGAGCTGAAGATCGTCGAGCTGGGCAAGGCCGTCACCGACGCCGCCAAGTGGGAAGCCGCTATGCTGGACCTGTGCGACGAGGGCTATGACCTGGTCATCACCGGCGGCTCTCTGATGAAGGACACCATCGAGCTGGTCGCCCCCCAGTACCCCGAGATTCCCTTCATCTGCTACGACGTGGCCCTGGACTTCGACTCCTTTGATATGCCCAACGTCTACTCCATGGACTTCTATCAGAACGAGGCCGCTTACCTGGCCGGCGTCATCGCCGCCAAGTCCAGCACCACCGGCAAGCTGGGCTTCATCGGCGCCACCAAGATCCCCGTGATCTATGACTTCATGGTCGGCTTCATCGCCGGCGCCCAGGCTGTGAACCCCGACATCCAGGTGGCCACCGCCTTCACCAACGACTACAACGACGCCGCGCTGGCCAAGGAGCTGTCTCTGGCCCAGGTGACTGCCGGTGCCGACGTTCTCTTCCCCTCCTGCGGCAACGCCGCTGCCGGTACCTATGAAGTGGCCCGCGACGAGGGCGTCTACGCCATCGGCAACGACCAGGACGTCAACGCCAAGTATGAGACCACCGATCCCGACATCGCCGCCGCCATCCTGGCCTCTGTGATGAAGAAGGTCGACAACGCCGTCACCACCGCCTACAACCGCTATCTGGAAGGCACCCTGCCCTTCGGCACCCAGGAGACCGTGGGCGTTGCCACCGACGGCGCCGGTGTGGTGAAGAACGCCGCCTACGAAGCCCTGCCTCAGGAAGTGAAGGACACTGTGGCCGACTTTGAGGCCAAGATCACCAGCGGCGAAGTGGTCGTGCCCACCGCCATCGGCATGAGCGCGGAGGAGATCGACGCCGTCATCGCTTCCGCTCAATAAGCATCCGCAAGTAACCCAAACAGCCGCGCTGCCGGCCCACCTGGCCGGCAGCGTTTGCTGTATCCGCTATATGAGGTGATGAGATGAGTCAAAAGGAAACGTCCGCGGTCGGTGCCAAGACCTGCCCGGCCATCGAGATGCGCGGCATCACGAAAATCTACCCCAACGGCGTGGTGGCCAACCAGGGCGTGGATTTCAGCGTCAACTACGGCGAGATTCACGCCGTCATGGGTGAAAATGGCGCCGGCAAGTCCACCTTGATGAAGATGCTCTTCGGCATGGAGCGCCCCGACCAGGGTGAGATCCTCTTTGAAGGGAAGCCGGTGCAGATCCACTCCCCTGCCGACGCCATCGCGCTGCACATCGGCATGGTCCACCAGGAATTCATGCTGGTGCCGTCGCTGACGGTGGCAGAGAACATGGTTTTGCGGGAAGAGCCCCTGCGGGGCGGGTTGTTTATCGATTACGCCAAGGCCGTCAAGGCCACCCGGGAAATCTCTGAAAAGTACCGCCTGCCCATCGACCCCAACGCCCGCGTTGCCGACCTGCCTGTAGGCATGAAGCAGCGGGTGGAAATTCTGAAGGCCCTTTACCGCGGCGCCAAAATTTTGATTTTGGACGAGCCCACCGCCGTTCTGACTCCCCAGGAGACCGAAGAACTGTTCCGCCAGCTGCTGATCCTCCGCGACTCCGGCCACACGGTGATCTTCATCTCCCACAAAATCCGGGAGATCAAGCAGATCTGCGACCGCATCACCATTCTGAAAGACGGCCACTCCATGGGCATCTACCAGGTGGCAGACATCTCTGAGGCAGACATCTCCCGCCTGATGGTGGGCCACGACGTGAAGATGGACCTGGACAAGCAGCCCACACAGCCCGGCGAGGTGGTCCTCCAGGTGAAGAACCTCTGCTACGGCTACGGCGAGGGCAAGCTGAAGGTCGACGGCGTCAGCTTCTCGGTCCGCCGGGGCGAAGTCGTGGGCATCGCCGGCGTCGAGGGCAACGGCCAGCGGGAGCTGATCGAAATGATCACCGGCATCCGCCCCATCCAGCGCGGCAGCGTCCACATCGGCGGCAAGGACATCAGCAAGATGTCGGTCTATCAAATCCGCGAAGAAGCCCGCTGCGCCTATGTGCCCCAGGAGCGGCTGATCTTCGGCGTGGCGCCAGACACCGACATTGAGGAGAACCTGATGGCCTGCCTCTTTGATATGCCGGAATACTCCAAGGGCGGCATTCTGCGCCGCAAGCCCATCACGGCCCGAGCCAAAGAGCTGATCCAGGAATTCACCATCAAGTGCGACAACGAAAAGCAGGCCGTGGGGATGCTCTCCGGCGGCAACATCCAAAAAGTCGTCGCGGCCCGAGAGCTTTCCCGGCCCCGGGACCTGATCGTGGTGGACCAGCCCTCCCGCGGCATCGACGTCGGCGCCACCAAGTTCATCCAGAACAAGATCATCCAGCTCCGGGACGCCGGCAGCGCCGTGCTGGTCAGCTCCGCGGACCTGGCGGAGATCATGGCCCTGAGTGACCGGCTGCTGGTCATGTACGAAGGCGAGATCGCCGCCGTGTTCACCGACCTCAGCGGCGTCACCGAGCAGCAGCTGGGCGAGTATATGCTGGGCATCAAAAAACAGACCCCCGAGGAGATTGGAGCGTGTTTCTATGAGCAATAAGCAGCTCAACAGTCTGTTTTCCTTTGTGAAAACCATCCTGGCCATCCTGATCGCCATGGTGGTGGCCTTTATCATCATCCTGGTCGTCAGTGACGGCCCCGCCGAGGCGCTCTATTCCTTCCTGGTGGGCCCGCTGACCACGGTGCGCCGCTTCGGCAACCTGCTGGAAAACACCATTCCGCTGATCTTCGTGGGCCTGGGCGTCTGCCTGCTGTGGTCCACCGGCATGCGCACCCTCTCCGGTGAGGGCACCTACTACTTCGGCGGCCTCTTCGCCGCCCTCATCACCATCAAGCTGACGGCCATCTCCGGCTACGGCCTGACCCTCACCGCAACCTTGGGCGTCATCATCGTCTGCGGCATCCTGGCCCTGCTGCCCGTGGTGGTCAACTACAAGTACGGCACCGACGCCTTCGTGGTCTCGCTGCTCTTTAACTACGTGATGTTCTATGCCGGTAACTACATCTTCACCAACTACCTCATGGACATCAACTCCACCTCCTCCGGCTCCTACCTGCTGCCGGAAAGCACCTTCCTGCCGGTGCTGATCCCCAAGACCAACGTGGACGCCTCGCTGATCGTGGCGCTGGTGATGATTATCCTCACCTGGTTCTTCATGTACCGCACCAAGTGGGGCCATCGCATCCGCCTGATCGGCGCCAACCGCGAACACGCCCGCTACATCGGCATCAACGTCTTCCGCATGATCCTGCTGGCCCAGTTCCTGGGCGGCGCCATGAGCGGTCTGGGCGGTGGCATCAGCATGTTCGGCTACAACACCCGTTTTGCCTGGTTCAGCCTGACCAACCTGGGCTGGGACGGCATCATGGTGGCGACGCTGGCCCGGTATAAGCCCCAGTACATTCTGCTCTCGGCGCTGTTCCTGGGTTACGTCCGTACCGGCGCCGACATCATGAACCGCTCCTCCGACGTGCCCAGCGAGATCGTCATGATCATCCAGGCCATTATGATTCTGTTCATCGGCGCCACCGCGTTCCTCAGCGGCACGCAGCAGAAGCTGCGGGTGCGCTATTCCATGCGCCGCAAGGCCGAGACCGCTGCAAAGGAGGGTTGAGACATGAGTGGAATTTGGAGCAGTATTCTCACCGCCAGCTTTTTGTTCACCATCATCCGCGTGTCCACCCCGCTGATTTTCGCGTCCATGTCCTCTCTGGTGGCCCGCCGCGGCGGCGTCACCAACATCACCATCGACAGCACCATGCTCATGTCCGCCCTGACCGGCGTGCTGGTCAGCCACTACACCGGCAATCTCTTCCTCTCCATCGTGGCCGGTATGATCGTGGGCATTATCATGGGCGTCTTCATGGGCTACTTCCATATTATGATGCGCACCAACATGATCCTCACCGGCGTTGCCATCAACACCTTCACCAACGGCGCCACGGTCATGTTCCTCTACGCCTTCACCGGCGACAAGGGCTCCTCGTCCAACATCTCCAGCATGGCCATCCCCAACTGGGAGATCCCCCTGATTAAGGACATCCCCATCCTGGGCGACATTCTCTCGGGCCACAATGCCCTGACGTACATCGCCTTCGTCATGGTCATCCTCTGCTGGTTCCTGATGTACCGCACACCCCTGGGGCTGCGCATCCGCGCCGTGGGCGAGAACGACAAGGCCGCCCGCTCCGTGGGCGAGAGTCCCACCCGTGTCAAGCTGACGGCCCTGGCCCTGAGCGGCTTCTTCGCCTCCCTGGGCGGTCTCTATATGTCCATGGGCAACATGACCGTGTTCATCACCGGCATGACTGCCGGCCGCGGCTTTATCGGCGTGGCCGCCGACTCCATGGGCCGCGGCAACCCGGTGGGCGCCATGCTGGCTTCGCTGCTCTTCGGCACGGCGTCGGCAGTGGCCAACGTGCTGCAGATCAACTCCTTCCCCACGGACCTGGTCATGGCCATTCCCTATGTGGTGTCCATTCTGGGTATCATCATCTACTCCGCCCGGGAGAAGCATAAGCAGCAGCGCCTGGTGCGCCAGGGTATCGCCCAGGCAGAGCGGCTTGCCGCCGGCAAATAACGCGAGGAGGACAATATGAGCGATAGAATCCCTGTGATCCTGGACTGCGATCCGGGACACGATGATATGGTGGCCCTGGTGCTGGCTCTGGGCAGCGACCGGCTGGACGTCAAAGCCATCACCAACGTGGCCGGCAACAAGGCCATGGAAAAGGTCAACCGCAACACCCTGAACATTCTCAACTGGTGCGGCGTGGAGAAGGAAGTGGCCGCCGGCGCCGTCCGGCCCCTGGTGCGGCCCTACAACCGCACCGACACCGACGGCTGCCATGGCCTCACAGGCCTGGACGGCTTCGACTTTCCGGCGGACAATCCGCTGAAGCTCTCCAAGCGCCGAGCCATCGAGGTGATGGCCGACGTGGTGCGCCACAGTCCCAAGCCCGTCACCCTCATCACCACCGGCCCCACCACCAACGTAGGTCTCTTCCTCCGGGCCTTCCCGGACCTCATTCCCAACATCGCCCGGATCTCCATGATGGCCGGCACCTGCCACTTCATTTTGACCGAGCCCTTTATGGAGTTCAACGCCTATCTGGACGCCGAGGCCACCCGCATCATCTTTGAAAGCGGCGTGCCGATCACCATGTTCGGCTACGACGTCACCTACTCCGTCCTCTTCCGCCAGGACTTCACCCAGCGGCTGCTGGCTACCGGCACCCGCACCGGCCTGATGATGCAGAAGCTCCTGGACGAGTTTACGGTCCTGCACAACAAGCGCTGGATCGATCTGGGCGGCTGCCCGGTCCACGACGCCTGCGCCGTGGCCGGCGTCATCGACCCCACCATCGTCACCCGCAGTGAGAAGATGTACGTCCGCATCCAGACGGAGCCGGGTCCCCTCTCCGGCGCCACCATCTGCGACTACCAGCACCGCAGCGGCATGGAGCCCAACGCCGAGGTGGTTTTCGCCATGGACAACCAGCGGTTCTTTGACATGGTGGTAGAATCGGCGGCGAAACTGAAATGAGCTATTTGATTATCCCCTATCTGCTGATTTTATTCAGTGCCAACCTGCTGGGGTCCCTGGCCGGGTTCGGCGGCGGCATGATCAGCATTCCGCTGCTGGTACTTCTGATGGACCCCAAGGCCGTCATCGTCTCGTCCACCATGACCTGCATCCTCAACGGCATCATCGCCCTGCAGCACCGCAAGGAAATCCTCTGGCGGGAGTTCGCCCTGATTTTGGGCGGTATGTGTTTGGGCCTGCCGGTAGGCGTGCTGGCCCTCACCAAGCTGCCGGTGTGGCTGCTCAAGGGCGCGCTGGGCGTGCTGATGATCTTCGTCGGCGCCCAGGGCCTCTGGCGGCAGCGCCATCCGCGCAAGACGCCCCCGCGCAAGTACGGCCTCTGGGCCGGGCTGGGGCTGCTCTTCGCCGGCGGCGTCCTCCAGGGCGCCATCTCCTCCGGCGGCAGCCTGGTGGTGCTGTACGCCAGGAGCCGCATTGAAGACCGCCAGGCCTTCCGGGCCACCCTGGCCCTGATCTGGATGGGCACGGCCATCATCACCACGGTGCAGTACTTTGTCGCCGGGGCGCTGACCGCCACGGCCCTGGAGCTGTTCCTCTGGAGCTGGCCCGCCGTGCTGGTGGGCATTCTGCTGGGCGGCGCCATCAGCACCCGCATCCGCCAGGCCACCTTCGTCACGGTGGTCAACGCCACGATCCTGCTGGCCGGCCTCTTCAGCTTGGGCAGCGTGATCTTCGGTTAAACAACCATATAAAACCGCCGGATGGCGCCTTTTCACGGGCGCCATCCGGCGGTTTTGCGGTCTATTTGGGTTCTAGCCCTCCGGCAGCTCTGCTGCGTCGCTGCCCCGGTCAAAGGGCCAGGGGCGGCAGGGGGCGCGGTGCTTCTTCACCAGCGCGATCTCGCCGTACTGCTCCTCCGGCTCCCAGGCCGGCGGCGTGACGGCAAAAATGCTCTCGGCGGTATAGTAGCCCTCTCCCGGGCCCTTGTTGCTGCGGCCCTGGATGATGCCGTCGCTCTGGGGGCCGAACTGCGCCCAAAGGAGGCACCGCAGGGCCGCCGTGGCAGCGATGAGATTGTCCACCGTGGCATACTGGGCCAGGGCCGGCGGCGTGAACAACACCCCGGCCCGCTCCAGGTACCACGGCTCCATCCGGGGCGGGTTCTGGGCCAGCGCCGCGAAGGGAGCCAGCTCCAGCCCCTCCTGCACCAGGCGGCATCGGTACTGGGAAAGGCGCATGGGCGCCTCCAGCCCGGCGAAGTCCGCCGCGCCGGGCCGCCGGACCGTGGAAAAGCCGCTGGCCTTGCGGATGCAGCGGAGATTTTCCTGCAATTCAAACGTAATCTGCCTTAACAGCGGCAGCAGCGCCCGCCGCGGCTCCTGCCGGGGGACATCCCGGCTCAGGACCCGGCGCAGCTGGTTTTCGCACTGGCTGTAGCCGCCGCACAGCTCCAGCATTCCCACGGCATAGTTCTGGGCCAGGCAGTAGGCATCCGAGGGGGCGGGCCGCCAAATCTGATGATAGACCTCTTGCTTCAAGGCAGAATTTCCTCCAATCTCCGGCAGAGGGCAAAAATGTCCTGCATCGGTGCGGTGATAAACTTGTTCTTGTGGTACACCAGACGCACCTTTCGCATCAGCGGCTGGTCCTCGATCTGCACCTCGTGCATCAGTCCGGCGTTGATCTCCGCCGCCACAATCCGCCGGGAGATGGCCGTGATGCCGAAGTTGCGCATAACCGCCATCTTGGTGGTCTCAGAATTGTTGCTGATCCAGTGGAAGTTCAAAGGCAGGTTGTGCTGGGTCATGATCTCGTCGAAGAACTCCACGCGGTTGCTCTTCTCCCGCCCGATGTAAGGCATCTTGCTGATCTCCTCCAGGGTGACGCTTTTGCGGCTGGCGAAGGGATGCTCCGGGCTGCACACTACCACCATCGGGTCGTCCAGCACCTCCTCGGCAATGAAGTTGTTGTCGGGGATGGTGCCCTCCATCAGCAAAAAGTCCAGCTGACTGGCCCGGAGGCGCTCACCCAGGGTGTTGACATTGCCGATGTAGACCTTGACCACCACCTGGGGCCACCGCTTGCGGTACTCCTCCAGGAGTGTGGCGATGATACAGGTTCCCACCATAAAGGTGGTGCCGACGCGGATCTCGCTTTTTTCGGCGCTGCTGTGCATATGCAACTCCATCTCATCGTAGAGGGTGAGGATGTGCTTGGCGTAGTCCAGCAGCTCCCGCCCGGCGGGGGTGATATAAAGTCGGTTGGCCAGACGGTCAAAGAGCTTGACGTCGTAGTACCGCTCCAGCTCCAGAATCGTCTGGCTAACGGCGGATTGGGCGATGAAAAGCTCCCGGGCCGCTGAGCGCATCTTGCCCGTCTCCGCCACCGTGACGAACACACGTAAGTGCCGTAGTGTCATGCTTGTAGCTCCTTGCTGGGGAAATGTCTCCGTTGTCTATTTTATATTATCGCAGAAAACGCCTTCCATGGCAACCTTTTTCTTTGAATGTTACCGGGAAACAGGCAGAATTCCCAATATATCCCGCAGCCTAAGTTATGGTCCCCAAAAAGAGGCAAAGCCCCGGACGCCGGGATTTTTCCGCGGCGCCGGGGCTTGCAGCTGAGCGTTATTCTTTGCCCGTCTGCTTCTTCTGGTTTTTCAGATAGTTTCTGTCGTTCTCCTCGGGGATGTTCCAGTTGTTGTCCTCTTCCCAGAGGTCGGGTACCCAGTCCACGTCATGGACGATCTGCATTTTCAGCGCCTTGGAAGGACATGTAACGACGCAGTTGCCGCAGCCCATGCACTGCGTAGAATCTATGGTCGCCTTGCCGTCCACCAGCTTTACCGCGTGGAAGACGCAGCGGCCTTCGCACAGGCCGCAGCCCACGCACCGCTCCTCCCGGACCGCCGGGCGGAAGCGGCTGGGCTTGCGGATGGGAAGCCCCACCTTCTCGTAGCCCGCCATGGGGCAGCAGTCGTCGCAGCAGGTACAAATGAAATCGATCTGACGCTTGTTGGGCGCGGTCAGCACGGCGGTGGAGGCATCGATCTCCTTCAGGCACCGCTGCCACTCCTCTTCGGTGGCGTAGTGGGCGCCGAAACGCTGGGACACGTAGTCAGCCCGGTTGCCGAAGGCCAGGCAATGGCCGTCATTTTCACAGGTTTCATGGAGGCCGCTGGTGCAGTGGTTGGGGTCGTAGTAGCCCAGATCTGAAAAACTGTGGAACACCTTGCACACGCACTGGGCGATGGTCAGCTTGTCCACCTCCTGGAAGGACTCCATGATCTCCTTCATGTTTTCGCAGAACATGACGCCGGGGAGATCCTTGATGGAGGCGTACTTGGGAATCACCCGGAAGGAGCCGCCCAGGCCGTCCTTGAGCGCTTGGGGCACATCCTCCATCTTGGTCCATGCGTCCATCAGGCGGAACATCTTGGCGTCCTGCCGCCAGTCGACCCGCATGCCCAGGTAGGCACCGGCCACGTGGTCGCGGATGGTCATAACGTCCACCGAGGGGACGTAGCCCGGCTGGCCCTTTTTGCGCGGCAGCAGCTTTCCGTAGCGGTAAAGCCGGTCCAGGATGAAGCCCACCTCGATGGGGTTCATGCCCACCTTTTCGGCCACCTCTTCCGCCGTGCCCGGCAGGGCCAGTACCAGGCGCATCTCCACCGGGGAGAACAGCTCCCGGAGCAAATACGGCGTGATGAATTGGTTCCAGGCCGTCTTCTCATAGAGCTTCGCGCCCTCGAGGTAGATCGGCTCCACCTCCGGCAGCGGCGTGCCCAGGACTTCCTGCACGATTTGCTTCTGTTTTTCCAAGCTCAGCATGGTACTTCTCCTTTCTTGTCCCGGCGGAGATAGCGCATCTCCGCCTCGTCCAGCATCAGCTTTGCCATCTGCTCCACCTGCGCCAGCGCCGCCGGGTCCTCCGGCGGCATCCCCCGCAGATTGGCCATGGAGACTTGCGGCGCTGCCGAAATATAGCCCAGGTACCGCACGCCGGCGTCGGAGAGGGCCTCCTCCATATAGTCGAGCTGTGCCTGGGATTCAATTTTGTTGAGGATCGCCCGCACCCGGCGGATGCCCAGCCCCTGGGCCATCTCCTGAATCTTCGCGGCCAATTGGAGCGATTCGCCCGAGGGCTCCACCACGATGAGGACGGTGTCGCACGCCGCCTCGACGCCGCGGCCGAAGCTCTCCACGCCGGCCTCCTGGTCGGCCAGCACCATCTGCCCGTCGCCGGTGGCCAGGTTCTGAATGAGCTGCCGGGCGTAGGCCCCCATGGCGCAGGCGCAGCCCTCCAGCGGGTCCTCCAGCTTGCCCACCGCCAGGAGCCGCCGGCGGCCCACGGCCGGGGCGACGGCCAGGGGCACCTCGTCAAAGGCGATGAGCTCCTGGCTCATCCAGCCCAGCAGCGCCTCCTTCTCCGCCCCCTCCAGGCCGTAGATGGGCGGCGGCGCCTGGGACAGCCCCAGCTTGCGCCAGAGCCCGGCGTTGGAGTGGTCCGTGTCGATGACGAAGCTCTCGTACCCCAGATGCTCCAGGGCCTTGGAGAGAAGCGCCGTGACGGTACTCTTGCCAGCGCCGCCCTTGCCGCAGAGGGCGATCTTTCGGATAAAGCGCCGGGTGTCCTGCTGGGCGGTGGCGCGGATGTATGCGCGGATGCGCCGCGTGGCCTCGGCCCGCTCCGCCTTGCTGCCGGCCACGCACAGGCCGCAGTCGATGCAGCCGTCGCCGCCCCGTCCGGCGGCCCCCACGGGGCAGTGAAACAATCCCATTTATGCTCCCTCCTCTTGCCGCGTCAGCGCCGGGAAGACCCACTGCGTCTGGGTGAAGCCCGTTTCGCCCGGCTCCAAAAAGCAGTTGGGAAACTGGGGCCGGTTGGGCGCGTCGGGGTAGTTCTGCGTCTCCAGGCAGACGGCGCCGTGGGCGCGGTAGCTGGCGCCGTCCTTGCCCAGTAGGGACGCAGGCACCTGGTTGAAGGTGAAAAGCTGCATCCCCGGCTGGTCGGTCCAGACCTCCAGCTCCAGGCCGCTCTCCAGCCCCCGCAGCACCGCCGCGCGCCGGAGCCCCTGGCCCGCGAGGCAGAAATTGTGGTCATAGCCGCCGAACTGCAGAAGCTGCGGCGACGAATCGGCCAGGGCTTCCATAAGGCGCCTGGGGCGGCGGAAGTCAAAGGCCGTCCCCGCCACCGGCAGGATCTCCCCGGTGGGCAGGCCGTCGGGCCCGGCGGGCAAATAGGCGTCGGCCCCGATCCAGAGCTGGTGATCCCCCGCCGCGCCGTGGCCGTTCAAGTTGAAATAGGCATGGCTGGTGACGTTCCAGGGCGTCCGCGCCGTGGGGACGGCGCGGTATTCCAGGATCACCCGGTCCCACTGAAGGCGGTATGTCACAGTGAAAAAGAGCTGCCCGGGGAAACCGCCCTCCCCATGGTCCAAGAGCATCAGCTCCAGCTGCAGCTCCTCTTCCAGCTGCCGCAGCCGCGGCGCGAACACCCGCCCGGCGTAGCAGCCCCGCCCCCCGTGGAGGATGTGGGGGCCGAAATTGGCCTGAAGATGTACCGTGCCGCCGTCCTGGGGGTACGAAGCCCAGCCGATCCGGTTTGCATAGCGGCCCATGACGCTGCTGTTCCCCAGGCCATTCTGCACGTAATCCGCCAGCGCCTCCTTGCCCAGCACCACATCTACCGGCTCGCCGCCTGCCAGCGGCAGCAGCAGCGCGTGGACCGTGGCCCCCAGGGTCAGCACCTGGATCGTGAGGCCCGAGGGCGACGCCAGGGTGATCTTCTCCACCGCCGTCCCGTCGTTCAGACGGCCGAAGTCTTCCCTGCGCACACTTCCAAACATAGTCTGTCTCCCTTCTTCAATGGGAAGCCGGCGGCCTCCCAACGGGAAACCACCGGCTCGTCCACGCTGTGGACTGGTTACTGGGCCATGCCCAGCTCTTCATAGCGGGCGATCATCTCGTCCACATTGTCAACCGTCACCATTTGCGCCTCAAACACCATATCGTCGGTGCAGTAGGCGTCCACTTCGCCGCTCTGGAGCTTTTCGATGCGATCGATGAAGCCCTCGGCGTAGAGGTCGGAGGACTGATAGGCGGAGACGTCGATCAGGCCTTCCTTGATGGCCACGCAGCCCTCATAGAGCGCGTCGATGCCGGTGATGACCAGGGACGCCGCGTCGATGCCGGCCATGTTCAGCGCTTCGATGGCGCCGAGGGCCATGGCGTCGTTCTCCGAGAGGATGCCGTCGATGTCGGTGCCGAAGCGGGTGATCCAGTCTTCCATCTGGGTCATGGCCTTGGCCTTGTCGAAGGAGCAGAACTTCTCGTCCAGCACGGTGATATCGTCCCGCTCTGCCAGGGCGTCGGCGAAGCCTTCCCCGCGGAGGATGGAGCCGGAGTAGCCCTCAGCGCCCCGCAGCACCACCACGTTGGCGTTCTCCGGCAGCAGCTCGGCGGCCCGGGTGGCGGCCAGGTAGCCCAGGTCATACTCCGAACAGACGAAGGTGGAGCAGACGCCCTTGAGGAAGTCCCATTCAATGGCGTAGCAGATGACGTTGCAGCCGGTGTCCTGGAGCTTCTTGATATACTCGGAATCGTCGGAATAGGTGCCGTAGATGCACAGGTCCCAGTCGCCCTCCATGATCAGCTGCTCCAGGAAGGGGACGATGTTGCCGGCGTCGCCCTTGGAATCGAAGAGCGTCACTTCCACGTTGTCAAAGGCCTCTTCCATGCGCATCTCGCCCACCAGAGCCGTCTGATGGTGCCACTGGTCGGACCAGTTGTGCTGCCAGGCGACCTTAAAGACATCGCCGGTCTCAGATGCGTCGCCGTCGGTTTCGGAGGTGTCGGTATCGGTCTGGGCGGTGTCGGCGCTGGTGTCGTCCGCCGCGGCGGGTTCGTCTTTGCTGCAGCCGGCGAAGAGAGTCAAAATCATCAGAGCGGCAAGAATCAGGGCTAGTGTCTTTTTCATGTTGGCATCTCCTTTTTCTTTTTTATTGAGAGGTGCGAAGACCTCTGGTAAACGTATCCAGGCCCACGGCAAAGACGATCACCAGGCCGTTGACGATCTGCTGTACGTAGGAATCCACGCCCAGCAAGTTGAGGATGTTGGTGATGATGCCCAGGACGATAGCGCCCACGATGGCGCCCCAGGCAGAGCCGGTGCCGCCGGCGAAGCCGATGCCGCCGATGACCGTGGCGGCGATGCCCTGGCCCTCATAGCCCTGGGCGCCGCTGGGCATGCCGGCGTTGACGCGGGAGGCATAGAGCATGCCGCTCATGCCCACGAACACGCCCGAGAGAAGGAACGCGTAAATGGTGTACTTCTTGAGGTTGATGCCGCACGCCCGGGCCGCCTCACGGTTGCCGCCCACGGCGTAGAAGTTTCTGCCCAGGACGGTCCGATCCAGGATCACCCACAGCAGCACGGCAAATACCAACATCACCACAATGGAGACCGGAATCACGTCAAAGATGAAACCCTGGCCCAGATAGCGGAAGTTTTCACCTGTCTGGGAGATCATGGCGCCGCCGGTGACGATGTAGCAAAGGCCGCGGATCGCCATCTGCATACCCAGGGTAGCCACAAAGGGGGGCAGGTTGAAGAATGCCACCACCGAGCCGGAGAATGCGTTGATGACCACGCCGGACGCCATCGCGGCCAGGCAGCCCACCACCAGCGATTCGCCAGTCGCCTGATAGGCAAAGAGGCCGATCAGGCCGGCGAAGCAACACGTGGAGCCGGCGCACAGGTCGAGATTGCCGGAGATAATCAAAATCGACTGGGCAAAGCCGATCATGGCATAGACCGTCACCTGCCGCAGGATGTTGATGAGGTTGTTTCCAGTCAAGAAATTGTGGTTGAGGAACGCACAGACGATCATAAACAGCAGTGTAATGACGTAAATGGAATATTTCGCAACAAAATTGATGGTTCGCTCTCTACTCAGTCGCACAATCATTTCCCTCCCGTAGCATAGGTCATAACAGTTTCCTGGGTCAGGTCCTTTCCCTGGAGTTCTCCGACGATCCGGCCCTCCGCCACCACATAGACACGCTTGCACATGCCCAGCAGCTCCGGCAGCTCCGAGGAGATCATCACAACCCCCATGCCCTGCTGCACCATTTCGTTCATGATTTCATAGATTTCATACTTGGCACCGACGTCGATGCCGCGGGTCGGCTCATCCAGCACCAAAACCTTGGGCTTGGCCATCAGCCATTTGGCCAGAACTACCTTCTGTTGGTTGCCGCCGGAAAGGGTATAGGTAGCAGTGTGCATGGAGTTAGCCTTGATCCGAAGGCGATCAAAATACACGCTGACCTTCTCACGCTCTTGCCGCAGATGGATAAAACCGCCACTGGAAAGCTTGTGCAAATTGGGTAAGGAAATATTTTCCTTGATGCTACGTGTTCCGATGATGCCGTATTTCCGTCGGTCCTCACTGGCCATCACCAAACCACTTTGGATGGCTGCCTGGATGGAGTTCGGCTTTATCTTCTTGCCGTCCACCTCCACGGTACCACTGTCAAAGCGGTCCATGCCGCAGACTGCCCGGACAATCTCCGTCCGTCCAGCGCCCACCAGCCCAGCGAAGCCCACGATCTCGCCGGCGCGCACGTGAAAGCTGACGTCCTGGAACACCTTGCCGCTGCAGAGGTTTTCCACTCGCAGCACATCCTGGCCCAGGCTTTCCTCTCGCTGGGGATAGATGTCATCTACTTCCCGTCCCACCATCATGGAAATCACGTCTCGTTCCGTAAACTCCGAGATGGGAGCGGTCTTGATGCTCTTGCCGTCGCGCATGATGGTGACGTAGTCGCTCAGCTGGAACACTTCCTCCATCTTGTGAGAAATATAGATGATGGCGCAGCCCTCGGCCCGAAGGCGCTTGATTTTATCAAAGAGCCGCATAGATTCGTGTTGCGTCAGCGACGAGGTCGGCTCGTCCATGATGATGATCTTGGCATTATGGTACGTGGCCTTGACGATCTCCAGCATCTGAATGTCGGAAATCGGCACCCGGTTCATCATGGTGGTGGGTTTGGCGTGAATTTGCTCTTTGTCCAGGATTTCCTGGGCCTGCCGGCGCATGGTCTTCCAATCCACCAGCCCCGCCTTGTTCTTAGGCGGCCGGCCCAGGCACAAGTTCTCCGCCACCGTCAGGTTTGGCACGTACACCAGCTCCTGAAAGATCATGGAAATACCCAGTGACCGCGCCACCGACGGCGAGGTGATCTCCTGCTTCTGACCGTTGACATAGATTTCTTCATGGTCGGCCCGGTGCATACCGTTGATGATTTTCATCAAGGTGGACTTGCCTGCTCCGTTTTCTCCCACGATGGAGTGGACCGTCCCATAACGGACATCAAAGCTCACTTGGTCCAGGGCTTTGACGCCGGGAAAGGATTTTGTGATATTATGCAGCGAAATTGCGAACTGTTCCCCCATACGTCCCACCTCATTCCATGGTGAAAATAACCTTGTATGCCTCCCTGCTGCGGATCATATCCACGCCCTTCTGCGCCTCGTCAATGGGCAGGACGTGGCTGTAGAACCACTTGGGGTCCACGACCCCTTCCCGAATCATCTGGAGTATCTGCTCGTGTTCTCTGTGTTCGTGGTAGGGCCAGTTGAGGACCTGAACCGACACATGGTTGGGTAGCGCCAAAAGATCGATGGTAGAGTGGCCCTGCTTCAAAACGCCGTACACACCCACCAGGCCGCCCGGTACCAGGAATTTCGCACCTTGCAAAATGATCTCGGGGCTGCCGACAGCGTCGATCACCACGTCAAAGCGCTGCTCCCCCAGTTTATCCTCCACGTTTTCGCGGTGGGAATTGATGACCTGATCTCCGTGGGCCAATTCCTGGATGCGCGCCAAGCGGTCATCGTGGTGGCCCACGTTAACCACCAGGGATGCGCCCAGGTACTTGGCAAAGCAGGCAAGGCCTAGTGCCACGGCGCCGTCGCCAAAAATCAGGAGCCGGGTTCCCTGGCCCACACCGAAGTTTTTTAGGGCGCTGAAATTCTCCTTCAGTGTCAGAATCATCACTGCGTCGGGGTCTGACATTCCCTCGGGGATCTTCTTGCAGAGGTAGTCCTCCTCCGTCATCTGCGAGAGCATGGGATGCTGCGCAGCAACACCGTCTTCCCACAGGGCGCGAATATCATGGGCAATAGCATAGCGGTTCATGCCGCCCCAGTTGAGGTGGTAGCCCGGCGCATGGACAAGGCCGATGGGGCACACCACGCGATCTCCCGCTTTTAAGTACCGGACCTTCTCCCCCACCTGCTCAATCACGCCCACGCCCTCGTGGCCGATGAGGGTGGGATACTCCACCTTCTGCTGGGCCACGCTGCCATTGGTGATGATCTTCAGATCGGTGCTGCTGCACAGGCCGCAGGCCGTAACCCGCACCAAACACTCATAGGGGCCATAGGTGGGCTTGGGGACCTCCACCAGCCGGACTGTTCCGTCGCCCATGGCGGCGACTGCTTGCATCATTTCCATGCTTTCCCTCCTTACGCGACTTCGTGGATCGTCCGCTCAATGATTTCGCATTGCAGGCGGTGATCCAGGTTGACAAAATACTCGCAGTATCCGGCGATGCGCACCACCAGATCGCGGTGTTTTTCCGGATGCTTTTGGGCGTCGATCAAATCCTCGGGGTTCTGATAGTTGATCTGAATCTGCGGGCCCATATCCTGGAGATACACCCGCAGCAGCGCGATGAGGGCCTGGGTACCCTCGGTGTCCTTCACCAGGGAGGGGCTGATCTTGAAGTTCAGGGCGTGGGCGCCGGTGACATCCGCCGGGGAGAGGCCCAGGGCCGAGTTGAGCAGCGCCGTGGAGCCCTCGCTGTCGCGGCCCTGGGTGGGGCCGGCACAGTCGGAGATGGCCTCGCCGGCCAGACGTCCGTTGGCTGTGGCGCCCAGACTCTCGCCCAAGGTGATGTGCATGTTGTAGCTGAAGACGTTGTTGACGTAGCGGGTCTTGGGCAGACGGTTCTCGTTCTGCTGGCGCACCGCCGCGGAATAGGTGTTGAAGATCCGCTGGGCCAGCTCGTCGACATAGGGATCGTCGTTGCCGTAGGAGGGCGCCCGGTTCATAAACTGCTGCCGCTCCAGCTCGTAGCCTTCAAAGTTGCGCTGGAGCATCTCATGGATCTGGGCGAGGGTATAGCGCTTTTCGTCGAAGACGAATTTGCGGATGACGCTCAGGCTGTCCGCCGCGGTGCCCAGGCCCTGACCGGAGATGGAGATGGGGTCGCCCGCCAGGGAGCCGCCCTTAAAGTAGTCGGTGCCGCTCTCCAAGCAGCCGTCCACCAGCGAGGAGGCGAAGGGGTCGCAGTTGAGCGCCCGCTGGGCCTGAATGGCCCGCTTGCCGTTCTCCGCGCTCTGGGCCGCCTTGTCGCGGATGGCCTGCTCGTACTCGGCCATGAACGCCTCGAAGGAATCGTAGGTCTTGTTTTCCGCCACGGCCTTGGCGATCTGGTCGTTGAGCATCTGGGGGAAGAACAGCAGGCCGCCGGTGATCCAGTTGGAGTCCTTGCCCTGAATCATGATCTCGGTGCAGCCCATGTTGTAGTAGTCCCGGGCCCACTCCACCGGCAGCCCCAGGCTGGCCAGGTTGGGGATCCACACCTTGTCGTTGAGGATCATCGGCTGGCCGCAGCCGGCCTTGACGGTCCGCACCACTTCTTCATAGAACCACGTCGGCGTCTGATCCGGGTCGATCCGGGCCGACATATTGGGATAGGGCATCTTCAGCGTGGACATGGCCTCCAGGCAGATCTTGGAGAGGTCGTTGCACGCGTCGGTCCCGTCCTCCACCTTCACGCCGCCGACGCACAGGCTCTGCACGGTGCGCATCTTGGGCTCGTTGAGCTTTAAATAGAGGCTGCACACCAGCTCCCGTACCCGCTCCAGGGTGATGGTGCCGGCCTCGATATCCCGCCGGTAGAAGGGGAACATATACTGGTCAAACCGCGAAAGGGACAGCGCCGAGCCGCCGAACAGATTACCGATCAGCTGGAAGAGCCACACCAGCTCGATGGCCTCGGTGAAGGTCTCCGGCACATCCGTCGAAACCTTTTCCATGACCCGGGCCATCTCCAGGAGTTCCGCCTTGCGGGTCGGGCAGGCAGTCTCGGCAGCAGCCTGGGCAGCGGCCTGGGCGTAGCGGCGGATATAGGCGCTGACGCCCTCCATGGTGATCTGGCAGGCGGTGTAGAACTCCCGCTTCTCCTGGGTCTCGGCCTGGGCGAGATACGTCTTGATATCCTGCAGGATGCCGCCCACGCCCTTGACCACCAGGGACTTGTAGTTGAGGTTGGTGTGGTTGGCGGCGTTCCAGCCGTTCTCCCGCAGCAGGGCCATGGTCTCTTCGCCGTAGTCGTACTGGAAGTATTTTTCAATGGCCGCGCCGATCTCCCAGTTCTCGATTTTATATTTTCCCCGATAGTGTTCCGTCATATCGGCGATCAGCTGCTGCATATCCTGGAAGTTGATGTTGGCGTCGTAGTGGTCCCGGGCCATCAGGGAGCCGAAGCGGAATTTGGTCAGCTTGGCGGACTCTTCAAAGGAGAGGCCCTCTTTGTAACCGAAGCCCATATCGTGCTTGTCCACGGTCTCCCGCTGGGCAAAGTACTGGTCGAGCATGGCGATGGTTTCTTTCGTCAGCTGTTCATACGTCAAGGTGCGGTTGCGCTCTTCGTCCACGGGCCACATGCCGGTGACGGAGCCGATCAGCTGCTCAGCCTCATAGACCGGCGTCTCCACATGCTCCAGGTGGTACACCAGCGCCTTGGCCCGGCGGATGCACTGCGGCTCGCCCTTGGTGGTCTTCAGCGAAGCGGCCAGGTTGGGATAGAGCCGCGTCTTGCGAAGGCCCGCGTCGTTGAGGGTCTGGACCACGTCCTTCATCTTCTTGACGCGCTCGGTCAAGAGCGCGCCGGGAATCTGATCGATGGACAGAAAGGTCTCCAATGCAGGAGCAACAAAATTACCCATTCTCGTAACCTCCTTCAGTGTAAATGGGTCTTGCTAACGCACCAATCGGTGCATGGACAGAGCCAACTGGGCATAAAGCCCTTGATAGACAGAATAATTGCGCGCATAGCGCCAGTCCGTGGGGCCGGGCTCCACAGTGGAGACGGCTTGGATGCCGGCGGTGGCCTCCCGCAGCGAGGCGAACACCCCCGCTCCCACGCCGGCAGCCGCCGCCACGCCTAGGGAGGTGGCGTCCTCCGCCGGGACCAACAGCCGGTGGAGCCGCAGCCTGGTCACATCCGCCACCATGCCGGCCAAAAGCTGCGAGTTCATGCCGCCGCCGATGGCGCTGAGGTCCTTCAGGGCAGTAAACTGCCGCAGCGTGTCGGCGATCTGCCCCAGGGCGAAGGCGATGCCCTCCAGCACGGCCCGGGCCATGTGGGCGCTGCCGTGCTTTTGCCTGAGGCCCACGAAGGCGCCGCTGGCCTCCGCGTCGAATACCGGGGTGCGTTCCCCGTCCAGATACGGCAGAAATACCAGCCCCTCGCAGCCCGGTTCCACCTGGGCCGCCATGCGGTTGAGCGTCTCCAGGTCCAGCTGCAAAAGCCGCCGGACCCAGTTGATGGAGGCACCCGCCGCCTGGGTCGTCCCCAGGAGGGAGCAGGTCTCGCCGTCCAGGCTCATAATATTGAACAGCCGCCGCTGCGGGTCGAACACCGGCTCGCGCACCGCCTGGGCGATCCACGCCGTGGTGCCCAGGCTGAGATACGAGTCCCCCGGCGCCACGGCCCCGGCGCCAACGTTGCCGCAGGCCCCGTCGCCGCCACCGGCGATCACCGGGATGCCCGCCGGCAGGCCCAGGGCCTTGGCGGCCTCCTCCCGCAGATGCCCCACCACCTGGTCGCCCCGGTGGAGCGCCGGCAGCTTGTCCATCGAGAGGCCCAGCTCCTGGTACAGGGCCGGGTCGTAGGCCCGCCGCTGAATGTCCATCAGCTGGCCGTGGCTGGCGTCGGAATAGTCGGTGGTGTCGATCTCCCCGGTCAACCGGGCCGTGATATAATCCTTGCACTGGAGGAACTTGGCGGTCCTGGCGTAGAGGTCCGGCAGCGCCTCCTTCACCCAGAGCTGCTTGCAAAGAGAGCTCCTGGCGTCGAGGATGTTGCCCGACATCCGATACAGGCGCTCCGCGCCCACGGCGCGGTCAACGGCCTCGTACTGCGCCTTGGCTCTGGCGTCGGCGTGGATGAGGCAGGGGTGGAGCGCCGCGCCGCTTTGGTCCACCGGCACGCAGCCGAGCATATGGCCGCACACGCCGATGCCCACCACCCGGCCCCGCCGGGTGGGATCGCGGTCCAGCAGCGCCCGGGTGGTCCGGCAGACGCAGCCCCACCAGTCGGCGGGGTCCTGCTCCGCCACGCCGCCGGCGGCGTAGCGGGTGGGGTAGGCCTCGCTCTGGGCGTCCACCCGCTCCCCCGCCGCCGAAATCATGGACGTTTTCACGCTGCTGGTGCCGATGTCAAAGGCCAGCAGAATTGCAGGCTCCATGGCCATCCTCCCTTCTAGCGCACGTTGACCAGCCGCCCGCCCAGGTCGATGATCCGCTGTTTCCAGCCGTCACTGACCGAGGCCGGCACCATTTCAAACTCCTCATACGCCGCCTCGATCCGCTGGGCCTTGGAGACTCCCAGCTTGTGGTAGGGCAGCACCTCCGCCCCCACCAGGTTGGGGTAGGTCTGGGTCAGCTGGGCGATGGCGCGGAAGTGTTCGTCGTTGTCGTTGACGCCGGGGATGATGGGGCAGCGCACCAAGACTTTGGCGCCGGCCCGGTGGAGCTTGTCCAGATTTTCCAGGATGATGTCGTTCTTGCAGCCCACGTACGCCCGGTGGACCTGGGGGTCCGTGGCCTTGTAGTCAAAGAGGAAGAGGTCCACATATGGCAGCACTTCCTCATACGTCCCGTAGGCGTGGACGCCGTTGGTCTCCAGGGCGCAGTGGATGCCCTCGCTCTTGAGCCGCTTGAGCAGCGCCAGGGCGAAGTCCTTCTGCATCAGGGCCTCGCCGCCGGAGAGGGTGACGCCGCCGCCCTCGCGGTAATAGCGCATATCCCGCTTGACCACCTGCATCACGTCGTCCACGGTCATCTTCTTGCCGATCAGCTCCAGGGCCTGCACCGGGCAGGCCTCCACGCACTTCCCGCAGGCAACGCACTTGCTACGATCAAACCGATGAACGCCGTCTTCCAGACTGTGGCAGCCCTGGGGACACACCTGCGCGCACGCGCCGCAGGAGATGCACTTGTCCTTGTTGAAGCCCACCAGCGGCTCCATCGGGATGCCCTCGGGATTGTGGCACCACCGGCAGTTGACGTTGCAGCCCTTTAAAAACACCGTGGTGCGGATTCCGGGACCGTCGTGGATGGAAAAGCGCTGGATGCCGAATACGATTCCCGTTCCCGGTTCCTGCTGCCTCATAGGCCCTCCTCTTCCCCCAGGGTGATGCGCAGCTGCTCCGCCTCGTCCAATTTTCCGTAGGCAAAGTCGGTGGCGAAGGTCCGCTGGGGCAGCATCACGATCACCGTGGCCTGCTCCTGATCCACCGGGAACTGGGTGCCGTGCAGCACGCCGGGCTTCAGGCGCACCAGCGTGCCCTTGGGCACCAGGAATGCCTCCAGCTGGGCCGGCAGCAGCGGCGGGAAGCCGAAGCCGGCGAAAATCACGATGTCGGAATCCAGCGAGAGGATGCCCTCGCAGCCGTTGTTGTGATATTCATAGTTGGTAATAACCATGTCCCGGCGCTTGACGTGGCACACGCAGACGGAGGGCGCGTGGGCCGTGCCGAAGTCGAAGGCCATCACGTCGGGGTAAAAGGCGTTGTCCGTGCCGACGCCCATGCCCATGGTCTGGGGCGCGTAGAGGTCTTCAAAGGCGCCGTACTTGCTGAAGTTTTCCTTGGTCAGCCGCTTGGCTTGGATGGTTTTCATGGCGGTTCCTCCCTGCTCAAATTATCGAAGGCTCTTGGGGCCGGGTGCGTCGGGGGCGTCGAAGGTGATGCCCAGATACCGGGCAGCCTCCCGCAGCGCGTCCGCGTAGGCGCCGTAAGCGCCGGCCACATGGTGGATGTAGGGGCCGAAGACCAGCCGCTCTTCCCAAGCCTCCCAGTTGTCGGTCTCAAACCAGACGTAGGTGCCGGTGGTCTCAGGGCCGGTGGTAGTGTGGCCCTCGCCGGCGAAGAGGCTGTAGTTGCCGCCGATGCTGTCAAAGCGGCAGAGGGTGATGTCGCCCGGCTTCAGCTCCCAGCGCTGGTACATATCCTGCAGGCGGGCGGGGCTGTCGGGATTCTTGAGGGAATACGGGAAGGGGCCGCAGTGCCAGAGCAGCTCGGCATTGTCGTTTTCAGGGTGCCGGATGGTTAAGTCCGCGAAGAACTGGGAGCTGTCGCCCATGGCGCAGGCGTTGAGGATCGCCAGGGTAACGGCGCCGTTGATGTCGCCCTCGCAGGAGATGGGCAGGCCCTCATCCGCAAGCTCGCCCACCGCCAGGCACGGAAGGCCCTTGAGGAGAACTGCCGAAGGCCAGCAGTCCATGGAGCCGCAGGCGCAGTCCTTCTCTTCCAGCGCCCGGCGGATGGCCATTTTCATGGCCACGGCCCGCTGGGTCGCAGCAGCGCCGTCTTTCATGCCCAGCATCTTGGTGAGCTGGCAGCTGTCCATCGGGGAGCAGTCCACCCGGGCAGTGTAGTCGGCGCAGGCCTTCTGGAAGTCCTCGCCCGCCTGGGCCAAAATCTCATCGGTATACTTGGCGATGGTGGTGACAGGGATGGGCGTGACCTGGATGCCGAAGCGCTCCAGCAGCTCGCCCTCGTTGGCGATGACGCTCATAAAGGGCTCGGGCCGGTTGCCGATCTGCCCCACCCGCAAGTGCTTCATCGTCTTGACCACCATGCTGGCGCGCAGGAAGGTCTCAAAGCCGTGGCGGAACTGCTCAGAATCGGTGGGGCTGCTGACGATGTAGGAATACGTCACGCCGCAGCGGGCCAGCACCTTGGTAGCGGCGATGATGCCGCACTGGGTGTCGCGGCCCCGGGTGACGTCGGAGTTGGGCTCGGTGTCCCGGGGGCCCCAGACCAGGGTGGGCACTTTCAGCGCCGAGGCGATGCCCGCCGCCACGCTCTCCTCGCCGAAGTCGCAAAACGGAAGAAACAGCGCGTCGATTTTGGCATCTTGCAGCTTCTGCACGATGGGGGCAATGACCTCATAAGTGAAGGCGATGCCGTTCTCCGTCAGTTCGTCCACGTCCACGATCTCCACCCAGTCGTGCTTGATCTGCCGGATCACCGGCATAAAGGCATTTTTCTGGGCCACGGCAGCAGCCATAGGCAAAAAGGTACGCTTGATCGGCACTACACCCAGTTTCAGTTTTTCCATTGCTGATTCCTCCATTGCTATTTGTAAATTTTATTTTCTATTAAAGCGTGGAAGGACTCAATCCACCATTTTTATCGGACATATTCTGGAAACAGGATCTGTTCCCAGTCAGAATGCGCTATGAACTTGCTAAATCATACGGAAAACAGTTTATTTGTTCAGCTCATTTTTGTCTCCGATTTGATATTGGAAACTTAATTTTCTTTAACCTCATTATGGACGTTGCGCGGTATTTTGTCAATATAGTTTTCTAAATAAGAAAAGCACTAGACATTTTTTCTGCATATCGCAGCAATTCTGCCGCTCTAATTTGTGCAATATTGAGCTATACTTTGTATTTAAAGTCTTAAATAGGAAACAGCTTGACTTTTTTCTCTTTCCCAGATATGATAGGTACTAGAAAGAAAGATTTTCCATCCCGGATCGGAGGTGCGTCAATTGGAACTAGAAAGCTAGTGGGACAAACGCAGCGGGATGTGCGCATCAACAACCTCCACGCTGTTTTGACCCTGTTTCGGGAAAACGATGCTCTTTCCATTCGCGACATCACAGAGCGCACGGGGCTGAGCAAAACCGCCGTCTCCAAAATTCTCAGCCAGCTGATGGACCAGGGCCTGATCGAATCCCTGGGCAAAGACGATTCCGTTTCCTCGCGGGGGAAGCGGCCGGATCTCTTCTGCTTCTCCAGCCCCAACCGGTACGTGATCTCCTGCGTGCTGACCTCCACCCTGATCTCAGCCCAGCTCTACGGGCCCAGCCTGAAGGAGCTCTACGGGCAAACGCGCCACATAAAAAAAGAGGCGCTTTTGTCCTACCAGGACGCTGTGTCCCTGCTGGCGCATCTGATCCTCCATTTGATCGATTTCACCCATCTGTCCTATGGGGATATCATCGGAATCGCCATCTCCACCGTCGGCGTCGTCTCGCCGGATACCGGCACCATCGTATCCCCGCTGGTGAACCACCACTGGGGCAACCATCTGCCCCTGGCCCAGAATCTCGCCCAGCTTCTCCCCTTCTCCTGCGACATCATCATCGACAATATCATCCGCTTTTCGACTTACCGCATTTTGGACCAGGACGCCGGCAAGCGCCAGAAAAACCTGGTCATTCTCTATTGCGACAACTCCGTCGGCGGCACCTATGTCCGCAACGGGCACATCGTCCACGGCAAGCACGGCTATGTGGGCGAGTTCGGCCACATCACCACCGACTATACCTTTAAAGAGCCCTGCTCCTGCGGCAAGTATGGCTGCTTTGAGAGCATCGTCGCCAGCGAGAAGATTCAGGCGCGAATCAGCCGGGAAATCGACAACTGGCCCGAATCCATCCTCAACCGCTGCAAGGACAAGTCTGCCGTGCCCATCCACTATCTCTTCCAGGCCGCCGACGAGGGCGACACCTTCTCCCGGCTGACGGTGGACCTGATCGCCAAGCAGTTCGCCGTGATGGTGTATAACTTTCAGATCCTTTACGATCCTGACGAAATCCTCATCTACGCCTACCAAGTGAAGTCCATGGGCTATTTCCGCCGGGCATTCTATGAAAAATTGACGCCTTTTTTGGGGGATGAGCACCTGGAGATCAGTCTCCATCCCGTGGGCTGCGGCATGGCCTATCTGAACGACGCCTGCGCCGGCGCCGCGGCCTACTGCTTCAACCAGTATTTCGCCGGAAGAGGACTGCAAAAAATCGAACCCATGCACAACTACAGCTGACGGCGCGCTGTCCCCCCGGTTTTGCAACATCAAAAGCTGCAAAACCGACCTGATGGAACGCGCATGGCCCAGGCCAGCTTCTCTTGCCCTGCGGGCAATTCACCTTTGGGGGCTCTTTGCCCCCGTACCCATCCCTCCGCTGCTCTGTTCCGGCGGCTTTCATCATCGTTTTTAACAGTCTCACGTGGCTGGGGCCGGCGCAGCGCGCCGGCCCCAGCCACGTTTTATGCTTCTCCTGCGGCTTCATTTGCCTTGGGCGGCTTGAAACTCTGCGCGAAAACGCATATAATGAGAGTATCTCAACTTTGGAGGGATACGCATGGAGTACATCACCGCCCGGGAGGCGGCAGCGCGGTGGCAGATTTCGGTGCGGCTGATTCAGCAATACTGCAACGCCGGGCGCATCCCGGGGGCCAGGAAGTTCAGCGGCGCCTGGGCCATCCCCGCGGACGCCCAAAAGCCGGCAGACCCCCGGAAAGCCCCGCCCCAGCCCGCGCCGGCGGCCCATCCCATGACGCTGATGCCCCTGATGAACACGCCCTTCCAGCCGGGCCGCTGCCTGGAGCAGATCGAAGCCATGCCGGACGGGACGCAAAAGCAGATCGCCCTGGCGGAATACCACTATTTCAGCGGCCATGCGGAGGAAGCTGTCAAGGAAGCCGAGCTGTTCCTCACCTGCCAGGAGACGCCAGCGCGGCTCTCCGCCTGCCTGATCTACGCCTACGCCAACCTCTCCATCGGCCAGATTCACCAGGCCCGCTATGCACTTTCCGAGCTGAAGCAGACCCTGACTGTTGGAGAGCACGCATCGCCCCCGCTGCGGGCAGCAGAGGCCTTCGTGGCTGCCGCCGCTTCGGTGCTGCTCCACCTGCCGCTGCCCGAGGGGCTGCCGCCTACCGAGGCCTTTTTGCCCCTGCTGCCGGAAGGACTTCGAATGTTTGCCCTGTATGTCCAGGCACACTATACCTATTTGCAGGGCGATTATCAAAAGAGCATCGGCATGGTGGAGGCCACCCTGGCCATGCAGACCGCGGTCTACCCCATCCCCGCCATATACCTCCATTTGGTGGCCGTGATGGACTATATGAGCCTCCGCCAGCCGGAGCAGGCCCAGCGCCATCTGCTCGCTGCCTGGGACCTGGCCCGGCCCGATGATCTGATCGAGGGCTTTGGAGAACACCACGGCCTACTGGGCGGCATGCTGGAGGCCGTGATCAAGAAGGACTGGCCCGAGGACTTCAAGCGGATCATCGCCATCACCTACCGCTTCTCCGCCGGCTGGCGCAAGGTACACAACCCCGTCACCGGCCACGACGTGGCCGACAATTTGACCACCACCGAATTCGCCACCGCCATGCTGGCGGCCCGGGGCTGGACCAACCAGGAAATCGGCAATCACCTGGGCATCTCTCCCAACACCGTCAAGCAATATATCTCCACAGCGCTGCAAAAACTCAACATCAAGCAGCGCAAGGATTTGAAGCAGTATATGCTCCTCTAGGATTCCAAGCACGACCGCCCCCACCGGGATTTCCGGTGCGGGGCGGTTTTTGCTGCGGTATCCCCCATTTTACCCTTCCGAACGGAGGATGGCAAACGGCACGCTTTGTGCTATAGTACAAGAAACTAGAAGTTTTGGAAAATAATGCCCATTTGACCCGAAAAAGCTCCAAAAAGCGCAGCGGTTGTGGGGGAAAGGAGCTGCAGCCATGTACTCGATTCTCCTGGTGGAGCGCGAAAGCGCCGCGCAGAAGCGGCACGAGAGCGCCCTCCGCGCCCACGGTTACAGGCTGATCCAGGCATCCACCGCAGCTGACTGCCGAGAGATGCTCCGCTGGCACCCGGTGGATCTGGCCGTGCTGGACACCGCTCTGCCCGACGGCGGCGTTGCGCTATGCCGGGAGCTGAAAGCCCGCTACCATTTTCCCATTCTCCTGATTAGCAATCGGGCAGAGAGCCGCTACGTGGTGGAGGGACTCCGCGCCGGCGCAGACGACTATCTGGTGACACCCTGCGACACCGAGGTCCTGGTCGCCCGGGTGGAGGCCCGGCTCCGGCAGGAGGAAAACCGCAGCCGCTATATCTGCTACGGCGGGCTGAAGCTGGACACGCTCTCCGGCTGCGGCTATCTGGACGGGCACGACCTGCTGCTGACCCAGAAGGAATTTACCCTGCTGCTCCTGCTGGCCCGCAGGGCCGAGGCTGTGGTCTCCACACAGGAGGTGCTGCGGGAGATCTGGAGCGGCGGCTCCGTATCCGACAGCCGTGCGCTGTGGACGCTGATCTCCCGGCTGCGCCGAAAGCTGAAGAGCGAAAGCTCCCACCTGGAGATCTCCTCCAAGCGGGGCAGCGGCTACGCCCTGGAGCAGATTTAGCGCCAATGCCTTACATTTCTGTAAGGTTCGCCAGTTTTGCATATTGTCATGGTAAAATGATTTTATCTGGCTGTCCCGCAGCCCAGCGGCCGCGGGAAGACACAAGAGGAGGAACAACTATGAGAAAACGTTGGTTGTCGGCACTGCTGTGCCTGTGCCTGGTGCTTTCCCTGCTGCCTGTGGCGGCCCACGCCCAGACACTGGAATCGTACGTGGCCCTGGGAGACAGCATCACCACCGGCTTCGGGCTGGCGGATGAATGGGATAGCTTCCCGCTGAAGCTAATTCCAGATTATTTTACCAGCTGTGATATGTTTGCCCAGAACGGGTATACTTCCACCGACTTGAAAGAAAATCTCCTTGATAATAAAGATGTTAGGAGTAAAGTCACCGACACCGACTTCATTACCATCACCATCGGCGGCAACGACCTGCTGAACGCGCTCTATGGCTATCTGGCCGCAAAGTACAGCGATGCGCATCCTGAAGAACCCAAGATGACCGCAGAGGGAATTGCCGATAAGCTGGCAAAGCTGTCCATGGGTGACGTCAACTTTATCCAGGAATTGATTGATTACATGCCGGACTTTGGAGGATCGACGGAAGCCACGGCTGCGCTGACTGCTTATTCTGCAAATCTGACCGCCATTCTTTCCACCATCGGCACCCTCAATCCCAATGCGCAGGTGGTCGTTCTCAACCAGTACAACCCCTACAAGCAGGCAGCAGAGAACCCAAATCCGGCACTCACGATTGTCGGCGTCGATATCAGCGAAGTCTTCGGCGCCTTTGAAGCAGGCGTCACCGCGCTGAACGGCGCCACTGCCGCAGTGGTCAATGGGTACGCCAACGTGCAGGTTGCCGACGTCAAGACCGTTTTTGACAAAGAGGAGACCAACCCCTGCAATGCCAATTTCTCCGACCTTGATGCCCTGAGCTTTGACATCCACCCCAACGCCGCGGGCCACCAGCTGCTGGCCGGCGTTGTGGGAGAGATCGTGGACGCGCTGCAGGCACCCTCGACGCCGTCCAGCACCGTCTCTGGCGACACCACTTTCGACCCCAACGAGAACGTCTATAACGGGATGCACTTTGCCATCACCCTGCCCGAGGCGTATCAGGACGCCAAAGTCACCGGCGTGCTGGCAGACGGCAAAGCGCTGACCTATTGGGACGACTATTGGTTCAACTTCAATTCGACCACACCTACGGTCGTCGTATCCAATACGTATTTCATGGGGATCATGGCAGGGCTGGAAGAAGCCAAGACAGTGACGCTGACCTTCCAGATGAGCGATGGCAACAATCCCACCATCGACGTCACCATTCCCGCTACTTACAAGCTCACCCTTGCAAGTGACCCGGTAGATGCCGCCTACTGCTTTGTCGCGGGCGAGCAATACGACGACTGCTATTATGTTACCCGGGGTGAGGAAGTCACGCTGGAAGGCTTGAGCTATGTCGGCTATGTCTTCGACAGCTGGCGGGATGAAACCGGCGAGACCCTCAGCGCCACTTCGGAATACACCTTCACGCCCGAAGAAGACACCACCCTGGTCATGCACTGCGTGCCGTCGGTGTACGAGCTGACTGCCGCGCCCGATGACATCGACTTCGGCACAAAGGCCGTGGGCTACGCCGAAGTCGCGGCCCAGACCGTCACCGTCACCAACACCGGCAACGACTGGCTGCTTCTGGCCCAGCCCGAGGCAGAGAACTACGTCATCAGCCAGATCGCCGAGGAAGACCGCTATCTGGAGGCCGGCGAGACGGTGGCATTCACCATCCGGCCCGAGACCGGCCTGCCCGTGGGCAATTACGACACCACCATCACCGTCACAGAGGACACGAGCTTGCCTGAGCCCATTGCCCTCTCGCTGCGGCTCGGCGACGGTGAAGTGGAAAAGACCCCCGTGGAACCCTCTGACGCGCCCAGCGATGAAATTGAAGTGTCGTTCACCGTGCGAAATGCCAGTAGCGGCTCCACCACGGATCGCTACACCCTCTACTATGAATCCAACGGCGGCACCCAGTACCCCGATGAGCGCTACACCGAAGGCACCACCGTGGAGCTGACCAAGGAACCCACCCGCGACGACTTCGTCTTCACCGGCTGGTACGCCGACGAGGACCTCACCAAGGCCGTGGACCGCGTGGTGATGAACAGCGACAAGACCGTCTATGCCGGCTGGCGCTACACCGGCGTGCCGGCCCAGCTGAACGGTGCGGATCACGTGGCCTACATCGTGGGCTACGGCGACAGCACCGTCAACCCCACCGGCAAGATCACCCGGGCCGAGGTGGCCACCATCTTCTTCCGGCTGCTTCAGGACGACGTGCGGGAGAAGTATCTGACCTCGGAAAATGACTTCACCGACGTCGGCCAGGACGACTGGTACTGCACCGCCGTTTCCACCCTCAGCGCCATGGGCGTTCTGGAGGGCAGGACCGCCGAGACCTTTGAGCCCAACGCCCCCATCACCCGGGCCGAGTTCGCCGCCATCGCCGTCCGCTTTGACGACAGCGGCCTCGACCCCGCCGGCTCCTTCACCGACATCGCCGGCCACTGGGCCAGAGACGAAATCCGCCAGGCCGCCGCGCTGGGCTGGATCACCGGCTACGCCGACGGCTCCTTCCGGCCCAACCAGTCCATCACCCGGGCCGAGGCTGTGACCATGCTCAACCGCGTATTGCAGCGGCTGCCCGAGACCGAAAAGGACCTCCTCAGTGGGATGCGCACCTTCAGCGACTGCCAGAGCAGCGACTGGTTCTACCTGGCCATCCAGGAGGCCACCAACAGCCACGACTACATTCGCCGGTCCGACGGCTACGAGTCCTGGGACGAACTGCTGCCCGACCCCGACTGGAGCCAGTATCAATAACCCACAGACTGCAAAGCAGGGAGCGTTTGCTCCCTGCTTTTTCCATGCCCCGCGCTGAGACGAGACCGACGAACCCCCGCCATCCCGACCACCTTTGCGCCTCCCCTGCCCTGCCAATCTCCCGTTACCACCGTAGATGCGCACATCGTGCGTCCGCCTGCTTGCGATATCTGAGCGGATGA
The DNA here is from genome assembly GCA_018712245.1 of Candidatus Avoscillospira avicola. Classification (GTDB taxonomy): domain Bacteria; phylum Bacillota; class Clostridia; order Oscillospirales; family Oscillospiraceae; genus Avoscillospira; species Avoscillospira avicola. The sequence continues at coordinate 18,468 of DVHE01000002.1, read as the reverse complement.
CCGAACACACCGGTGGCCACCCCTACAGTGAAATCGCAGTCTGGTACATACGCCGCAAACGCTATGGCGAGGCGAGCTGGCGCTGCCTCCGGCGGGGAACTTTTCACCGCAGAAAAGTTCCCAAAATGCGCCGGAGGCTGCGCGGCGTGCATCCCCGGAAGAGGCATCACGTTAGCCGCTGCGATCCTCCATGCCGTCCCGCCCGGTACTTCCTGCCCCTTCCCGGCTTCGCGCGGGCCAGTAGAATCGGATGGCCGTTACGGCTACACGACGTTTCTCTAAGGCCGCACCCACTGCCCCGGAACAGGGGTTGGACATTGCACGCAGTAGTTCTTTGCACAATTTTCCTATTTTCGCCGCAGATTACGCGCATCACGCGTCCATGTCGCTTTAGCGGTCTCTCGTAGGAGGCGCGATAATTGCGCGGGGGCGGTTCGTACCACTGGCCTTCGTAGGGGCCGATGGTCCGAGTTGCCGCTAAGCCCTCCCGGCCCGCGTTGCGGCCCGCCAAGGCAAGCGGCTGCTGGGCCGCTGCGGTCGCTTCTTCCGCCACCGGCAGCGCTCCCTTGCGGGCCACATCGGCCCGAACCCGCCGCAGGCGGGTCTGAATGCCAAAACGGGCCGGGATGGAACATCCATCCCGGCCCTTTTGCCGGTTTTTCCAGCGTTTCGGCTGCTTTTTAATATTCCAGCTGGCCGGTGTAGACCAGCCGGGCGCCGCCGGTGAGGGTGACACCTGCGTCGGTATAGCGCACCACCAGCTCGCCGCCCCGGACCTGGACGGTGATATCCTGGTCCTTCTGGCAGTAGCCGTTTTCCACGGCGGCTACCACCGCCGCGCAGGCGCCGGTACCGCAGGCCAGCGTCTCGCCGTTGCCCCGCTCATACGTCCGCATTTTCAGCGTGGTCTTGTTGACCACCCGGACGAACTCGGTGTTGGTCCGCTCCGGGAAGATGGAGGCATTTTCAAAGAGGGGACCAACCCGCTCCAGGTCCACGTCGTTGACGGCGCCGCAGAACACCACGCAGTGGGGGTTGCCCATGCTGACGCAGGTGATGTTATATGCCTCGCCGCCGATGGTGACAGGGTAATAGATCAATTCCGGCTCGTCGATGGTGCAGGGCAGGGACTTGGGGTCCAGGCTGGGCTGGCCCATATCCACCTCCACAGAGCTGACCTTGCCGTTAGTGATATAGAGCTTCAGGTGCTTGACGCCCGAGGCCGTCTCCACGGTCATCTCGTCCTTTTGCACGGCGCTGGAATCATAGAGGTACTTGGCCGCGCAGCGGATCACGTTGCCGGCCATGGCGCCGGAGGAGCCGTCGCGGTTGAACATCCGCATTTTCGCGTCGGCCACGTCGGAGCGCTCCACCAGGGCGATGCCGTCGGCGCCAATGCCGTAGTGCCGGTCACACTCGGAAATGCACAGCGACTCGGGGCAGCTGATCTCCCCGTCGCGGTTGTCGAAGAGGATATAGTCGTTACCGGTGCCCTCCATTTTGTAGAACGTGAGCATCTGGCGGGTCTTGCGCATATGGTTGATATCCACCAGCTCGGTGTTGTCCAGGGTGTAGCGGCTGGCCATGATGTCGGCCAGGGCATTGGCGGTGTCCAGAGACGTGAGGCACGGGATCGAGAGCTGCATCGCCCGGCGGTGCAGGGCGCGGAAGTGGTCGTAGGTGGAGACCAGCAGGTCGCCGGTGTAGACGATCAGGTCGATGACGCCGCTCTCCAGCACGCGGAAGATGTGGTCGCTCTCCCGGATGGATTTGAGGCGATTGACATGGATGCCCAGCTTTTCGATGGCGCGGGTCGTATCCGGCGGGGCATAGAGGGCGATGCCCAGGTCGTCCAGCTTCTTGGCAAGGCCGACGACCTCCAGCAGATCGTGGTCGTCCACGGATAACAGGGCGCCCAGGGTGTGGCCGCTCTGGCAGTTGCCGATGGTGATGCCCGAGGCAGTCAAGCCCTTGTAGAGCGCCTCGGTCATGGTGCGGCCGATACCCAGCACCTCGCCGGTGGACTTCATCTCGGGGCCCAGGCGGGAGTTGGCGTCAGTGAGTTTTTCAAAGGAGAACACCGGCACCTTGACGCAGTAGTAAGGCGGCGTGGGATAGAGGCCCGTGCCGTAGCCCAGGTCCTTCAAGGCCTCGCCCATCATCACCCGGGTGGCCAGGTCCACCATGGGGACGCCGGTGACTTTGCTGATATACGGCACCGTCCGGGAGGCCCGGGGGTTCACCTCGATGACGTAGAGCTGCCCCTCGTAGAAGAGGTACTGGATGTTTACCAGGCCCTGGGTCTTCATGGCCAGCGCCAGCCGGGTGGAGCAGTCCACCACGGTGTCGATCATCCGGTCCGTGAGGCCGAAGGGCGGGTAGACGGCGATGGAGTCGCCGGAGTGGACGCCGGCCCGCTCCACGTGGCGCATGATGCCGGGGATCAGCACATCGATGCCGTCGGAGATGACGTCCACCTCCAGCTCGATGCCGCTCATATACTTGTCCACCAGGACGGGGTTTTCGATGCCGCCGGAGAGGATTTTCTCCATATAGACCGTGACGTCTTCATCGTTGTGGGCGATGACCATGTTCTGGCCGCCGATGACGTAGCTGGGCCGCAGCAGCACCGGGTACTGGAGGCTCCGGGCCGCGGCCAGGGCCTCGTCCAGGGTGTGGACGCCCATGCCCTTGGGGCGGCTGATGTGGAACTCCTCCAAGAGGGCGTCGAACCGCTCCCGGTCCTCGGCCATGTCGATGGAGTCCTGGCTGGTGCCCAGGATCTTGACGCCCTGGCGGTCCAGGAATTCGGTGAGCTTGATGGCCGTCTGGCCGCCGAAGGCCACCACGACGCCCACGGGCTTCTCCACCTCGATGATGTTCATCACGTCCTCGGGGCAGAGGGGCTCAAAGTAGAGCCGGTCCGCCGTGTCGTAGTCGGTGGAGACAGTCTCTGGGTTGTTGTTGACGATGACCACGTCGTAGCCCAGCTTCTTCAGCGTCCAGACGCAGTGAACCGAGGAGTAGTCAAACTCGATGCCCTGGCCGATGCGGATGGGGCCGGAGCCCAGGACCATGACCACCGGGCGCCCGGAGCGGCGGAACCGCCGAGCCTCACAGAACTGGTCAAAGGTCGAATAGAAGTAGGGCGTGGCGGCGTTGAACTCGGCGGCGCAGGTGTCCACCATCTTGTAGTAGGCCACCTTCTTGGGCGGCAGGGGGTGCTTGGTGATCTGCTCCAGGGCCGCGTCGGGGTATCCCAGGCGCTTGGCCTGCATATAGGTCTGCTTGTCCAGCTGCGTGTCGGCGATGGACAGCTCGAACCGGGCCAGATTCTCCAGCCGAGACAGGAACCAGCGGTCGATCTTGGTGATCTCGTGGATGGCGTCCACGGTCCAGCCTGCCTTGAGGGCCTCGAAAATGGTGAAGAGGCGGCGGTCATCCTGGTGGGAAAGGCGCTCCTCCAGCGGTTCGTCGGTGAGGGGCTTGGCGTTGAGGGTGTTGAGGCCGATCTCCGCGCCGCGGACCGCCTTCATGATGCCCATCTCAAAGCTGGGGGCGATGGACATAACCTCGCCGGTGGCCTTCATCTGGGTGCCCAGCTCGCGGCTGGAGCCGTAAAACTTGTCGAAGGGCCACTTGGGAAACTTCACTACCACATAGTCCACCGCCGGCTCGAAGCAGGCGCAGGTCTTGCCGGTGATATCGTTGGTGATCTCGTCCAGGTCGTAGCCCAAGGCCACCTTGGTGGTGATCTTGGCGATGGGGTAGCCTGTGGCCTTGCTGGCCAATGCCGAGGACCGGGAGACCCGGGGGTTCACCTCGATGACGGCGTACTCAAAGCTTTCGGGATTCAGGGCGAACTGGCAGTTGCAGCCGCCCACGATGCCCAGGGCGGAGATGATCTCCAGAGACGCCTTGCGGAGCATCTGATACTCCTTGTCGGCCAGGGTCAGGGCCGGGGCCACGACGATGGAGTCGCCGGTGTGGACGCCCACGGGGTCGAAGTTCTCCATGCTGCACACGGCGATGACGTTGCCGGCGCCGTCGCGCATGGTCTCAAACTCGATCTCCTTCCAGCCCTTGATATACCGCTCTACCAGAATCTGGGTGATAGGGGACATATCCAGGCCGGTCCGGGCGATGATGCGAAGCTCCTCCTCGCTGTAGGCCACACCGCCGCCGGCGCCGCCCAGCGTGAAGGCGGGCCGGACGATGACCGGGTAGCCGATGCGCGCCGCCACGGCCAGGGCGTCCTCCAAGGTCTCTGCGATGTCCGAGGCGATGGTGGGCTGGCCGATTTCGGCCATGGTGTCCTTAAAGAGCTGGCGATCCTCGGCCTTGTCAATGGCCTCGGCGTTGGTGCCCAGGAGGCGCACGCCGTGCTTTTCCAGAAAGCCCTCCTTGCTCAGCTCCATGGCGATGGTCAGGCCCACCTGGCCTCCCAGGCCGGCCAGCATGCTGTCGGGCTTTTCTTTCTCGATGATGCGTTTGATGGTCTTGCTCGTCAGGGGCTCCAGGTAGATCTCGTCGGCCAAGGCGCTGTCGGTCATAATGGTGGCGGGGTTGGAGTTGACCAGCACCACGTCCAGCCCGGCCTCCTTCAGCACCCGGCAGGCCTGGGCGCCGGCGTAGTCAAACTCCGCCGCCTGGCCGATGACGATGGGGCCGGAGCCGATGACCAGTACCTTCTTGATGTCTTTATTCAGCGGCATAGCTCTTTCCCTCCATCATATCGATCAAGCGCTGGAACAAGAAATTCGTGTCCTTGGGACCGGAGCAGGCCTCGGGGTGGAACTGCACCGTGAAGGCGTTCAGCTCGGGGTAGTCCATGCCCTCGCAGGTGCCGTCGTTGGCGTTGACGAACCGCTCCACGCCGCCGGGCACCGAGCCGGCCACCACCGCGTAACCGTGGTTCTGGCTGGTGATAAAGGTCCGGCGGGTGCCCACCAGGCGGCAGGGCTGGTTGCCGCCCCGGTGGCCGTACTTGAGCTTGACGGTCTGGCCGCCGGCAGCCAGCGCCAGCAGCTGGTGGCCCAGGCAGATGCCGAAGATGGGCTTCTTCCCCAGGAGCTTTTTAAGCTCTGCAATGGGGCCGACGTTCTCCGCCGGGTCGCCGGGGCCGTTGGAGAGCATGATGCCGTCGGGGTTCATGGCCAGAATATCCTCGGCGCTGGTGGAGGCCGGTACCGCCGTCACCCGGCAGCCCCGCTTCCGGAGGGAGCGGATGATGTTGCCCTTGGCGCCGTAGTCCACCAGCACCACGTGGTGCTTCTCCTCCCCCAGGGCCGGGTACTCGGTGGGGGCGGCGCAGGTGGCGTGGGCCACGGCGTCGCGGACGGAGTAGGCGGCGATGTCGCTCCAGTCCTCGGGGATGGTGTCGGAAATCATGGCGTTGACCACGCCATACTCCCGGATTCGGGTGGTGATCTCCCGGGTGTCCACGCCCCCGAGGCCGGGGATGCGGTGCTGTTTGAGGAATTCGTCCACAGTGCAGCCGCAGCGGAAGTTGCTGGGCGTGGGGCACCACTCTTTGACCACGTAGCCGAAGAGCCGGGGCGTTCCTTCAAAATCCTCCTCCATGATGCCGTAGTTGCCGATCAGGGGGAAGGTCTGGAGAATGATCTGGCCGTAGTAGCTGGGATCGGTCAGCGTCTCCACATAGCCCACCATATTGGTGGTGAAGACCAGCTCGCCGATGACCGTGTCGTCGGCGCCGAAGCCCCAGCCCTGGAAGATCGTGCCGTCCTCCAAAATCAAATATCGCTTTTTCATGGGGTCACGTCCTTTCCGGGAGGGAAATGTTGAAGCAGCCGGGCGATATTCCGCCGTCCGGCGCCCGTCCGCCGCGCCCGAAGCCGGGCGCAGACGCGCAGGCATAAAAAAATGGCTCTTCCGAACACCGGCCCCGGCGCTACGCCGGAAACACCAAGTCCTCGGAAAAACCGAAAAGAGCATCCATCCCCTGGCCGGAGCCCTGGGGAGAAAAAAGCCAGATCGGAAGACTTAAATAGATCACTTCCAACCCTCCCCTTTCCTCCGCCTGCGGCGGATGCAGATTTATTTAGGATATCATAGCGCAAGAGTTCGAAATAGTCAAGTTTTGTTGGGGAATTGAGCGTAAAAAATCCAGCAAACTACCCCTCGGATTTTGTGCAGTTTCCACGCTCTGTCACCGCGCCGGCCCCCGCGCCATACAATGGCCCAGGAGGGATGCCCATGCGCAAAGAGAATTGGAAGGCCTGGTGCTGGGCGGCTGGAATCCGCGCCCTGCGCACCATGGCCCAGAGCGCCATCGCCGCTCTGGGAACCGGTGCGGCGTTTTACACCGTGGACTGGAAGGCAGTGGGCGCCGTGGCCCTGATGGCAGGCGTCCTCTCCATTCTGATGTCCCTGTCGGGACTCCCGGAGGTACAGTCATGACGCTTTATCAGTGTCTGCTTCTCAATAACCCCTGTCTGAAGGCGGGGCGGCCCCTAAAGCCCCGGGGCATCGTGGTCCACTCCACCGGGGCCAACAACCCCAACCTCAAGCGCTACGTCCAGCCCCACGCCGCCCAGGAAAGCGGCATGGGGCAAGTGTTCCCCACGGCCCTCTCCTGGAGCCGGGAAACCATCCTGAAGCGCTTGGGAACCAACACCAACAGCAATGACTGGAACCGCACCATCTCCCCCGCCGTCTGCGTCCATGGCTTCGTGGGCCGCATGGCCGACGGCACGGTGGCCTCGGTCCAGACGCTGCCCTGGGACATTCGCTGCTGGGGCTGCGGCAGCGGCCCCAAGGGCAGCTACAACGAAAGCCACATCCAGTTTGAGATCTGCGAGGACGGCATGGAGGACCCGGCCTATCTGGAGCAGGCCTGGTGGGAGGCCGTGGAACTGTGCGTCTATCTCTGCCGCACCTATTCCATTCCCGTCTCCGCCATCCGTTCCCACGCCGAGGGCCATCGGGACGGCTACGCCTCCAACCACGGTGACCCGGACCACTGGTTCAAGCGCTTCGGCAAAACCATGGACGATTTCCGGGCCGACGTGACCCGAGCCCTGGCGCCGGCTTCGCCCTTCCCCGCCGCGGTGCAGAAGCGGTTCCAGCTGTCCGACGAGACGATGCGCTATCTCCAGGGCTACCGCTTTGCGGAGGCCCTGCTGCAAAAGCTGGCGGAGCTGCCCTGACGCGCCCTGCGCCCTGCGCCCGCAGGGCGCACTTTTGTGACGCTTTCCTGCTCACTCCTTATCTTAGCTGCGCGCCCCTACGGTGAAGACGCAAACGCGCACATAAAAGCTGCCGTGTGCTTAATCTCGCCGTGTTCCGTGGCAGCTGGTGCGGCCTTAGTGAAAATCTCTGTAGCCGTAACGGCCATCTGATTCTACTGGCCCGCGCGAAGCCGGGAAGGGGCAAGCAGTATGGAACGGGACAGCCCGGTGGAGCGTAACGGGCCGGGAGATGCCGCTCCTGGGGATGCACGCCGCGCAGCCCCACGGGAGTCCGGGGGCCGCAGCCCCCGGCGCATTTTTGGGACTTTTCTGCGGTGAAAAGTCCCCCGCCGGAGGCAGACCAAGCCTGCGCCGCCAGAGTGCTTTCATCGAACGCATCGGGGCCGCGATTCCGCCGTAGATAACGCGCATCGCGTGTCCTAAAGAAGGCCGGTTGACAGCCAACCGTATCAATGCTATAATACAGTTGAACCGTATTAGTGATATAACACAGTTGGGAGGTGATGGCCTTGATTTCCTTTGACGACTTTCTTCTGCTGCCCGGGACGCCGATCTATTGGCAGATCATCCTGTATCTCAAGCGGGGCATCGCGGCGGGCACCGTCGCCAACGGGGACGAGCTGCCCTCCCGGCGGGTGCTGTCGGCCCGGCTGGGCGTCAATCCCAACACCGTGCAAAAGGCCTACCGGCTTCTGGAGGAGGAGGGCTGGATCACCTCCCACGCCGGAGCCAAGAGCCTCGTCACCTACGACCCGGCGGGGGCTGCGCGGCTGCGGCGGGAGCTGCTGGCCCAAGACGCCAGGGCATTGATTCTCGCCATGCGGCAGACGGGCCTCACTAAGGAAGAGGCCTTGCAGTGGGTGGAGACCCTATGGGAGGAGGAAGAGACATGAAAAAGCTCGGAGGCATTCTGGCGCTGCCAGTCCGCGCCCTGTTTTTCAAGGTGCTGACAGTGACGGCGGCCACCGCGGCCGCCCAGGTGGCGGCGGTCCTGCTGCTGCCCAACGCCGCACAGCTGGATCTTGCCTATTTGCAGCTGGAGAGCTATACCCATCTGCTGGCCGCCGTGGGCTTTGCAGCGGTGACGGCTCTGCTGGCCCTCCACGGCTGTCAGTTTTCCGGCGTCAAGACCGACTACACCCTCCGGCGGCTGCCGGTTGCCGAGGAACGGGTGGTCTGCCTCTGGGCCCTGGCGTATCTGGGCTTTCTTGTCCTCTTCTGGGCCGTGGAGCTGGGTGTGGTCCTCTTTCAGTGGCACGTCGTCACCCGGCAGCTCACCTACCGCCCGGCGCCGCTGGCGGCGGAGAGCTACCTCAACGGCTTTTTCCACGGCCTCCTGCCCCTGGAGGACTGGCCGCGCCACATCCGAAACCTCTTGTGGCTGTCGGCGCTGTCCCTGGGCCTCGCCGTCTTCAGCCGCTGGCAGCGGCGGGGACAGGTCTCCCTGGTCTGGGTGCTGACGCTCCTTTTAGGCTTATGCACCTTCTGCTCCAGCCCGGGCAGCGCCATCATCGACCTGTTTTTCTCCATCTATCTCCTGGGACAAATTCTGTTCCAGCTGGACGGTCTTCGTGAAAGTGAGGCGGACGCGCATGAAGAAGCCTGATCTCGCACCCTACCTCCCTCTGGGCGTCCCGGCGGCCGCGGTGGCGGGCTACCTCCGCCTGGCCCTGGGCCTGGCGCTGCTGGTGAGCTTCCGCTTTCTCTTCGCCTTCGCCTCAGCCCTCCAGGAGCTCTACTACACCGATCTCTCCGGGCGCCGCTTGTTAACGCCAGGCGCCGTGATGCCCGCCTTTTCCCAGCTGCTGCCGGGGGTGTTCTGGGGCTTCTGGGCCGTGGCGGCGCTGATGCCGGCGGCGGCCCTGGGGCTTTACCTCTCCCACTACCAGGGCAGCCGCAGCATCTACACCATGCGCCGCCTCCCCAACCGCGGCGAGCTGTGGCGGCGGTGCCTGGCCGTACCGGCAGCCACGGCCCTGACAGCCCTGGCCGCCGTAGCAGTGCTGGCCACAGTATACTTTGGAATCTATCTCATCTTCACCCCGGCGGTCTGCCTGCCGGGACGGCTCATCTAGGAGGTGGCAGCCATGCTGGAACTCAAGGAACTATCCAAGCGCTACGGCAGCACCCAGGCGCTGCGGGACGTGTCGCTCACCCTGGGCCCCGGAGAGATCGTCGGGCTCTTCGGCGAAAACGGCGCCGGCAAGACGACGCTGATGAAGTGCGTCCTGGGCCTGCTGCACCACCAGGGTCAGGTGACGTTGGACGGCGAGGCCGTCACCCGGCAGAACATTGCCCGGCTCTCCTTCGCCACCTGCGAACACTCCTTTTTCCCGGCCCTGACCCCGGCGGACCACCGGGACTTCTACCGCAGCCAGTTCCCCCGCTTCCGGGAAAAGCGCTTCGCGGGGCTGATGGAATTCTTCGCCCTGCCCATGGACCGGCCCATCCGGCGCTACTCCGCCGGGCAGAAAAACCAGTTCGAGGTGATTCTGGCCCTCTCCCAGGGGGCGGACTACATCCTGATGGACGAGCCCTTCGCCGGCAACGACGTCTTCAACCGCGACGATTTCTACAAGGTGCTGCTGGGCATTCTGGAGCCCCAGGAGACGGTGCTGCTCTCGACTCACCTGATTGAGGAGGTCTCCCAGTTCGTCAGCCGGGCGGTGCTGCTGCGGGGCGGAGAGATCGTCGGCGACGCGGCGCTCCCAGACCTGGAGGAGACCGGCCAGGACCTGATGGGCTACGTCCGCTCCGTCTACCACTACCAGCCCGACCGAGTCAGCCGCGCCCTCTCCAACCTCACGGAAGAGGAGGATGCCCCATGAAGCAGCGGCTGATCGCCTTTGCGGCCCTGCTGGCTCTGGCAGTATGCGCCCTGGCAGCGGCCACTGTGTGGCTCGTGCCCCAGACGCGGCAGGTCCACTACACCGTCGCCGAGGCAAGCGGCGACGCCGCCGCGGCGGAGGGACTGCACATCGACCTTTCCTACGACGTGGACGGTCATCTCCTCTGGAAGACCGCCATAGACGCCGCCGCACCGGCGGAGGCTGAGACCACCTTCACCTTTTCGCCCTTGGAACAGGACACCGACCCGCTTTATCAGGTTTACTCCCAGGACTCCGAGGTGTTCATCTCCTCGCCCCTCTTCACCCGGCTGGACTACTTCCGCCTCTCCAACATGGAGGATGAGCTGGCCGACCTGGGCCAGACTGCCCTGCCCGCCGACCTTCTGGCACTGGGGGCCGGCCTCGCCCCCGGTGAGGAAGCAACAAAGGTCTACACGCTGCGGGACTACTGGGCCCTCTTCCCTCTGTCGATGTGGCTTCCCTACAGCAGCCAGAACTACCAGGAGCTGGACGCACTGGCTCAGCGAACCTTCCCCATCCCGGTGCCGGAAGACCTGACCGCAGAGGCCACGGTTACAATGTTCCGGGACGGCAGCCTGGATGTGCGCTTTTCGCCGTTCTCCGGGGACTATGGCCTGTCGGAGCTCACCGACGGCGCGGTGCTGGAGGACGTGGTCTACCTGGTGTTCAGCCGGGACAAGACCGAGCTCGCCCTGGACTACAGCCACTTCCCCGACGGCTACGGCATCTACCGTATATCCATCAACGAGGAAACCAGCGACCATCCGCCCCGGCTGGAAAACTTCTTCCCCCTGGAGCTCAGCACGGTGGAGGCCGCCTCTCTGGAAAAAAGCCCGGTGCCGGGACAACTGCTGCTTTTCACACTGGAAGCGGGACAGCTCTATCTCACGGTGATCGACACCGACAGCGGCCAAGCCCTCCAGCGGCTCTCGCTGCCGGGGGCGGCTCTGCCTGTCGCCTATACAGGTGAGAACGTGCTGCTCCTCCTGACTGAGGAGGAGCAGGCGTACAGCCTCACGGCCCTTGCCCTGGAAGGCAGGCAGTTTTCCCTGTTCCTCACCTGCCCCTGTGACGAAACGCTGCCCGGTGCCCGTTTCCTCCACTCGGCCTTTGACGGCACGCGCCTGGCCGTGGCCGACTTCTCCCGCTATTTAGGCCCCTCCTTCAGCCTCTGGATCTACGGGCAGGACGGCCTCTTATACGCCGGGCAGTATCTCAGCGACATCGCCACTGCCAGCGATCCGCCCACGCCCAACGCCGCTGCCTGCCGGTGGAGTAGCCATTGACAGCCTGGAAAAGTTCTGCTATACTATGCTTAATTTATATCCCGGAAGGAGTTTTCTCCCCCATGGATTCGGACGACGGTAATCCTTACAGTACCATAGGGAAGTTTGATTACGGCATATCTGCGCCTCAGTGACGCAGGTATGCCTTTTTGCGCCCTTCCGGCCACTTTTATCGTTTGGAGGAAACATATTTTATTATGGACAGTGACAGTTTGCGGGACATATTGATCATGGCAGTTCTCATTCTCATGTCTGCCTACTTCTCCGCCACCGAAACCGCCTTCTCTTCCCTGAACAAGACCCGGCTGAAGACCCGGGCCGAAAAAGGGAGCCGCCGAGCCGCCGCCACGCTGAAGCTGGCGGAGGACTACGACAAGCTCCTCTCCACCATCCTCATCGGCAACAACATCGTCAACATCGCCACGGCCTCCATCGGCACGCTGCTCTTTGTGCGCCACTACGGCGACGTGGGCGCGACGCTCTCCACCATCGTCGTCACCATCGTGGTGCTGATCTTCGGTGAAATCACCCCCAAGAGTCTGGCCAAGGACATTCCGGAGCGCTTCGCTATGTTCTCCACGCCCTTCCTCAAGGCGCTGGTGATTTTGCTGACCCCGGTCAACTGGCTCTTCACCCAGTGGAAGAAGCTGGTGTCGCTGATCTTCCGGATTAAAGAAGACCGGCGGCTGACCCAGGATGAGCTTTTGGTGCTGGTGGACGAGGTGGCCCAGGACGGCGGCATCGACGAAGACGAGTCCGAACTCCTGCGCAGCGCCATCGAGTTCACCGACCGCGACGCCGAGGACATCCTCACCCACCGGGTGGACCTGGAGGCCGTGCCCAACACTGCCACCAAGGAAGAAGTGGCCGAGGTCTTCTCCACCTCCCGCTTCTCCCGGATTCTGGTCTATGAAGACAGCATTGACAACATCGTGGGCATTATCCACCAGAAGGACCTCTACAACGGAACCGGCCTGGTGGAGAAACCCCTCAGCGAGATCATGACCGCTCCCCTCTTCGTCACCAAATCCATCAAGATCAGCGACCTTTTGAAGCTGCTCCAGAAGAGCAAGAGCCACATCGCCGTGGTCAGCGACGAGTACGGCGGCACGCTGGGCATCGTCACCATGGAGGACATTCTGGAGGAGCTGGTGGGCGAGATCTGGGACGAACACGACGAGGTCATCGAGGACTTCCGCAAGGTGGGCGAGGACACGTACCGCGTCTCCTGCAACGTGGACCTGGATAAAATGTCCCGCTTCTTCGACGTGGACTGCGAGGCCGACTGCACCACCGTCAGCGGCTGGGTCATGGAGCAGCTGGGCCGCATCCCCAACGAGGGCGACACCTTCACCTGGGAAAACCTGGACGTCACCGTCACCGACACCGACTACCGCCGGGTGCTGGAAATCGAGGTCCACTGCCGCCCCAAAGAGACCGAGGACGAAGACGAAGACTGACCCAAACACCCCCCTGCGGGCTTTCCCCCGCCGGCACGGCCCCTGCGCCTGCCGGCGGGGCGGGCCTCCAATGAAAGGTCTTTCTTGCGGCTTTATAAGGCTGAAAGGAAGAAGGCGGCGCGGCGAAAATATTTTTTCGGCCCTGAGGGTCTGCTGCAAAAAACAAAATTCCCCAACATACACTGAGGAAAAATTACCGTGAAGCTCCGTAAGAAGCTTCACGGTAATTTTTACACGCAATTATTTTCCTGTTAGGCGCAAAGCCGATTTTTGCAACAGGCCCTGTCTTTTTCCGGCCTATTCTGCGGCAGACCAGCCGCCGGCCAGCATGAAATGCCCTGGCATTACATGCTGGCCCTTGCCCCAGAAAACATAGATTTTGCATAAAATCTCCAGTTCTATCCTATTGCGAGGCAGGGGGCTGCACGCCTTTGCTGAGATCATTCGAGTTCGAAGGCGCCGGTGTAGAGCTGATAATATTTGCCCTTCTGGGCGATCAGCTCGTCGTGGCTGCCGCGCTCAATGATGCGGCCATGCTCGAGGACCATGATGGCGTTGGAGTTCTGGACCGTGGAGAGGCGGTGGGCGATGACGAATACCGTCCGGCCGTACATCAGCGCATCCATGCCCTGCTGGACAATGGCTTCGGTGCGGGTATCGATGGAGGATGTGGCCTCGTCGAGAATCATGACCGGGGGATCTGCCACGGCCGCCCGGGCGATACTCAGCAGCTGCCGCTGGCCCTGGCTCAGGTTGGCGCCGTTGCCGCGAAGTACAGTGTTGTAGCCCTCGGGCAGACGGCGGATGAAATCGTCGGCGCCGGCCAGTTTTGCCGCCGCGATGCACTCTTCGTCGCAGGCCTCCAGATTGCCGTAGCGGATATTTTCCATGACGGTGCCTGTGAAGAGGTTCGTGTCCTGAAGCACCATACCCAGGGAATGCCGCAGATCGGCCTTCTTGATCTTGTTGATGTTGATGCCATCGTAGCGGATCTTGCCGTCGTCAATATCGTAGAACCGGTTGATCAGGTTGGTGATGGTGGTCTTACCGGCTCCGGTGGCGCCCACGAAGGCGATCTTCTGACCGGGCTTGGCATAGAGGGAGATGTTGTGGAGGACGATCTTGTCCGGCGTGTATCCGAAGTCCACGTCGAAGAACCGCACGTCGCCGGTCAGCCGGGTGTAGGTGACGGTACCGTCGTGATGCGGGTGCTTCCAGGCCCAGACCATGGTGCGCTCAGGGCACTCGGTCAGGGTGCCGTCGGCGTTTTCCTTGGCGTTGACCAGGGTCACATAGCCTTCGTCGGTTTCGGGCTCCTCGTCCAGCAGGGAGAAGATCCGGTGGGCGCCGGCCAGACCCATGATGACCATGTTGATCTGGTTGGATACCTGGCCGATGGAGCCGGCGAACTGCTTGGTCATGTTCAGGAACGGCACCACGATGCTGATGCTGAAGGCCATGCCGGAAAGGCTGATGTTGGAGGCGCCGGACAGCAGCAGGGCGCCGCCCACCAGTGCCACGACCACGTACATCACGTTGCCGACATTGCCCAAAAGCGGCATGAGAATATTGGCGAAACGGTTGCCGTTGCGGGCGTTGAAAAAGATTTCATCGTTGACTTTGTCAAAGTCGGCCTTGGCGGCTTCCTCGTGGCAGAAGACTTTGATAACCTTCTGACCGGTCATCATTTCCTCCATGAACGCCTCGGCATTGGCCAGGGTAATCTGCTGACGCAGGAAGTATGTGGAGGAGCGCTTGGTGATCGCGCGGGCGGCGAAGACCATGCAGATGACGCCGGCCACCACTACGGCGGCAAGGATGACGCTGTAGTAGACCATGATGCAGAACACCACAAGCAGCGTAATGGCGGAAATGAGGATGTTCGGAAGGCTCTGGCTGATGAGCTGGCGCAGGGTGTCGACATCGTTGGTGTAGTAGCTCATGATGTCGCCGTGGCCATTGGTGTCAAAGTACCGGATGGGCAGGTCCTCCATGTGGTTGAACATCTTTTCACGCATCTTTTTCAGGGAGCCCTGGGTGATGATGGCCATCATCTGCGTGTAGAAGGCGCCGGCGATGATGCTGACCAAATACATGGCCACCAGGATCCCCACAAGACCGAGGATTTTTCCGGAGACCGACGACCAGTCACCGCTCTTGAAGCTGCCGTCTACCAGGGCGATAACCTTTTGCAGGAAGACCGCCGGAATGGAGCTGACGATGGCGTTGATCAGAATGCATACCAGCGTGACCGGCAACAGCACCGGATAGAATTCAAATAGGGTTTTCAGCAGCCGGCGGAGCACGCCTTTGGGGGCGCGGCGGCCGCGGCTGGTCGTGGTGCGGGTTGCAGCGGGGGCGGCGTTCCGTTCTTCTATCGTGTTTTTACGCTTCATCTTGATCACCTGCCTTCGTCTGGGACGTGTACACTTCACGGTAAATATCGCTGCTCTTCAAA
Organism: Candidatus Avoscillospira avicola; assembly: GCA_018712245.1. Classification (GTDB taxonomy): domain Bacteria; phylum Bacillota; class Clostridia; order Oscillospirales; family Oscillospiraceae; genus Avoscillospira; species Avoscillospira avicola. The sequence goes on along the minus strand of DVHE01000002.1, from coordinate 3,180 downwards.
AGCTCTTCATGGGTGCCGATGGCGCTGATGCGGCCGCCGTCCATGACGATGATGCGGTCGGCATCCTCAACCGAGGCAACGCGCTGGGCAATGATGATTTTGGTGGTATCCGGTATAAACTGGCGGAAGCCCTGGCGGATCAAGGCGTCGGTCCGGGTGTCCACAGCGGAGGTGGAATCGTCGAGGATCAGGACCTTGGGCTTTTTCAGCAGAGCACGGGCGATGCAGAGCCGCTGCTTCTGACCGCCGGAGACGTTGCTGCCGCCCTGCTCAATCCAGGTGTCGTACTTGTCGGGGAACTGCTGGATGAACTCATCGGCCTGGGCCAGACGGCAGGCCTCATGCATCTCCTCGTCGGTGGCGTTGGGGTTGCCCCAGCGGAGATTGTCCTTAATCGTGCCGGAGAACAGCACGTTCTTCTGCAGCACCATAGCCACGCTGTCGCGGAGAGTTTCCAGGTCGTAGTTCCGTACGTCAACGCCGCCGACCCGAACCGCGCCCTCCGTCACATCGTAGAGCCGGGGGATCAGCTGCACCAGCGTAGTCTTGGACGATCCAGTACCGCCCAGGACGCCGATGAGCTCGCCGGAACGGATGTGGAGATCCACATGCTCCAGGGCGTTGCGCTCGGCGGTCCGGGAGTACTTGTAGCTGACGCCGTCAAAATCGATGGAGCCGTCCCGCATTTCCGTGACCGCATTCTCGGGGCTGGTCAGGCTGCTCTTTTCCTGCAGCACCTCGACGATACGCTCGGCGGACTCCATGGACATGGCGATCATCACAAATACCATGGAGAGCATCATCAGGCTCATGAGGATCTGGAAGCTGTAAGTAATGATGGCCGACATCTGGCCGACATTGACCTCCATGCCCTGGCTGGAAATGACGGCATAGGAGCCGAAGCTCAGGACGAAGACCATGCCGACGTACACGCAGAACTGCATCATGGGGGAGTTGATGGCCATGATGCGCTCGGCACGGGTGAAGTCCCTGCAGACGTCCTCGGCGGCGGCGCCGAACTTCTTCTTTTCATAGTCCTCGCGGACGTAGCTCTTGACCACGCGCATGGCCTGGACGTTCTCCTGCACTGAGTCGTTGAGGGCGTCGTACTTGCGGAACACGCGGCGGAAAATGGGGGTGGCCTTGCGGATCACCAGGGTCAGGCCGACACTCAGCAGGGGAATCGTCACCAGGAAGATCATAGCCAGGCGGCCGCCCATGGCAAAGCCCATGATGAAGGAGAAGATCAGCATCAGCGGGCAGCGGATGGCGACGCGGATGATCATCATAAAGGACATCTGCACGTTGATGACATCGGTGGTCATCCGGGTCACCAGGCTGGAGACGGAGAACTTGTCGATGTTTTCAAACGAATAGTCCTGAATGCGGTAGAACATATCCTGCCGCAGATTGCGCGAAAAGCCTGTGGAGGCTGTGGCGCAGGTGCTGCCGGCCGCCACACCCAGAATCAGCGACAGCACGGCCATGATGACCAGCTGTACGCCGTATCGGATAATGACGTCCATGCCGCAGCCGGCTTGCATCTCGTTGACGAGATTGGCGATCACAAACGGGATGATGCATTCCAGAACGACCTCGCCAACCACCAGGATCGGTGTAAGGATTGCCGGCTTCTTGAATTCCCGTATGCTTTTACTCAGTGTTTTGATCATACCAGAAAATTCCTCCTATCCAAACTCCCGGAGCCTTTCGCGACCATGGGACGCCGCACCGCGTAGGATCCGCGCTTCCAGCGGCGCAGCCCCCATCCAGAGTTTGTAAAGCTAATTTTAACGATAATCCGGAGATCGGGAACCGCGGTCTTCGGGTTCCCTCTGCGTCTCATCAGCAGGCCTTGAAAATTGTTCCGCCGCCTGCGGCGCGCCGTCGGAAGCGCTGAGATTTTGGATCATCCGGTCCAGAAAGCTGTGGAGCTGCGTAATTTCCACGCGGGACATATCGCAAACCAGACGCTGCTCCGACGCGGCCAGATGATCGAGGACCTGCTGATTGGCTTCCAGCGCCCGCTTCGTGACGAGGATCTGCTTGCACCTCCGGTCCTCCGCGGACGGTTCGCTGCTCAGATAACCCTTCGTCTCCAGCCGCTGCAGCAGCCCCGATACCGTGGGATGGGTAAAGTGGAAATGCCGTTCAATGTCCCGCGGACAGACCGTCTCCTGCCGTTTGGTTCGGCAACACAAGTAGCCAAGCACACGGGCCTGCGAGCTGGTCAGATCCAAGGACGTAATGCTGTTGTTCATGTTTTGCGTCAGCAGCTTGGAAATGGTTTTGATCTTGAACCCCAGATCATCTCTGCCGACCGGTGACATGGATGCCGCCTCCTTTTTTATAAATTCATAGAACACGATGTATTTTGGTAGCAAGCTACATAATAGTAGAAGAAAGGCTGGTTGTCAAGGGACGTCCGCAAAAAATTTATACCTCCTTGGAGCGCAAAGAAAACAGCGGAAAACATAAATGCCCTATGTAGGTATAAGGGAGGACAGGGAGCGCTGCAGGCCATAGGCGGTGCATACGGCCCATGCAACGATACGTTCAAATGCCCGCAGGGCGGCGCGCCGCGGCATACGGCTTCAGATACAGGAGGAGCGCGCGCAAATGGCAGTATACCGCCTAACTGCATCAACCGCCCATGCAGGAACATGCGCGGAGCCAATGAAAAGGCCGGAAGGTGATGGCCAACCATATCCGGCAGGCGCGCTTGGGCCTGGCAGAGGCTGTCCGCAAAGCAGAAAAAGGGAAACGGACCTGCGTACAGCGGCGAAAAGAAACCGCTGCGCGTGCGTTTGCTGATGCGAAAGCGAAAAACGCCATGGCCTGCGTAATATACACGCCTGAGGTCTGGCCGCGGCATCAAGATGGGTCAGGCAAAATATACCGCCATGAACCTAAAACGCCGGCAAATGCCTCATAAGAGCGATCAGCCCCTGCTTTCGCATTGCGAAAGCAGGGGCTGATCGACAGTCTGACCTGTCAATCCGCATAACCGGCACGAGGGCTTCCCCGCGCCGGGTGTCTGCGGTTCTTATCTAAGGCATCACCGCACAATTGTGTCTGCGGCCTTCGCCCAATCTTTTGCCCCATCCGTGCAGTTATAAAAGGGGGAAATACATACAGTATTCCCGCCCTTTTATAACTTTCGTATGAGGCAAAATCTTT
>DVHE01000024.1 GCA_018712245.1 Candidatus Avoscillospira avicola | reverse complement strand
AGCCTCGCAGAGTTTCGCCGCCGCAGCGGCGAAATAAAATTTAAATCGCGATTTCCGGGGACATGCGCATCGGAAATCGCACTTTACACCCCAAAAGGTTCGACAGCTTTTCGAAGAAAACCGAGAACCTTTTGGGGTGCAGTCCCCTTTGTCAAAAAAGCTACGCTTTTTTGACAGTCTGAGCAGCAGGCAGGCCCCGAACGCATAGCGTTCGGGGCCTGCCTGCTGCTGGAGCCGAGGATTTTGCTAGTTGAGCCGCCAGACGCCGAAGTTGAGATATCCGGCAAAAGCGACCCAGAGGAGGTAGGGGATTTGCAGCAGCCTGGCCCAGCGATCCACCTGGGAGAATAGCTCCGCCATCCATAGGACCAGCGCCCGCAGCGCGATAAATCCCACGTAGGTAAGCCAAGGCTTTTTCGCCTTCTCCATAGACATCCCTCCCACGGCAGTATATGCGGCCGCGGCAGAGCCGATGCAGAAGGAGCCCGTCAGTTCCGGGCGCCCAGAAGCCCGGTCTTTTGTAAAATCGCCTCCAGCACACCGCCGCCGATGGCCAGCGCCTTGTCCGAGACGGTGTAGCAGTGGGAGAGATTGCCTCGGGGATCCACGTCGCCGGACTTCATGCCCTGCTTGACCGGGGTGTTGGGCGGCAGAATGCCCCGGACGACACCGGAAATGGTGCAGACCATGGGCGCTTGTCCCACATAGCCGGCCACATCGCCGGCCTGAACCATGGCGCCGATGTCCAAAGCCGGCATAAACACGCCGTCTGCCGGCGCCCGCAGCACCCGTTCCCCGGCAAACCCGCCGATGAGGCCGGGAATATTGGTATTGGGCAGGGCTTGGCCGTCCCAGATCACCCGTCCCAGGGTGTGGCCGCGCATGGTCTCCACCACGGCGTGGCAGTCCACGCCCGCGGTAAAGCCCGGGCCCAGCGCGATGACCAGCGGCGCATCGGTGATGGCGGTGCCGCAGTTCCGCTTGGCCAGAATGGCGTCCACCAACACGTGGGGCGACAGGACTTCCTTGCAGCGGGCCTCAGGGTCGATCAAAACGGGAATTTCCCCTTTGGCCCAGAGGGCCTCCGCTGTGTCCGCTGTGGCCAGCCGGGCCGTCACATCCTCTACCTGGGTCTCGCCCAGGGCGATGGCCTGGGAAAAGGCCACCGTGCGGCGGATGGCGGTGGGATACGGCAGGTCGGTCATGGCCACGGCAAAGCCGGCTCGATGGAGCCGCAGCGCCACGCCGGAGGCCAGGTCTCCGGCGCCTCGGATCAAAACACGCATCGTATCCCTCCTCTATTGGTTGAAGGAACAGTCGTCGAAGGTGATGACGGCATAGTATTTGTGGTTTTCTTGCTGGATGGCTTGCTCCACAGCGGCCTGAATCTCGGACTCACGGGACTTGAGATCGAAGGGCAGCACCAGATCGAAGATCAAGTTGGTGTGCTTGGGGCCGCGGACCATGCGGAAATCGTGGAGCGTCAGCCGGGGGTCGATGGCGTGGATGGCCGTTTGAACGAGAGCGCGCATTTCATTGAGCTCCGCGTCGTCCGTGACCAGCGGATCGTAGTGGACCACCAGCTGAACGTGGAGCTGTTGGGCCACATCCCGCTCCATGTCGTCGATGATGTTGTGGCAGACCAGCGGGTCCTCATGGCTGTCCATTTCCACGTGGACGCTGGCGAACTGCCGCCCGGGGCCATAGTCGTGGACGATCAGGTCGTGAATGCCCAGCACCTTGTCGTAGCCCAGAATCATCTCGCGGATGCGATGGACCAGCTCGGGGTCCGGGGCGGCGCCCAGCAGAGGATCGATGGTGTCCTTGGCGATGCCCACGCCGCTGTAGAGGATAAACACGGCCACCAGCAGACCGGCATAGCCGTCGATGTGGAGGTGGGTGAATTTGGCCACCAGGCCCGCTGCCAGCACGGCGGCCGTGGTGATGACGTCGTTGCGGCTGTCCGCTGCGGTGGCCTCCAGGGTGGCGGAGTGGATGGCTCGGCCCATGCGGCGGTTAAAGGCCGCCATCCAGAGCTTGATGAGGATGGATGCCACCAAAATGCCGGCGGTCAGCCAGGTGAAGGCAACTTCCTCTGGATGGAGAATCTTTTCAATGGAGCTTTTGACCAGCTCCACACCGATGACCAGAATCATCGCGGCCACGATGAGTCCCGAAATGTATTCGATTCTGGCATGCCCATAGGGATGGCCGTCGTCGGCGGGTTTCTCGGCCAGCTTGAAGCCCACCAGCGTGACAACGGAGCTGGAGGCGTCGGAGAGGTTGTTGACGGCGTCCGCCATCACCGAGACGCTGCCGGAAATCAACCCGGCCAGGAGCTTCCCCAGAAACAGCAGCGCGTTGAGACAGATCCCCACTATGCCTGAGAGTTTGCCGCAGTAGGTGCGGGTAGCGGGGTTTTCCGGGTCGGGATGGGTCTTGAATATGGACTTGAGCAGCAGAGAGATCATGGTAAATCCTCCAATCTTGGCGGTTGTTCTGGAAAAAGGATCCTTCTTCATTGACCGGCGGGAGCGGACATGGTACAATAGAGGCGGCTGAATACGCGAAGAAGGAGAGGCCTATGAATACTTATCGAATCATCACCGATTCCAGCTGCGACATGACTCAGGAAATGGCCGACGCGCTGGAGCTGGAAATCGTCCCGCTTTACGTCCATTATCGGGGAAAGGAATACCCAAATTATCTCGATGGCCGCGCACTGGATACGGCGGAGTTTTATCAGGGCCTGCGGTCTGGGGAAATGACCTCCACCGCGGCGGTGAACCCTGCCCAATGGAAGGAGGTAGCCCGGCCGGTGCTGGACGCAGGGCAGGATGTCCTCATTTTGGCCTTTTCCTCCGGCCTTAGCACTACCTTCAACGCGGCCTTCATGGCGGCGCAGGAGCTGCTGGAGGAGTATCCGCAGCGGAAAATCTATGTAGTGGACACGTTGTGCGCCTCTCTGGGCCAGGGACTGCTGTGCTACCATGTGGCTAAGCGACGCCAGGAAGGGGCCACCATTGAAGAGGCCCGGGATTATGCCGAGGCCAACAAGCTCCACCTTTGCCACTGGTTCACCGTGGACGATCTGATGTTCCTCAAGCGGGGCGGGCGAATCTCTGGCGCCACCGCTGTGATGGGCAGCCTGCTGCAGATTAAGCCGGTAATGCACGTGGACAACGACGGCCACCTGGTGCCGGTCTCCAAGGCGCGGGGCCGCAAGGCCTCCATCCAGGCGATGGCTGCCAAGGTGGGGGAGACGGCGTTCGATCCCGCCAAGCAGACGATGTTCATCAGCCATGGCGACTGCCTGCAGGACGCAGAATATCTGGCGGAGCTGCTGAAGCAGCAGTACCATGTGCCGGAGGTCGCAATCAACTATGTCGGGCCGGTGATCGGCTCCCATTCCGGCCCCGGTACATTGGCGCTCTTCTTCCTGGGCGACCATCGCTGAGGGCAGCGCAGCATATTTTACTATTTTACCACGGCGTATTTCCCATTGCAAGGGGAGAGCGTGCGCAGCCGCGCTCCAGTCTATGCGCCGCGCCGCTTTCCAGTGAAAAAGTTCCCGGCGCAGCCCGCTCCCAGGGGGAGCGGGCTGCGCCGGGATTGCTTTGCGCGTTACAGGCTGTGGAAGCGACGGACAGCTTCGCACATGGCGTGGACGTTTTCTGCTGGCGTGTCGTAGAAGAGATAGTCACTGGCGGCCAATATATGCTTGCGGCCCATCCGCTGCGCTGTCTCCAGAATACGGACGCTTCGGTCCAGGATTTCTGCTGGGGAGGCGGTCAACAGTAGATCGAGGCCCAGGTTGCCACGGGTACAGATGGCTCCGTCCAGCTTGGAAAAGGCGTCCTCCAGGCTCTTGACGTTGCCCACCGGCGGCTCGGAGAGCGTTTCAAAGAGGTCGATGCCCATTTGATTGTAATAGCCCAGGGAGAGCATCGGTTCGATGGGGGAGCAGATGTGGCTGTAAATCAATAGACCTTGTGCGTGGGCCATAGCCGACAGCGTCTGGGAATAGGGGATTAGGAATTCCTCGTAGTACGCGGGCGGGATCAGCTCGGACCCCGGGCCACCCAGGAAGACGAAGTCCGCGCCGCCGGCGGCTACGGCGGGCAGCAGCCGCTCGTCCAGCAGGAGAATTTTGTCCATCAAACGGCGGAAGGTGTGCGGGCACTCCAGAGCCAGAACAGACGTGTCCAGTACATTGGGAAAGCCCAAAAGCTCATAGGGCTGCATGGCCCACTGGATGTCCAGGGCGTCATCCTCTCCCACTTGCCGGCGAATCTCCTGGACGGCTCGGGTAATGGGAGAAAAGTCGCTGCACGCCAGCAGGCAATCCAGGTAGTATTCCAGCAGGGACAGGTCCGCTTCCTCCGTCACAGGGAATTTCGTCTGGGCGCCGCCCAGCAGCGGCTGCTCCAGAAAGTGGGTCTCCAGGTCGCCCCGGGGGGTGGAGAGGCGGCGCACGGTGTGCCGCTTTCCGTCGGGCAGCAGGGCCTCGGAGACGGTCTCCCAGCGCAGGGAATCGCAAAGGCAACTTAGATCCGGCAGTGGAAAGTTAAAGAGGGGCAGCATATCAAACTGCCGGCAGGCCTTTATGGTATCTTCCGTGGTGGTCTCGCTGAGCCAGGTCTTCCCGGCCAGCTTGGCGTCAAAGCCAGCGCCGGCGCCGATCTGGGGAGAGCAGAAGAAGTCGCCGCCCTGGCGTACATAGGAGAGATATTGCTGCCTGGCTGTCATGGCTCTATCCCTCCGTCAAGGCAAAGCGATGGATCACGTCGTGCTCGTCCTGGTAGGCCCCAGCCTGGTTGCCGGCCAGATTGGCCAGGGCAATTTGGCCCGTGCAGCCGGGTTCAGCCGTGTAGCCGAACTGCACGTTGCCGTTGAGCTCGTGGCACCGGCCCAGCACACCGCCCAGCCACTGGACATTTTTCGCGCCGTCGCAAAGCCGCAGGCCGCAGCCCAAGTTTCCGCCGGAGAAGCAGTTGGAGAAATAGAGTCCGTCCACGCCCTGGCCGGTAATTCGCACGCCGTCGCCGGCGTTGGCCAGGAACATACAGTTGGAGAACTGGAGGCCTGTCACCACGCCGTCGCGTCCGTCGATGACCATGGCGTCGTTGCAGTGGGCGCCGAACCAGGTGTTGGAAAAGCCGCAGCGCAGTACCCGTCCGCCGCCGTTGGGCTCGATATAGATACCGTGGTGGGCCGTGTCCAGGCAGCTGTTGGTCACTTCGATCAGGGCGGAAAATTGCTCTGGGCCGGGCGTCACCCAGATATTCTTCCTGTGATAGATGATGAGCGTGTCTGAAATGGACACCACATCCACATGGCCCATGTGGATGCCGCTGGTGGGCTGGCGGTCGGGGGAGGAGGTGCGGGCTGTCAGACCGCGGATGTGGACGGGGCCGGTGTAGGTCTCACGACCCAGGCGGATGATGGCACCGCCGGGTGCGACGGCGTCGTCGGTGCCGTCAAAAGCGGTGATGTGGGCGATGTTCACGCTCCAGCAGCCGTCCAGGTCAATGCCCACATACTGCCGCGTCAGGGCAACGTTTTCGATGGTGGCAAAGTTGGCGGCGCCGGGGGCGGTGGAGTCGGGGAACTCCCGATTCTGTTTCCAGGCGGCGTAGATATAGGCACCATCGGTCCGATCTGCCACGGCGTCGAAGCCCAGGTCCCGCACGTGCCAGCCGTGGTCCAAAAAGGTGAGGACGTTGCCGGTGGTGCAGGTGGACTTGAGGGTGGTGGCATGGTCGCCGGCGCCCAGGAGCGTGGCGTGACCGGTGACTTCCACGTGCCCCACCAGATAGGTACCTGCGGGGAAGTAGACGTGATCGCTGCTGTCACAGGCGGCCTGAATGGCGGCGGTGCTGTCCAGGATGCCGGCGGGATCCGCGCCGAAGTCCAGTACGTTGGCCATAGAATGCGTTTTTTTCATATTGCGTGCCTCCTTGGGGTTGCCCGCGCGTCAGGCGGCGGACTGAGATGCGGATGCCATGTTCTTCTGCACGGCGGGGCCTTGGCCCTGGCCGAGATTGTTGCCCTCCAGATCGGTGCCGTCCAGCGTGACGCCGCAGCCCTCTGCCACGCTGTAGCCGTACTGGACGTTGCCGGCAAGCTCGTGGCACGCGCCCAGAACGCCGCCGTCCCACACGATCTCCTGGGCGCCGTCGGCGGCGGTCAGGCCGCAGCCCTGGTTGCCGCCGGAGAAGCAGTTGGAGAAGTACAGCCCGTCGACGCCCTGGCCGCGGACCGCGACGCCGTTGCCGGCGTTGGCCAGGAACATGCAGTTGGAGAACTGGAGGCCTGTCACAGTGCCGTCGGCGCCGTCCACGGTGAGGGCGTCGGAGCTGTGGGCGCCGAACCAGGTGTTGGAGACGCCGCAGCGCAGCACCCGCCCGCCGCCGGTGGGCTCGATGCTCACACCGTGCAGGGCCGTATCAAAGCAGCTGTTGGTGATCTCCACCAGAGCGGCAAACTGCCGCGTCTTGGGAGCCACCACCACGTCCTTCCGATGCCAGATGATCAGCGCGTCGGAGATGGAGACCACGTCCACGTAGCCCAGATGGATGCCGCTGGTGGGCTGGAGCGTGGCGGAGGAGGGCTTGGCAGTCAGGCCGCGGATATTGACCGGGCCGGTGTAGGCATTGTTGCCCAGGCGGATGATGGCGCCGCCGGGGGCCGCCTCATGGGGCGTGCCGTCAAAGGCGGAGAGGTTGGTGAGATTGACGCTCCAGCTGCCGTCCAGATCGATGCCGATGTACTGGCGGGTAAAGGCCACATTCTCCACGCTGGCATAGTTGGCGGTGCTGAAAAGGTAGGCGCCGCCGGTGCGGTTGGCTGTGGCGTCAAACTTCATATCCCGGACGTGCCATCCGTCGGCAGTCAGGGTGATGACGTTGTCGGTGAGATTGGAGGTTTTGAGAATGGTGGCGTTGTCGCCGGCGCCCTGCAAGGTGACGCTGGCAGTGACCCGCAGCCGCTCGAACCGGTAGGTACCGGCGGGGAAGTAGACCAGGCGGTTCTCGTTGACGGCGGCCTGGATGGCTTCGGTGCTGTCGGTGCTGCCGGTGGCGTCCGCCCCGTAGTCCAGCACGTTGGCATACCCGACGAGGGTGTCGGGCGTTTCGCCTGCCGTATCTTCTGCCGGTTCTTCCGCTTCCGTGACTGGGGCTGCTGTGGGCTGGGGCAGCAGCTTGTCGCCAAAGACAGCCAGTGCGGAAAAGACCACCAGACAGGTGACGACGCAGGAGAGAAGAATGATCCAAATGGGTTTCACAGGACTAGCCTCCTATGTGTTTAAAACGTTATCTACAAAATATGAAATTATATTATGCAGAATATGAATGAAAAAATGTTACAAAGTAGTTTTATTGAAGATATTATGCTGTTTTAAAATGAAGAAACAGATAACGTTTGCGCTAGGGAACTAGAAAGACCGCCCCGAGGCACGGGGAGCCGGGGCGGTCAGCGTACAAGAAAAGGCGTCAGCGGCGCAGCGTCTTTACAGAGCTGCGGAGGTTGAGCTTGGGTTCGACAATGGTGGAGACGGGCTGGTTCATGTCGATGCTGCCGTTGATGCGGTCCAGAAGCATCCGTACGGCGGTGAGACCCAGGTACTCCATGGGCTGGGAGACGGCGGTGATGTCCATGAGTTCTGGCCATTCCACGTCGTCGAAGGCCACGAAGCTGATGTCCTCAGGAACGCGGTAGTGCAGAGCCCGGCAGGCGGTGAGGAATTTCTTGCCCAGATCGTATACGCCGGCGATGACAGCCGTGGGAGCCAGCTCCGTCAGCAGCGCTTCCACGTCCTGGCTGCTGAGATTGGCGGGATTTACCGTACGGATATACCGCTCATCCAGGGGAATGCCCAGCTCCTGAAAGGCGCGGCGGTAGCCATCAGCCCGGTCGGAGCTGAAGGGAGTGTCCACATTGAGCAGGAGAATCTGTCGGTGGCCGTGCTGCAGGATGTGCTTGGCGGCCAGATAAGCGCCCTGGTCGTCCAGAACCGAGATGGTGTCCACAAAGTCATAGGCCCGGTTGAAGAGCTGGATCAGAGCCACGCCCCGCTTTTTCAAAAGCCGCACGGTGTCCATGTTTTTTCGGGCCAGGGGCATAAACACCACGCCCATGGCCTGCATCCCCACGAACAGCTCCAGATTCTTTCGCTCGACCTTCGGGTCGCCGTTGCTGTAAGAGAGGACCAGCTGATAGCCGTGCTTTTTCAGCTCGTTTTCCATGGATTTGATGATCAGCGCGTAGAACGGGTTTTCGATGTTGCACACATCCACGCCGATCAGGTTGCTTCGGCTGCTTTTGAGACTCCGGGCCAGCAAATTGGGCGTGTAGCCCAGCTCCCGGGCGGCCTGCAAGACCCGCTCGCGCACCTCCGGGGTGATGCTGGTCCCTTCCCGAAAGGCCCGGGAAGCGCTGGAGGTGGAAACTCCGGCCCGTTGGGCAATGTCATTCAGTGTGGGCATAAAGGCAACCGTCCCTTCCTTGCGGCGATTTCGGCGCGGTGTTTTTCACGGTTTATCCGCCAAAATTCTGCTGTTATTAACTGGAATCATACCAAAGTATGCATAAATTGTCAACCCGCCTCCGGGCCCTCACCGGAGGAAAGCACCACGCGGACGGTGGCGGTTTCGAAGGCCTCCAGCCGTGTCAGCACGGTTTGCTCCGCCCAGCGGCAGGGGATCGGGAGAGGCGTCTCCATGGTGGTCTGCCGCAGCGCCGAGACAACCGGGACAGAAAAGCGCAGTAAGGCGGTTTGATGGTCCTTGGTGGGGTTGTAGAGGCGCAGGATCAGGCCGCTTCCATCCTCCGCTGTCTTGACGGCGGATACCTGGCAGCCATCGGCCTGGAGGAACTGCCCCTGGGGCGGCAGGGAGCCGCGCTGAAGTCCGTTGGACACGGAGATCCAGGGCAGGGCGTAGCGCCGCTCCAGCGAGAGGAGCTCCTCCTCCGTGCCCACCGCCACGGCCAGAGACATGGTGTGCGTGCCGATTTCCGGCGCGGGGTCTGGGTCGAAGGAGCTTCTCAGCAGTGTAAGCCCCAGGGCGGCGCCGTCATTGCGGAAGCCGTACTTGCAGTCGGACAGAAGCGCCACCGAATGCCCCGAGGCAGTCTCCGCCGCCAGCATCCCCAGGCACGGCACGTCCTGGGCCAGGGCCGGGCGCCGGGTGAGGCCCATGGGGGTGCGGCAGAGGGAGGCGGGCAGCGGCCCGGCCAGCGGCAGGGCAAAGCGCAGCTGGGGGATGCCGGCGGGGGAACCGAACTCCCGCCAGTCTACCTGGAGGTCGTAGCGCAGCACCGGGCTCTCGGCGTCCAGCCGGATCGTGCCGCGCAGCGAGGAGCTGCCCCAGGGGATCTCAAAGGCCAATTCCTGACGCACCGGGCCGAAGGTAACGGCGCGGATGGTCACGGCCGCCTGGGTGTTGAGACACTGAACGGCCGTGTGGCGGCCCACCCGCCAGGCGGTCATGCCGGCGGAGGTCTCCTCCGTCACCAGTTGGAAGAGGCCGCTGGGACGAGCCGGGTCCACCAGCTCCGCGCCGCTTTGCTTCTCGATCAGGGAGAGAAGCTCCAGAGTGCCGGGGCGGAAGGCGGCGCGCAGGCGGCTGTTTTCCAGCACCACCGGCGCGTCGGTGATTTGGTCTACCCGAGGCTCCGGGAAAGCTGGCATATCCACCTGCTCCGGCGCGCGGCAGCAGAGGCCCAGGGTGGTGTAGCCAAAGCCGGGGGCTTGGGCCAGGACCGCCACCCGGTGGAAGTGGTGGCCCCAGTAGTGGGTGCCGGATTCCAGCACCTGGGCGGGCAGCGGATGGCCCTGGGCATCGAAGCAGCAGAGCTGCGCCGGGTCTCCGGGCCAGTCCCAGAGGGTCAGCTCCGCCACGTCGCGGCGGTCAAACTGCGCGGTATTGAACAGGGTGAACACTCGGTTTTCGCCGCCCAGCTGGGCCGAGGCCGAGAAGCCGAAGCCCGATGGCTCGCTGGTGCCGAAGCCCACGCCGGCGGCGGCTTGGAGCGGAGCCTCTTCCGCCGGGAAGAAAGCAGCGGTGTCCACCTGGCCGGCAAAGCTCCGCATGGCCTGGCTGCCGTTGATGGAGGCCGTGGCCAGGGCTTTTTGGTATTCTCCCATGGCGTATTCCCGGGTGTCCACCACGCAGGAGCCAGGGAGGATGTCGTGGAATTGGTTGAAGAGAACCTGCCGCCAGGCCGGCGCGAAGGGGCTGGGGGTGCGGTAGCCCGGGCAGACGGAATGGGCCATCACGTCCAGCAGTTCCGCCTGGCTCAGCCGCTCTTCGCTGAGACGGTTGGCCCGCTTGATTCGAGACTGGGAGGAATAGCAGCCCGTGAAGACGTAGTTCAGCTCCCCGGTGACGGTCTCCACAGACAGTCCATCCGCCTCCAGCTTCTGAAAGAAGCCCTGGATGGTGCCGAAGACGATGGTGGGGAAGAGGGGCCAGGCGGCCATGTCCATCAGCCGCTCCACGTCCCGGCGGGTGGGGCCTCCGCCGTGGTCGCCGACGCCGTAGACCTTCAGATAGCGGCGGATGCCGTAGCGGCTGCAAAACGACGGTACCGTGAGGAAGAGGCTGCCGTCGATGGTCTGGTTGTACCAGGCCGGCTCGCGGTAAGCCAGCACCTCCGCGCCCGAGGGCGCGCGCCAGCGGTAGAGGCAGGGACCCTCGGCGCCGCGGCAATGGTAATAGTAGCGGATGCCGCCCTGGCGGAGGATTTCCGGCAGATTTTCGCAGTGGCCGAAGGTGTCCGGCTCGAAGTCCAGCTGGATCTTATCCTGGGGGATGTCCAAAAGCTCCGAGAGGTATTGCCGGGTGTAGAGCAAATGCCGGGCCATGGCCTCTCCGCCGGAGAGGTTCTTGTCGTTTTCCACCCAGCTGGAGGCAGTGACTTCCCAGCGGCCCTCCCGGACCCGCCGGCGGATCTCCTCCAGCATGGCGGGGTGGTACGTCTCCAGGATGTGGTATACCGACGCCTGGGACTGGGAGAAGGTGAAGTCTGGGTAGCGCTCCATCAGCTCCAGCATGGTGCGGAAGGTGTCCACCGTCAGCGCCGCCGTCTCCTGAAAGCCCCACATCCAGTTCATGTCGATGTGGGCATGGGCGGCGCAGGTGACCTCATAGGCCTTGGCGGCCGGACCCAGGTCGGCCAGGGCCTGCTCCACGGTTAGGGCGTCTTCCCGGCCGATGGCGCCCTCCCGGGCGTGGATCTCCAGAAGCCGCTCCACCTGGGGGAGCAGGCGCTCATCCAGGCGGCAGTCCTGGGTGCGGGACAGCTCCAGGAGATAGCCCAATTCAGCGATGATCCGCTGGGCCCAGGCGCCGTGGGCCGCTTCGTGCTGGAGCTTTGCAAAATGCGCTAAACGAGATTGTTCCATGGATCAATCGGTCCTTTCTGCCTCCTCCACCTCCAGCGAACGGAAGGAAATGCCTTCAAATGTTGCGTTGGCCCGGTCGGCCAGGAGGCCGGCGCTGCCGCCCTGGAAGGGATAAGAGACGCACTGGATGAGCAGAATATCGTCGAGGTATACCTCGTAGTGGATGCCGTAGCACATCACCCGCAGATGGTAGGTCTGGCCCGGTGTCAGGGATACGGCGCGGCAGTCCACGGTTTCCATCCGGGGCATGGTGCAGAAGAGAAGTTTTTGCCATTTGAAGTCCAAGATGGCACCGTAGCCGGAGTAGCCGTCCCGCTGGCAGAACACCAGCCCGGCAGCCGCGCCCCACGTCAGGCGGATACGCGCCTGGAAGCAGAAGGTGGCGGCCTCAAGCGGCAGCTGATAGCGGCTCCAGCAGGTGCGCACCTGGCCGGTGACGGCGCCCTGCGCCAGCGTCCACCGGCCCGGCGTCTCATACAGCACCCGGAAGCCGTCTTGCCGCTGGGAGAGAAGCGGCGGGGTCACTTGCTCCGGCCCCAGCTTCTCCTCCAATAAGTCCGCATAGACGGCCCGGAGCTTCCCGTCTACCACGCGGTACTCCTTGGGGGAGGAGAGGCGTCCCAAATCGGGACCGCCGGAGTCGATGCCGCCTGCCCGCTCGGTCATCACATAGAGGACGTACCGCCGATCCATCCATGCCACCGAGCGGCAGGTGATGCCGTTGTAGCGCCGGGAAGCCAGAATGATGTTGTCCGGTTCCTCGGCGTAAGGGCCCAGCAAACTGTCGCTGACGGCATAGATGGTGCCGCCCACCAGCTCCTGCTCCTGGAAGAGGTCGCGGCTGCCGTAGTCGTTGTTCACCAGCAGCGTCATGTACCACCGGCCCTCCAGGAAAAAGACGTCCGGGACCTCGATGATGGTGTGGCGGGTGGTGGTAAAGACCGGGCCGATATGCTCCCAGTGGATCAGGTCCTGGGAGCGGACCGCGACGATCACCGCGCCCTCCGGCATCTCTTCCGAGGGGCGGCGGCTGGCATAAAAGCCCACATAGCCGGAACCCTGCGGATCCTGAACCACCACCAGGTCCCGGCAGTCCACGATGCCGTAGCGTGCCGGGGCCTCCTGGGTGCAGAGAAAGGACGGATCCGGCGTGATGACGGGGTTCCCGGCGTATTTCTCGAAGTGGAGAAAATCCCGGCTGGTGGCGAGGGCAATCCGCTGGGTGCGGCCCTCGTCTTCGGAGGCCCGCTGGGTGTAGTAGAGGTATAGAACGCCGTCCTTTTCCGTTGCGCAGCCGGTAAAAATGTTCAGATCCTCGCCGCTTCCTGCCTCACCGGGCAAGAGAGCGACGGGCAGCTCCTTCCAATCCAGCAAATTCCGGGAGACGGCGTGGCCGATGCCGCCCGCCTCCCGGGCGGAACGGTGCGAGTGGGGCGCCAGACCCTGCATATAAAAGGCGTGTACCTCTCCGTGATGATTGAGATACCAGGTATCCCAGATTTTCATTCCACTGGGTCGATAATTCACTAATTTTACACTCCCTTGCGATGGATGATAGGGGCAAGGCCGCGGAAAGCGGGCATGCCCTTCGCCAAAGTTGCCCAACGGCCCCAAGACCGTCGGGCAACTTTGGTGCGTATGGATCTTAGCCGTAGGTGGGCTCGGACTTATCGGGCTGGGCGGTGTTGAATTCGTCGATGATCTGCTGGCCGCCGGCGTCGAGCCACTGCTGCACCGCACCGTCAAACTCTTCCCGCGTGATGGCGGGGTTCGTGATGATGCCGGAATACCAGTAGCTGCTGAGGTAGGACTCCGTCAGCATGGCGCCGATTTCGTTGTTGGTTGCGGAAATGGTGGTGGGGTTGCGGTAGTCGTAGTACTTGACCTCGCAGTAGGCCTCCCACTTTTCCTTGAAGTACTCCAGGTAATCGCCGCAGCCGATGGCGTCGAAGTTGGCCTGGTAATCATCCCAGCTGAAGTTGTCCTCCGGAACGTGGACAAAGGTCAGAGGCTCGATCTGGGAGCTGACCCAGTCGGCTTCCCGCTCGGTGTCGGGGATGGAATGCTTGACGCCGTTTTCGTCCACGGTGTAGGTCTTGCCCTCCACGCCCCACTTGCGGAAGTCATTGCCGTCGGTCAGGGACCAGTTGAGGAAGGCCATAATGCCGTCCAGATTCTGAGCCGTGGTGGAGAAGTAGTAGCCGCGGTCCATGGGGAAGGAGATGCGGGTACCGCCCTGGGTGCCGTCGGGGCCGGTCAGAGGGCCGATGATGCCGATCTTGGCGTCGGGATCATTTTCCATCAGACTGGTGTAGTAGCCGGTGAACTGGTTGAACACACCGCAGATGACGGCGGCACGGCTGGTCTTGAACTTCTGCTCGCCGAAGGTGAGGTCGGGGTTGACGTCGGCTTCCTCGTCCAGGAGGCCGCGCTCTTTCATGTCCTGGAGCCAGAAGGCGAAATCAATGGTCTCTTCATCCATGTGGTCAGGAATCAGATTGCCGTTTTCATCGGGCGTCCAGCCGGAGACGGTGGCACCGAAGGCTGTGCCCAGGTCTTTGGCCAGCCAAGCAGTGGCGCCGGCGGCCACGGTCATGGGCGTGACGTCGGGCATCTTTTCCTTAATGGTTTCCAGGACAGCCTCCAGCTCGGCGATGGTGGTGGGCTCTTCGATGCCCAGCTCCTCAAACCAATCCTGCCGATAATAGATGAAGAAGGGCATCTCCGCGACGCAGGTGTTGGGCATGAAGTAGATGTGGCCGTCATCAGGGTTGCGGAGCATTTCCCACATGGAGTCATCACAGATGGATTTCAGAGCGGGATACTGCTCCAGGTAGTCGTCCAGGGGAGCGAAGGCGCCCTGGTTCTCCAGATCGCGCCAGTAGGCGTCGGTGGGGCCATAGGCCATCATCATATCCGGCAGGGAACCGGAGGCGGCGACGGTCTTCACCTTGGCGTCATACTCGCCGATGGGGACGATCTGTACTTCCACTTCCACGTTGGCCAGTTCCTTGAGGGTCTGTTCATATTCCCCGCCGGGGGTGAAGGTGGCGGGGCCCCACACGCCGCGCATATAGGTGAAGCGGGTTGGTTCGCCGGTCTCTGCGGTGTTGTCTGCCGGCTGCTGGGTCTCTTCCGTGGAGGAAGTATCGCCGGCCTGGGTTTGACTGTCGGTCTGGGGCTGGGTGGTGTTTGCGCAGGCTGCCAGCAAAGAAACAACTGTCAGGATGCTCAGAAGCAGAGCGAGAAGTTTGTGCATTCGTTTCATGATTTCCTCCTTATTTTTTCACGATAACTCGTGAAGATTACGGTTTGGATTACTGCTTCACAGCGCCAAGAATGATCCCCTTGGTGAAGTATTTCTGCAGGAAGGGGTATACCAGCACGATAGGCACGGTGGCAAAGATGATGGTGGCCGCCTTGATGTTTTCCGGCTGGAGCGTCACCTTGCCGATATCGATGGCGTTGTTGAAGTTCTGCGTGCCCATGTTCATGGCGTTGAGATCCACGATGATGGACTTGAGCAGCACCTGTAAGGGCCATTTGGTGTTGTCATTGATGTAATATAGGCCGGTAAAGTAGTCGTTCCAGTGGCCCACGGCATAGAAGAGGCCGATGGTGGCGATGATGGGCTTGGAGAGGGGCAGGAGAATGTTGGTCAGCACCTTCAGCTCGCTGGCGCCGTCGATCAGCGCCGCCTCGGTGAGGGAATCGGGGATGCTCCAGAAGAAATTCCGCATCAAGATGGCGTTGAAGGGGGAGATCAGGCCCGGCAGAATCAGCACCAGGATGTTGTCCAGCAAGTGGAGGTTCTTCATCAGGATGTACTGCGGGATCAGGCCTGCGCCGAAGAGCATGGGAATGACCACAAACCATAAAAGAAGCTTGCTGCCCGGCGCGTGGTTGCGCGAGAGGGAATAGGCCGTTGGGATGGTGAAGAGCAGATTTAAAATGGTGCCCACCACCGTGGAGAAAACGGAGATCGCGAAGGATTTCAGCAGGACGGAGGTGGAGAAGATGTACTCGTAGGCCTCCAGGGTAAAGCTGTGGGGGACGATCATGGTGGGGTTGGTATAGATGGCGTGGGCCTCGCTGAGAGACTTTGCGAAGACGTTGAGGAAGGGATAGAGGCACACGATGGTGGCCGCGGCCAGAATGCAGCCGATGACGACTTGGGCATACCGGGGCGTGTCCATGGGGTTGTGATGGCGCTCTTTTTTGTTTACCATAGCGATTTCTCCCCCATTTTCCGAATGATGCTGTTGGCGGCCACGATCAAGATCACGCTGACCACGCTCTTCATCAGGCCCAGGGCTGTTGCCAACTCGTACTTGCCGCTCAAAAGGCCGATACGGTAGACATAGGTGTCGAGGATATCGCCTACGTTGTAGAGAGCGGGCTTGAGGAACATGAATATCTGATCAAAGCCGGCGCTGAGGACATTGGCGATGGCCATGATCAGCTGTAGGCAGATGACGCCGCGGATGCCCGGCAGGGTGATGTGCCAAGTCTGGCGGAGCCGCCCGGCGCCGTCCACGGCGGCGGCTTCGTAGAGATTAGGGTCTATGCCGGAGAGAGACGCCAAGTAGATGATCGAAGCCCAGCCGAAGTTTTTCAGCACGTCGGTGATGAGGATCAGGGGCAAAAAGGCGTCGGGATTGGTCGTGAGGTTGACGGTGTCGAGCCCCATGTTCTCCAGCACCATGTTGATGACGCCGCTGGGACCGGTGAAGGTATAGACGATGCCGGCGAACACCACCCATGAGAGGAAGTTCGGGAAGCAGGTGATGGTCTGCACGACCTTCTTGAACCGCATATTCCGCACCTCATTCATTAAGAGGGCAAAAATAATGGGAACCGGGAAGGAGAAGATGATCCGCATGATGCTGATTTTCAGCGTGTTGTAGAGCAGCCGCAGGAAATTGGGGTCTTCAAAAATATAGCGGAAATGCTTGAAGCCAACCCACTCGCTGCCGGCAATGCCGATGAAGGGCTTGAAGTCCTTGAAGGCGATGGAGATCCCGTAATATGAGGAGTAGTGAAAAACAGAGAAGTATACGATTGCGGGAATAAAGAGAATGTAGACCCATTTGTTGCGGGCGATCCTGTGGCCCAGGGGCGTTCCCTTGGGTTGGACCGCGCTGGGCTGCTTTGCCATACGCTCCACCTCCAAAGAATGATAACGTTGTCTTTTCTTGGAGTGTAGCACAGGGCGAAATGCTTGTCAATTATTTTGTTAAAGATTTGTGAACCCTCACAAATTGTGACTGAATTTTTGGCCATTACGATCAAGACGTTGATCGCAGCAGCTGGAAACCACGGTAAGAGCCTGATTGAAAAAATATTGAAAAACAGGGGATGACGGACGAATTTCTGGGAAATATACTGGGAAATTGTGAATATATCACAATTTTTTGAGAATATTATGACGGATGCGCAACACCTTGCGCAGCGCGTGGAAACCGCGCCGAAGCGGCGGGTGTTCCGGGCACCGGCTGGAACCGCATCGCAGTAGACGGAAGGCTTGTGCGGCAAGACAGGGGCGATCAGTGCTGGACCACGGCGGCGGAACTTGACAATTATCCAAAAATGATTTAAAATTTTATGGCAACGTTACCAAAATAACCATGCGCCGGGACCGGCGGCGCGCTGCCGCTGCCGGTCTGCGCCGGAGTGAGGAAAGGATGAAGCGCCATGAAACGATCCGAAATCAACCGTGCCTTGCGGGAATTAGAGGAGATGTGCCGGCAATACCGCTGCTTCCTGCCGCCTTTTTGCCAGATGACGCCACAGGAATGGGCCGCGGCCGGACACGAATTTGATGAAATCCGCGATTGTATGCTGGGCTGGGATATTACGGACTTCGGAATGGGGGACTTTGATAAGCTGGGGTTTTCCTTAATCACCCTGCGCAACGGCTGCCGGGCGCAGCCGGACCGCTATCCCAAGGTCTACGCGGAGAAGCTCCTGTATCTCAAGGAGGGGCAGCGGGCCGCCAATCACTTCCACTGGTTCAAGACGGAGGATATTATCAACCGCGGCGGCGGCAACGTGCTGATCCGGGTGTATAACAGTCTGCCCGACGGGGAGATCGACTATGCCTCCGACGTCACCGTCCACATGGATGGCATGACCCGGGTGGTCCCCGCCGGAACGCAGGTGCGTCTGCGGCCCGGAGAGAGCCTGTGGGTCACACAGGGACTGTATCACGACTTTGCTGTGGAACCAGACACCGGCCCGGTATTGCTGGGCGAGGTGAGCCAGTGCAACGACGACAACACCGATAACCGTTTCAATCCTCCGGTGGGCCGCTTTCCGGCCATTGAGGAGGATGAGCCGCCCTATCGCCTCTTGTGCAACGAGTATCCGCCCGCGCCGGCGGAGTAGGGGGAGCGCTTCTGCGTACAGCAGGCCCGCGCCGGGACAAACCCGGCGCGGGCCTGCTGAGACTGTCAAAAAAGCTACGCTTTTTTGACAAAGGGGATTGCACCCCAAAAGGCTCTCGGTTTTCTTCGAAAAGCTGTCGAACCTTTTGGGGTGTAAAGTGCGATTTCCGATGCGCAGACAACCGGAAATCGCCATTTTAATTTTATTTCGCCGCTGCCTGCGCCCGCAGGCGCGTTTCGGAGCGCAACCGCCGCTTGCGGCGGCTCTTGGCGCGGAGATGCGGCGAAACTCTGCGAGGCTTGTTTCCCGCTTCCGGGGGTTTTTCGACACGCTGAGGCCCGCGTCGGGACAAGTCCGGCGCGGGCCTTTTCCGGTGGGGAACGGACTGTGATGGATGTCCCGGTTTCACTCTGGAGATAGAATATATCGTGCGGTTTTGTGTTACGACCTGATTCATAATTCTCCGCTTGCACCTTACCCTTGCGGCTCGCGCAGCATTCCAACGGTACTCCTTGGAAGGGTGGCGCGCTGCCGACCGCTTCCCGGTGAAACGCGGAAACCGCGATTGATGATGAAACAATCAATCGCGGTTTTTGCGGAAGAGTCAGTTCAAATCGATATTTCTTAATCGAGGAAAAGCCGCCCGCAGGGCGGCACACCAACTGCGAGCCCAGCGCAGCGGGTCGCAGTTGGAAAGAAGGAGCAAGGGAGCGGGCGGATGACGTCTATTTAGCCGCAGGCAAAAAAGACGTCGGAGCAAAGCGGACTTTGCTCCGACGTGGTGCGAGAGAGGAGACTCGAACTCCCACGCCATGCGACACACGCACCTCAAACGTGCCTGTCTACCATTCCAGCACTCTCGCATTTCTGAATGCCTGTATATTATATCTTTCCCAATCTGGTTTGTCAACAGAAAATTCAAAAACGCTCGGGCGTATTTCCAACATTTTTAGTTGCACCCGGACTGTTTCTCTGATATAATACATGATACGATTGCCTTTCGACATGAGGAGGCGATCGTCCACATCTGTTTTTTCGGCTCGGAGGGATGGGAATGCCGCGTTTCTTTGTGCCGCCTTCCGCCCTGGTCGGCGATCTGGTGACGCTGGAAGGGGAGCAGGCGGCCCACGCCAAGGCGCTGCGCCTGGCGCCCGGCGAGGAAGTCACCCTCTGCGACGGCGCCGGCACGGATTACCGCTGCACGGTTTCTTCGCTGCAATCCGGTCAGCTGACGCTGGCCGTCCAGCAATCCATGCCCTCCTGCACGGAACCGACGCTGCGGGTCAGCCTCTATCTGGGCTTTCCCAAGGCTGACAAGCTGGAGCATGTGATTCAAAAGGCCACGGAATTGGGGGCCTTTGAAATCGTGGCGTTTCCCTGCGCCAGAAGCGTTTCGCGGCCAGATGGTAAGTCTTTGGCCAAGAAGCTGGAGCGATGGCAGAAGATTGCCGCCTCCGCGGCGGAGCAGAGCGGCAGGGGACGTATCCCCCAAGTGCTGGCCCTGGACAGCTTCGATCAGGCAGTGTGCCGTGCCGCCCAGGCTGACTGGTCGGCGCTCTTTTATGAAAATGAGCGGCAATGCTCCCTCCGCCGTGCGTGGGAGGGAAGGGCCATCCGCTCAGCCGCCATCTTCACCGGCCCGGAGGGCGGGTTGACCGAGGACGAAGTGGCCCAGGCCCGTGCCGCTGGCATGGCGGTCTGCACCCTGGGGCCGCGGATTTTGCGCTGCGAGACGGCCCCGCTCTGCGCCCTGTCGGCGCTGATGTACGCCGCCGATGAGCTGGCGTGAGATTATCTCAAGATTAAGGATCTGATTACGATATGGCAACAAAAAAGGATACTTCCTCCGCAAAGCTGCTGAAGAAGAAATCTGACGACGCGGCGGCCTACCAGGTGGTGGCGGCCCTGGTGCTTTTGTGCTGTGCGCTGCTGGCGCTGCGCTCACTGCGGGCATACTACGCTACGGTGGGCGGCTTCTCGGCACTCTATGACAGCACGCTCTATATTGCCCTGGGCGGCGTCGTCCTGGCAGTTGCGGCGCTGGTGGTATGCGCCCTGGTGAAAAATCGCGTGGTTCGGATGCTGATGCCCCTGCCTGCTGCGGTGGGAATTTTGGCTGCGGCCACGGGGTTCAGTATGCGCCTGGCTTGGACGGAGGGCTTTCCCTTCCTCTACTTCTTCTGCGGCGCACTGGCGCTTCAGTATATCGTCTTAAAGCTCTACCGCTGGGAGTTCTTCCTCTTCTCCCTCTCCACGGTGACAGCCGGCGGCCTTTACTACTGCCTCAGCAGCGGCTTTGCCTGGCCTCCTCGCGCCATCTTCCTGTTGGTGGCGCTGGCTGTGATCCTGGTGGGCAGCACCCTGGTGGTAATTCTGGCCGGCAGACAGGGCGGGACGCTCCAGCTCTTTGGCCAGAAGGTGCGGATTTTTGGAAAGGGCTCTGCCCCGTTCCTGATCCTGGCGGTCAACGGCCTGTGGCTTCTCTGCACGGTTGCCGTGCTGATTTTGGGCAGCCTCTTCGCCTATTACTCCATGTTCGCTGCCATCGCGGTGGAGTTCATCGCCGCGGTTTACTACACGTTCAAGCTCAATTAAGCGATAGCTTTCAAAGCCCCCGGCGCCGGTTCACGCGGCGCCGGGGGCTCTTTTGTTCACCGGACATCCAGCGCCTGGGCATATTTCCACAACGGCGCGGCATACGCTGGGGTGGGGAGGGATGTCCATGGGCACGGCGCCAACCATCGCGCAAAATGTGGGACTTCTGACGGCGGCCAACCTGCTGATGCGGGGCGTGAGTATGCTCTTTCAGATCTATCTCACGGCCCAGGTGGGCGCAGCCGGTGTGGGATTGCTGCAGCTCATTATGACGGTCAATCTCTTCGCTCTGACCCTGGGGACGTCGGGGCTCAAGGTGGCGGCGCTCTATCTCTCGGCGGAGGAATACGGTCTGGGGCGCTATGGCGGCGTGCGCCGGGCGATGTTTTGGTGCCTGTCTGTGGGACTTTTGCTCAGCGGCTTGGTGGGCGCGGGGATGGCGGCAGGCGCGGAGTATCTGGCAGCTACATGGGTCAAGGATCTCCGGGCCGTGGCGAGTTTGCGGCTGCTGGGGCTGACGCTGCCGCTCAACTGCCTGAGCATGATTTTGGCCGGAGGCTTTACCGCCTGCGGCCAGGTGCGCAGATTGGTGGCCGTGGAGATTGGCGACAAGCTGGCCACGGTAGGGCTTACGGTTTTGCTGCTGAGCCGGGGTGTGGCCGGAGACTTGGCCCATGCCTGCGCTGCCATCGTGGCGGGCAATGCCGTTGGGGCGGCGGGCTCGGTGGCGGTCCTATTTGGGATGTTGCTCCGCTGGCTTCGGAACATGGAGCGGAGCGCGGATGCAGAGGCGCCGGGCGGGCAGATGGGTCGGCGGATGCTGGGCGTTGCCGTGCCGGTGGCGCTCAACGACTACCTCCGCTCCGGCCTGGGGACCCTGGAGCAGTTCCTGATTCCCTGGGGCCTGGCCCGTTCCGGCGGGTCCCACACCCAAGCCATGGCCGACTACGGCACCATCCACGGCATGGTCTTTCCGCTCCTGATGTTCCCCTGCACCGTTCTCTATGCCGTGGCCGATGTGCTGGTGCCGGAGCTGGCCCGCTGCCGGGCGACCCAAAACCGGCGACGGGCGGCGCGGTTGGTCAGCCGGTGCCTGGGGCTGGGATGCCTGTATGCGGCGGCAGTGGCGGGGTTTTTCTATGTTTTGGCGCTGCCGCTGGGACAGCTCCTCTACCAGAGCGGCGACGCGGGCCGGTATATGCGGCTTTTCGCACCCACGGCGCTGATGCTGTACCTCGACTGCATCGTGGACGGGATGCACAAGGGCCTGGGCCAGCAGGTCTACTGTGTCCGCGTGAATACGTTCACATCCGTATTGGATGTGGGGCTGCTGTTTTTACTGCTGCCTCGCTTTGGAATTGCCGGGTATTACGTCAGCTTTCTCATTTCCCACGCCGTCAACTTTTATTTGAGCATCCGGCGGCTCTGGCAGGAGACCGGCGCGGGCATCCCTTGGCGGCAGGTTTGGCCGGGGCTGGCCGCCGTGGCCGCGGCGTCGGCGGCGGTGTACTGGCTGGTACCGTCCGCCAGCCGCTGGGACAGCGTGTTTGTGGCCGCGGGGGTGTATCTGGGACTTTTGGCCCTGGCGGGGCTTTTGGGCGGCGGCGCGTTGACAGAGCTGCTGCCCCGGGGTACAATGAAGAAAAAATCTGGCAGGTGATCCCATGCAGACGCTTCAACCCGTCACCCATCCCATCCCGCCGCTTTATGACAGCAGGTCTCGGATACTGATTCTCGGCTCCTTTCCGTCGGTCAAGTCCCGGGAGGGGCGGTTCTTCTACCATCATCCGCAAAACCGCTTCTGGCGGGTCCTGGCCGCCCTGCTGGAGACAGAAGTCCCCCGCACCGTGGAGGAGAAATCTCGTATGCTGCTGGAGCGGGGCGTCGCCCTCTGGGATGTGATCGGCAGCTGTGAGATCGCCGGCTCCCAGGATAGCTCCATCACCGGCGTGGTGCCCAATGATCTGACGCCCATTTTCTCGGCGGCGCCCATCGGGGCGGTGTTTCTCAACGGCGGTGCCGCGTTTCAGCAGTACCGCCGGGCCGGCTGGGACTGGGGCGTCCCGGCGGCGCGGCTGCCCTCCACCAGTCCGGCCAACGCTGCCTGGACGCTGCCTAAGCTGATCGAGGCGTGGCGGGTCATTCTCCCGTATTTAGAATAGCCGTTCCGGCGGCGAAGATGGCGTCGGCCAATGCCTGAGAGCCGGCGTCGGTATAGTGGACGTGGTCGTGGCGCCAGGCGAGGGGAAAATCCCGGGCCACGGCGAAGAGATCGAGAACCGCCACGCCCAGCTCCTCCATGACGGACCGGGCGATGGCGTTGTACTGGCGGATGTCGTCGTTGGTGCGGCGGCTGGGGCCGGTGTAGCGGGCCTCCACAGTGGGTGTGGAGGTGAGGAACAGCAGCGCCGCTCGGGGAAAGAGGAGCCGCAGGCGGGCCACCAGGCGGCGGAGCATCAGGTCGTAGACCTCCGGCGGTGTGAGGGGGTCGTCTCCGAACATCCGCAGCACGTCCCAGAGGCCGCAGTTGAAAATCACCAGGTCGATCTCCCCGGCGGGGCAGTCCTCGGCCCACTGGTGGACGTGGCGCAGCGCGTACTGGGCGAACTGGCAATTTTCCTGCGGGCTGTGGCAGACCCATGCCCCCAGACTCTTCTGACGGAGGAAGGGTTCATAGCCGGTGGTACCCTGATTGCCCATGCGGATGGAGTCCCCCAAGAGAAATACTTGCTTCATGCTGCTCCCTCTTTTCAAATTGTTCACAAATCTTTCACGAAATTTCGCTTTTTTTCTGGACGATACAGCAGTATAATAAGCAAAAATAAGATAAGGAGGTGATTGTATGCTGAAGTACAAGAACCAGCCGGATCTGGATGATCTGATTTTCGACGGCGAAGAATCCCATATCAGCGAGCGCTGAGAGAGGCTTTGCGGGAGCAGGGCCTCTTCTTTTTTTCCTCGAATGATACGGTAATTCCAGATGCCGCTGGCCGACATAGCTCCCGACAAAAATTTTCTAAATAGTGCTTGACACAGAAGAAAATTGTGCTATAATAATGAAGCTGATTGCGAGATGCTGTTATAGCTCAGTCGGTAGAGCGCGTCATTGGTAATGACGAGGTCGGCA
This sequence comes from Candidatus Avoscillospira avicola, assembly GCA_018712245.1. Lineage (GTDB taxonomy): Bacteria > Bacillota > Clostridia > Oscillospirales > Oscillospiraceae > Avoscillospira > Avoscillospira avicola. The sequence goes on along the minus strand of DVHE01000024.1, from coordinate 3,907 downwards.
GTTCAAATCTGCCTAACAGCTCCAAGCTGCCCCGGAACCTGATGGTTCCGGGGTTTTGCGTTTTGCGGCCGAAACGGCCGCAAAACGCCTCCCCCGCGGCGGCCGCAGAAGGGAAATAACGCGATACGGCGCTTCTTCTGCTTCACGGTGCGGCCTCCTTTCCAAATACGGCTTCAAAATCCCGGGCCTGCACCAACAGGCGGCGGTATTCCTCCTCCAGCATTGCCAGGCCCTTGGCGGTGAGGCGGTAGTGCTTGCGGCGTCCCGACGGCGACAGGTCCTCGATCATGCCCTCGGTCAGGAATTGCTCCAGTAAGTTATATAAGGTGCCGGAACCCACTGTGACCCGTCCGCTGCTCTGCGCCTGGATGCGGTCAAAGAGGTCGATGCCGCGGCAGGGCTCTCGAAGGCAGAGCAAAATGTAAAACATCTGCTCCGTCAGCGTTTGGAATTTCTGCCGCGGCATACGTCTGCCTCCTTATCTCGAATATCGAGTTTTTTATTTCAGTATATCTCGATATTCGAGATAAGTCAAGGGGAGAGGGGGCGTGTGGTATCTGGAGAGGGCAGTGGGAATTTGAGGCATATCCCCGGCGGCGGCGCGTATATTTAGAAGCAGGGACAGCCCCAAATGACCGGAAAGGATGAGCCACATGGCGTATGGATATGAAGAAAAAGCCCTGGAGACGCCCCACAAGCTGACGCTGGACGGGCGTGCCCGCCTTACACTGACGGGCGTGACGGAGGTGGAGAGCTTTGACGAGACGATGGTGGTGCTGCATACCACGCTGGGGGTGTTGGTGATTCGGGGGCAGAGCCTCCATTTGAAGCTTTTGAGTCTGGACGGCGGCCAGGTCCACGTGGACGGCACGGTGGATTCTATGACGTATGAGGACCAGCGGCAGGAGCGCGGCAGCTTCCTGGCGCGGCTCTTTGGCTGATGGAACAGCCGATCACGCAGGAGCTGACGCGGTTTCTCTGGGCTGTCGCGGTGGGACTGGCCCTGGGGGTGGCCTACGATCTGTGCCGGGGCCCCAGGAGGCTGTGGCCGCGGCTGACCTGGGTGCTGGATCTGGTCTTTGGCCTTTGCCTGACCTGGGCGCTGGTGTATTTCACCCTGGTCCCAGGAGATGGGAGACTGCGCTTTTTCGCATTGGCCGCCATGGCACTGGGCGGCGGGCTCTGGAGCGGCTTTCTCAGCCGGCCATTTCTGCGGTGCTACGTGGCTTGCCTGCGGGCTGTCGGCACCGTTTTGGGGGCGATCCTCTCCCCCTTGACAAAATTTTTGATTTTTTTACGACAACTTGCAAAAAAATACTTTTCAACTTGGAGAAAATGGGTTAGAATACTATGTAAAGCGCATCCAGCGCAGGATGCGTGCCAATCACCCGAAGGAGGTTCCGCTTATGCGCTTCAAACGCTCGTCACTTCTGACGAAGCTGCTGATTCTGGTGCTGGTGGTATACGCTACCGTTACCCTGGTGAGCCTGCAATCACAGGTCACGGAGAAGGAGGCGCAGGCCGAAGCTCTGCAATCCACCATCGACGCCACAGAGCAGGAAAATCTTCGGCTGCAGCAGGCCATCAACGCCCTGGGAACCGACGAAGGCGTGGAGGCCGTGGCCCGTCAAAAGCTGGGGCTGGTGGCCAAGGGTGAGATCATTTTCTATGATGTTGGAAATTAGCGCAATTCTTTAGGGGGAAAAATAGCAGAGTATGGAGCTAACAGTAGGAGCCATTTTAGAGGGCAAGGTCAAGTCGATCACCAAGTTCGGTGCGTTCATTTCGCTGCCCGAAAACCAAACCGGCATGGTACATATCTCGGAGATTACCCATGCCTACGTCAACGACATCCACGACCATTTGACCGAAGGGCAGGACGTCAAGGTCATGGTGATCGGCCTCGACAATGGGAAGATCAATCTTTCCATTCGCCGCATTCAGCCCGCCCCGCCCCGCCAGCCCGCTGACCGCAGAGGCCAGGGGGAGCGGCCCCGCAGCGACACCCGTCCCCCGCGTCCCAGGACCAGCGCACCTGCCGAACGGCAGCCGCAGTCCTTTGACGATATGCTCAAGCAGTTTATGGCCGATTCTGACAGCAAGATCTCCGGCCTCAAACAGTATTCCGACCGCAAGACCAAGAACCGCCGCCGGTAAACCGGAGGCACCTTTGCCAAACGGCGTGGCTCTCACGCCTTGGCATCCCGTACGACAGAAAACCGGCCCTGCTCTAGGGTCGGTTTTTCCGATTCTGTCCGCCGGTTGCAGCCCGGGAACGCCGGAGCTTTTTGGCGAAGACGGTTGCTTTTTTGGCGGATTTTGGTATACTAAAGAAGAAAAGAAAAGAGCGGAGGCATTCCCATGAAGAAACGTCGCGTGGTCCTCGTGTCCCTGGCAGCCTTCATTCTGCTGGCAGCCTTGGGCGCTTTTTTGTGGCTCCTGGTTTCGCTGAACAGTATCACCCGCCAACAGAAGGCCGCCTACAGCCGCTTTTCCGCCCTGGAGGCCAATTTGGAGACCGCTGAGGTGGAAGTCACCGAGGGCGGCACATTGGTGGGCGTATACAGTCTGGAAGAATTGGGGGTGGCTGATGCCACACGCCAGGCGCTCAGCAGCCGATTTACCGTGCTGGAACAGCTCCCACCCCAGGATTTTGCCGCTTTGGGCGCCAAGGCTCGCCTTTCCTGGGAGCAGGAGACCCATTTGGACCCGGCGCCGCTGCCGGTTTCCCTGGAGGGCTTGGACCCCAGCGCCGTGCAGATGGACCTGTCCGCCACTGTGCGCCATCCCTCCCAGGATGCCTATGCCTATTTTGCCGACGGCGCCTATCACATCCAGCCGGAGGTCCAGGGCAACGCCCTTCGCGTTGGTATCACGGCCCAGGCGCTGGAGGACGTTCTCTCCCGCATGACGCTGACGGAGGACGGACCCAGCCGCGCCACGCTGGAGCTGACGGACTACGACTGCTATGAGCCGCCGGCCGTCACGGTGGAAAACGGCAGCTTTGACTATAACGCCATGCTCCGGGAGGAGACCGAGGGTAAGACCATCACGGTCAACCTCCCTGGCCAGCCCCAGACGCTGGAGGTGGCGCCGCTGCTCTCTCTGGATGCGGAGGGCCGACTGCTGGTGGACGAGACTGCGCTGACGGCGCAGATCGCCCAATGGGCCGCTGCCTTTGACAAGACCGACACGCCCTACCTCTTCAGCTCTTTTGCCGAGGGGCTCAAGCCTCTTTCCTTCCTCCGCTGCGCCTATATGCTGGATCAGGAGGGGCTCCGCGCCAAGCTCCTGGAGCGGCTGACAGCGCTGAACTTCAACGCCGTCTCAGCCCCCTACGCCTGTACCCGAAATGGTGAGCCCTTTGCCATTTCCGGCACGTATGTGGAGGTAGACATCCAAAAGCAGCAGATGACCTATTATAAAGACGGTGAAATGCTGGTCCACACCGATGTGGTCACGGGCCGCAAGGGCGGCTACGATACGCCGGTGGGCTACTACCAGGTGCAGACCCATTCCCCCAACGCCTGGCTGACGGGCCCGGACTATCGGGTCTTCGTAAAGTACTGGGTGGGCTTCTACCAGGCCTACGGCATTCATGATGCCTCCTGGCGCACCATTTTCGGCGGCGATAAATACATCTACGATGGCTCCCACGGCTGCGTCAATACGCCGGAGGCGGCTATGAAGATCATCTACGATAACATCACCATCGGCACGCCGGTGGTGGTACACTGACATAAAAATGAGGCCGGGAATTGCACTGCAATTCCCGGCCTGAGCGTGTCAAAAAACCTCCGGAAGCGGGAAATAAGCCTCGCAGAGTTTCGCCGCATCTCCGCGCCAAGAGCCGCCGCAAGCGGCGGTTGCGCTCCGAAACGCGCCTGCGGGCGCAGGCAGCGGCGAA
>DVHE01000023.1 GCA_018712245.1 Candidatus Avoscillospira avicola | reverse complement strand
ACCGCCTGGGTCTGGTTTGGTGCGTCCATTTTAGACATATATGCGCAGATTTTTCTGTAATTTCCGTTATTTTAGCCGTCCCAGGCAGAAGAAAACCCGTCGCAGAATTTTCCTATTCTGCGACGGGCCCGACGGAGTTCCCCAAAAGGCCTTAGAACAGATTCAGAACAAAGGTGAGAACCAGGAACACCACAGCGATCCACTTGGTGAGCTTGGCCAGCTTGCCGTCCAGCGTGGAACTCTTGTTCTTGGACATGAAGCTCTCGGAGGAGCCGGCGATGGCGCCCGAGAGACCGGCGCTCTTGCCAGACTGAAGCATGACGATGGCCACCAGGGCAACCGCGGCAAGAACCTGAATGATGGTGAGAATGAGATGCAGAACGTCCATATTTCCTCCAAATACATGCTTCCATGACCGTTCTTGCGGCCAACGGCAAGCCGAAATCAATTCAGTGATATAGCAAATGGTATAATACCACAAATAATTGAGGAAAGCAAGGGGAAAATCAAAAAAATCACTTGGTAGCCCACTGGCCGGTGGCGGCGCAGGTGAGGTAGGCGTTGATAAAGCCGTCCAGATCGCCGTCCATCACGGCGTTGATGTTGGTCATCTCGTAGCCGGTGCGGGTGTCCTTGGCCAGGGTGTAGGGCATGAAGACGTAGGAGCGGATCTGGCTGCCCCACTCGATCTTCTGCTGGACGCCCTTGATGTCGGAAATCTTTTCAAAATGCTCCCGCTCCTTAATTTCCATCAGCTTGGACCGGAGCATCCGCATACAGGTCTCCTTGTTCTGGAACTGGTCCCGCTGGGTCTGGCAGGAGACCACAATGCCGGTGGGCTTGTGGATCAGGCGGACGGCGGAGGACGTCTTGTTGATGTGCTGGCCGCCGGCGCCGGAGGAGCGATAGACCTGCATTTCAATGTCCTCAGGGCGGATCTCCACCTCCACATCGTCGGTAATCTCAGGAATCACTTCCACGGCGGAGAAGGAGGTGTGGCGGCGGCCCGCGGCGTCAAAGGGCGAGATGCGCACCAGGCGGTGGACGCCGGACTCGCTCTTGAGGAAGCCATAGGCGTTGGCGCCTTCGATCATAATGCTGGCGGATTTGAGGCCAGCCTCGTCACCGTCCAGGTAGTCGAGAATTTTATAGGTGTAGCCGTGGCGCTCCGCCCAGCGGGTGTACATCCGGTAGAGCATCTGGCACCAGTCCTGGGCCTCGGTGCCGCCGGCGCCGGCCTGGAAGGAGACCAGGGCGTTGTTGCCGTCGTACTCGCCGGTGAGGAGCGTCTCCAGCCGCGCCTCCTCCATCTTGGTCTCCAGCTCCTCGTAGCCGGTTTTCAGCTCGTCGAGCATGGATTCGTCGTTTTCCTCGATGGCCATCTCGCAGATGGTCATCAGGTCGTCCCACTGGGAGACCATGTGGGCATAGCGCTCCATCTTGGCCTCCAGCTGGCGGGAACGCTTCATCACCTTTTGGGAAACCTCCTGGTTGTCCCAAAAGCCGGGAGACTCGATCTGCGCCTGGAGCCGCTCATGCTCCTCCCGGCAGGCGCCCAGGTTTAGGGAATCCGCCAGCGCATCCAGCTTGGGGCGGTTGTTGGTGAGCTTTGTCTTATACTCGTCAAATTCAATCATACTCATAGTTTAATCCCACGCTTTACTTCACAATTCCAACCTATTATACAGAAATGGCCCCAGTCTGTAAAGAGAAATGTTGGCAGGTTTGCAATTTTCTCCTTCAAATCCCCAAAAGTTCCGCGATATCGTCGGTCAAATCCTCCAGGAACTCATACCGGGCTGCCCAGGTCTCAAAGGCCTCGCTCTCCATGTCCTCCGGCTCGATCTTGGAAAGGCCCTCCATATGCTCCAGAATCCGCTCCTGCAGTTCCACCAGTTCTTCCTCGGACATGGCCTCCAGGTCCAGGTTTTCCAAATCCCGCATGGGGAAAAATTGCAGCGTACCCATGTTCTTCGCTCCATTTCTTTTGATATTCCGTGCCGCCAATTGCGGTCAAGGCCCTTGCGCCGGCAGACCGTTTTTGATAAGATGATGTCAAAGAACGCCATACCGCCACGCGGTGAAGCGTATTCCACATGACAGGAGGGACACGTATGTTTTGTTCCCGATGCGGCGCCCAAATCGACGACCAGGCAATGATCTGCCCCAGATGCGGCTGCGCCACCCAGAATTACCGGCCCGGCAGCCAGTATGACGCCAGGTACCGGACGAATTGCAGCCCCAAAAGCCGCCTGGCAGCGCTGCTGCTGTGCGTTTTCCTCGGCGGCCTCGGCATCCACCGGTTTTACGTCGGTAAAATCGGCACGGGTATCTTGTGGCTTTTGACCGCCGGCCTGTTCGGCATCGGCTGGCTCATCGATATCATCCTGATCGCCTGCGGCTCCATGTCCGATTCGGCTGGGCTTTTGGTTCTGGATTGGGGTATATAGCATCCACTGTGCAGCATCTGCTGGGCGGCGCCGCGTCTTGCCGCCGTCCAGCCAGGTGCTGCCCTTTTCATTTTACCACACCGATCCCACGATCGCCACTGGATGATAGCAGCTTTTTAGGCTTCAGCGGGAATAACGTCGGGGAATTGCCCGCATTCCCGCTTCACCCTGCGATGGAGAAAGGAGCTTTTACCATGTCTACGCTGCTGGACGAGGCCCGGGCGCTCTACCCGGCCCTCAAGGCCCTGAAGGATGACCTGCACCGCCACCCGGAGCTGTCCTTTGCTGAAACGCGCACCACAGCCCTGCTGAAAGAGCGGCTCCTGGCCCTGGGCCTGGAGCTGGTGGACCTGGGGATGGAAACCGGCGCAGTGGCCGTGCTGCGAGGCGGCAAGCCCGGACGCTGCGTCGCCCTCCGGGCAGACATAGACGCCATCGCGCAGCAAGAGCCCGCGGACAACGGCGTCGTGTCGGAGACGCCCGGGGTGATGCACGCCTGCGGCCACGACTTCCACACCGCCTGCCTTCTGGGCGCGGCCCGGCTCCTGGCTGCCCGCAGGGCGGCGCTGGCCGGCAACGTGGTGTTCCTCTTCCAGCCCGCCGAGGAAATCACCCAGGGTGCCGCGGCTATGGTCGGCCACGGGCTGTGGGACAAGCTGCCGCTGAAGCCCTGCTGCCTCTTCGGCCAGCACACGCGCCCGGAGATCCCCTGCGGCAAGATCGGCCTGGTACCCGGGGCCATCATGGCCGGCAAATCCCACTTTTCGATTACGCTCCACGGCGTCGCCGGCCACTCCGGTTCGCCCCACAAGTGCGTGGACGTGATCGTAGCCGGGGCAGCCATTATAAACGGCATCCAGACCATCGTCAGCCGTAACACCGACCCGCTTGCCCACCTGGTTTGCGCGGTATTCTCCATCCACGCCGGTACCCCGGAGAACTTCGTCCCCGAAACCCTGACCATGACCGGCGCCATCCGCGCCCACGCCGACGACCTGCTCCACCGGACCGAGCAGCGGCTGGAGGCGCTGGCCGCAGGGCTGGCCGCGGCCTATGGCTGCACGTGCGACGTGCGCTTCATTCCGGAGGTCCCCGTCACGTGGAACGGCCCGGAGATGACCGCCCTGGCCCGGCAAGCCGCCAGCGCCGTGGTGGGCGCGGAAAACCTGGTGTCGCCCCAGGGCGACATGGGTTCAGAGGACTTCGCCGTATTCGGCCAGCACCTGCCCGCCTTCTTTTACTGGACCGGGACCGGCTACCCCGGGCAGCGCAATCCCGGCTGGCACAATGCCCACTTCCGCGTGGACGACGACGCCCTGCCCATCGGCGCGGCGCTGATGGCCCAGTCCGCCCTGACGGCGCTGGCCCAGGACGCCTAGCGCTGGTCACTGACCGTGGCGCTGCTGTTGCTGGCCTCCAGCTGGGCTAGGGGATCGTAGGGCGCCCCCGACGCCGTGCCGGCCAGCAGCGCGATGTCCACCGCATTGGCCGGCAGGCCCCAGGAATTGCCCGAGAACAGGAACGTCGCCCCGTCGACCACAAAGCCCCGGGTGTTGTAGACGACGTTCTGGATGATCGTCCCCGTGGACCCGGGATTGAGATACGCCGGCTGGCGCAGCGTGTGGAACACATTGCCCTGCGCCAGCACATTCGTCGCATTGCCCTGGGTCACAAAGCCCCGGTTCACCACCCAGGTGGAGGAATCGCCCGGCTGGGTGGGGCCGTAGATTTGGCAGTTCAAAATGCGGTCCCCATTCCCGGCCAGCTGGATAAACTCCACGGGATAGGGATTGTCGCTGGTGATGGTGAGGTCCGCCAGGGTGTCGTCATCCCCATTGAGCAAAAACGGCACCACCGGCGCTTGCAGAACAACGACCGCCCCCGCCGTCCCCCGGAGCGTCAGCCCCGGCGTTTGCACCGCCAGCTGCTGCGTGACGGGGTACGTACCGCGCAAAAGGTGGATGGTTCCGCCGGGCTGCGCCGCGGCCAGCGCCTGGTCTATGGCATCGAAGGGCGCAGCCTGGCTGCCGTCTCCCCCGGGCGCCGCGCCGGCCTGGACGTAGAGATCGTACGGGTTCGGCCCCAGGGCACCGGCAGCGCCGGTGGGACCCGTGGGGCCGGTTGCGCCCACCGCCCCGGCAGGGCCTGTGGGGCCGGTATCCCCCGCTGCTCCAGCAGGGCCTGTTGGGCCGGGAGCGCCTGCTGCTCCGGCGGGACCTGTTGGGCCGGGTACGCCTGCTGCTCCGGCGGGGCCTGTGGGGCCGGGAGCGCCTGCCGCACCGGCAGGGCCTGTGGGGCCGGGCGGCCCCACGGGGCCAGGAACCGGGCACACCCAGCGGCATGGCGGGCAGCAGTTCCCGCAACCATCGTAGCTGCAATTCCAATGTTTCAACTGAGAGCCCTCCCCGTTTCTCTTTCCCCCATCTTATGAACGGGCCGGCCCATTGGCGCTCTTGCGTGATTTCATTCCAGCATTATACACGGCACGCCCCATGCGGCGCTGCTGGCGATGGTGAAAACGTAGAGCTCCAAAAATATTGTGAACAATCGCGTGAACAATAGAAAAGCATTTTACAGAATTACACAGCGTTTTATAGCACTTCGGGTAAATTGAGTTATCGCAGAAAGCAAGCACCGGATATCGGCTTAAATTAGCCAATATCCGGTGCTCTGGCAAAGGGTGAGGGATTTGAATTTTTAAAAATACGGAAAAGCGCTGTAAATTCTCTAAGAGGTAAAATTAGTGGTCAAAACCCTCTTAATTTCTGGAATGCACAAGCGCCGGTTTCTGGGCGCATAGTGCCCCCCTGGAGCGGGTGCAAAAAGGCCGGGGATTGCCCCCGGCTCAGTTCCAGTGGATTGCCTGGTCTAAGACATAGTCCCCGGCCTCCAGCTCTGCTGCCGCCTGGTCGATGGCGGCTTTCTCAGCGGGGGTAGTCTTGGTGAAATCAGGGTCCCAGGCCAAAACTAATTTCTTTACCAGCTCAAAGGCCAGAGCCTGGTCTTCGGCAGGCAGCATATCCACCATGTCCGCAATCTGCTGTGCAATGGGTGCCATATACGCTCAGGCTCCTTTCCTACTTGTAAATATCGCCCCGGCTGCCTATATCTATAATATGCAGGATTTCCAACTGCATTTCAAGGCCGAATTTGTAAATAATTCGATACTTTCCCACCCGGAGCCGTTGCCGTCCGTCATGGTAGCCCTGCATGGGCTTGATATCGCCCTGGGGCGGCTTCTGCGTCAGACCGAGGATTCCAGCGCGAATTCGCGCCTTTGTAGGGCGATCCATTGCCTCTATGGCCTTTACCGCCGCTTTGGAATACCGTATCTCCATATTGTCCTATCCCTTTCCCAGTCTGCAAGCGACCCTGTCCCGCTGTGTGCCGCGCTCCATTTTCCCACGCTCCAGCAGCTTACGCACCTCTGATCCCATTGTACCAAAGATATGCAAAAAAGCCCAGCCTTTGCCGGACTTTTCGACAGTCTGTCACTCTGAAACGTTGTCCTGAGAATCCACATCGTCGTCAGGCGCAGAAAGAAACATTTCCTCCGTGGTCTGCTGCGCCAGCTTCAGCTTTTCCGTGATGTCAACCAGTGCCTTGGTGGTCGCTTCCAGCGCATCTATCGCAGTTGCCATGCGCCCTGCCAGGTGATAATACATCGCCTTATAGTCCGGCATACAGATCCCTCCGAAGCAAATTATAAAAATGGGCACTGCTTCATAAGCAGTGCCCATTTTGGCAAATGGCCCTAATTGTGATACAAATGAACTCCCTTTTGCGTTAGGGGGTTCACTTTGCGCCAAGGGGGTTCACCGATTCCTGAGGCCGGTGTTCTCCGAGCCGCGCACTTCCTCGTGATAAAAGTAATCCACGATGACCGGATGCCCCGGCTCTGCCCGGCCGTAGGGGAGTTCGTTGTCCACAAAGGGACAATCATATTCTCTCGCAAGGCGCTCTGCCCGCTCCTCCAACTCCCGGAAATAGCCCCTGTCTCCTCTGGTATAGATGGCGTTGTACAGCGGCATGAGGTCAGGGTATTTCTCCTGAATATAGGCCAGGATGTCTTTTTTGAAGCCGCCCCGCAAATTCAGATTTTCCAGCCACACCAGGTCGCACTGGTCTTTCACCCGGTGGAAGATGGCCTCGAAATCCGTGATACCGGGAAAAACCGGAGCGATAAAGCACACGGTGCGGATGCCTGCATCATAGACCTGCTTCATGGCGTCCAACCGCCGCTGGATGCTGACGGCATTGTCCATGTCATTTTTGAAACCCTCATCCAGCGTGTTAATCGACCAGGAAACAGTGACTTTTCCCATCTCTTTCAGCAAGTCGATGTCCCGCACCACCAAGTCGGATTTGGTACAGATCAGAATCTCCGCGCCGCTGCCTTTCAGCTGCTCCAACAGCCTGCGGGTATTGCCGAACTGCTCCTCCTGAGGCAGGTATCCGTCTGTCACCGAGCCGATGACTACACGCTGCCCGGCATACTTCCGGGGATTTTTAATAATGAGGTGTGATAGCGATAGCGGCAAAAAGCTAATAAAATCAATGGTTTTGCGGACAGCGGATAGACAGGGAATGTGTTAAAAACTGAATACGCACACAAACGGCGTTACCTTAACCCCTTTGGGG